>PLIU01000359.1:19570-48576 GCA_003140095.1 Verrucomicrobiales bacterium | reverse complement strand
TCAACGTGACTGTTTCCATAAGAGAAAAGTATTCCTTTTGCGCCTGCACGTCAACCTGGACAAAAATCGATCACATTCCACGCCGCCCTCCATTTTAGGAAAACCCGGACCTGAAAGATGGCATAGTGAAGCTGGATGGCGACAATGTCGTCAAGTTTCACAAGCTACCGGAAATGCAGCAAGTGACGCTGAAAGTGCTGCGCTGCGAAGAACGGGACAAGCGGCTGGTCATCAAAGAGGTGAAATGGTGGCCTGAATGACAAGGTGATGAGGCGGCGGGGGTGCCGGGCGCAGCCCGGCCACCCGTAGCCCTTAACCTTGTTTACTCTAATAACTGTCCGCTCAATGCTCAGGAAAGTATCACCTAATCGAGCAGTCGGTTTGACATTTGTTTGAGATCAAAGTATGAGGAAGAAATGGTCGGCGAGAGGCAGACATTAGATCAAATCACAGCAAAAGTGTCGCGAGGCAACAAAGACTCGATATCTGCCACGCTATTTCGGCTCAGGAAAAAGGATAAGGTGAAGTTGCTTGGGAAAAACAAATGGGAATTGAAATCTTAAAAATTTGGTGCGACGAGGTTAAAACGGCAAATCCAAGACTGCCGTTGACGGGACAGCGTTGCCGGATTGACGAAGCCACCTCGTCGCGCCCTTTTCTAAAAGAACAGCCGCCCGGCGCAGATCAAAATCTGCACCGGGCGGAAAACCAGAGGTTGATCACCAGCCATTCGACTGGGAGAGCAATAGCCCCCGGACGGTGAGGACAACATACATGCTGAACACTCCTGAATCAATATATTTCTTCCAAGATATGCGTAAGTCGTTATCGGAGAAGAGGTTTTCCGGTTACTTTGGCAAAGGCAACCAACTGGACGCATTTGCGAAATACCTTTGGAACGCACATATTTGCGAATCCCTTTGTCCTTGTTTTCAATTGCTTCGAAGTCGCTTTCAGAAATAACCTCCATTCTCAAATCGGCTCGGCAATCGGGCAGCCACAATGGATTCTTGCAGAATCTGGCATATTTTACGGAGAAGAGCAAGAGGCCACAAAAAAGGCTAAAAAAAGCCTCGGATTGGACCGCTTACCGGTAACCGAGGATTATTTAGTTTCAGAAATGAAATTTGGGTTTTGGACAAGTTTGTTGAACTCCCGATACGAAACCCTTTGGCACAGAATTATAGCCGACGTTTTCCCCAATATGCCTAAAGTCTTAAGAACGCGAGCGGATGCATCGAAGCTTATGAATGGCGTTCGTAAGCTTAGGAATGCCTCTCTCCATCATCATTCAATTTGGCATTGGAGCGATCTTAAGGACAGACACGGACAGATGAGGCGGCTGATTGAATATATTTGCACTCCCAGTGCCAAAATAGCGGAGCACATAGATCGGTTTCCAACGGTTTATTCGGTCGGAATGGCTGAGTGTCAACAAATAGCGTCTAGAATTTTAAGGTCTGTTCAAAAGCCTGAAACACTTGTTCCCGGCTCCTCCCAGGCGGCAACAAACTAACCTCACACGACCCCCTCGCGAGCCAGATGCAATCCGATCACACACGACCCAAAAGTTCGCCAGGGTCTCTATGACATTCGTCATGACAAAGCGAGTTTTACGCGCAACTAACCGTTGACAAACCCGCTGCGCAATCCCATTGGACCCTTGGTGACATGGTGAGAGGGCCGCAGAGGACTTTTCCGGTCTGGCTAGAATTTGTGCTAGTTTCATCAGAAAACCTCGGCCCTTTGGAACAAATGGGAAATCTGCGCTAGTGTGATGTAACATCAATAAAATCAATGGTTTAACGCCTGTGGCAAGTGATGAGATGTGATGGCCTAAAATGGCTAAAAGTGGATTTTTAAGTCCTGTGCGTCTGCCATTTCGCCACTCCGGCCACTGCGACCTTCGGCACACGACTCCACTCTATTCCTCTTGAAAACGCCCAAAGCCAAGTACAATTAAATGATGGGCATTGTTGAACTCAAGCGCGCAGTGGACGAAATCCCGATGGCTTGAGCGCTTACGACACATGCCGCCCTCAGTAGTAATACCCAAATCTTCATATGATTGTCGTATCGTTTTCGCCAACAAGCTGCTGGAGGATTTGTTTCAAGTCGTTATTCACCAAGCGCGGCTGCGCTGGCTCCTCCAGCCGAGCAACCGGGCTGGAAGAAACAACAACGCCTGGAGCAAGGCGAAGAGCGCTCCCACCGTGAGGCCAAGAAGACGAAACGGCAAGGACAACAGCCAGACCAGGGGAAAGAGAACCAGGGTGAGCAACGCCACGGGCCAGCAAAGCACGAACAGGATGCCCCACAGAACAAAAAGCAGCAGGACTTTCATTTTCTTAGCTTTCTTATTTGGCGTCGGTCATTCAACGCCAGTTAAGACAATGAGCCATTCCGGCCCTGGAATGTCAAATGGGAATTCCCCGCCATTATGCTTGATTGAGACGGCAACCAGCATTTGCCTGAATGCGGCGTTTACAAAATGGCGGCGGCGGCTATTCTGATACCCGTTATGAGCAGCCAAAGCCATGCTCTGCCAGATGAATTCGGGGCGCCTGCTTCGACTGCCGCGGGGCGCATTGGAGGGGTTCCGTGGCATTGTTACGCGGTGGCGTTCGGCGCGGCTTGTTCCCCCATCGGCTCCATCTGGGATATTTCATGGCATCTGAGCGTAGGGCGCGACACGTTTTGGACGCCGGCGCACCTGATGGTTTATCTGGGCGGCGGTGTGCCCGGTTTGATCTGCGGCTGGCTGGTTTTGAAAAATACCTTTTGGCCCGATCCCGTGGAAGAATCAGCAACAGTGAGGCTTTGGGGATTTCGCGGGCCTATCGGCGCATGGGTCGTGATTTGGGGAGCGTTTACGATGCTGCTCTCCGGGCCGTTCGATAATTGGTGGCACAACGCGTACGGTTTAGATGTTCAGATCATCAGCCCGCCTCACGTCGTGCTGGCGCTTGGAACGTACGCGATTGGCATCGGCGCGCTGATTTTCGTGATCTCGTGGCAAAACCGAGCGCCTCCGGGAAATTATCTTGCGGCGAATCTGCTCGTTATTTTCGCCAGCGGCATCTTGTTGGCTGAGTTGAGCATTTTCACGACGGAATACACTTATCCCAACGCGCAACACGGAGGGCGGTTTTATGAGGTTTGCTGCCGAAGCCTGCCGCTTTATCTCATCGTAGCCGCGCGCGTCTCCAAAATAAAATGGGGTGCGACATGGGCAAGCTTGATCTATTTAACCATCCGAATGGCAATGGTGTGGATCCTGCCGCTTTTTCCTTCGGAACCGAAGCTCGCGCCCATTTATAACGCGATTACGCACATGGCGCCGCCGCCGTTTCCAATGTTGTTATTCGTGCCGGCTGTGGGGATCGACTTGCTGATGCAGGCGAGGGGGGAGAAAAGGGGTTTCTGGCGCGACACCCGTCTGGCGCTGGTTTTGGGCGGAGCCTTTTTTGTTTTACTGCTCGCTGTGCAATGGCCGTTTTCCGAGTTTCTTCTTTCGGAGCCTTCGCGCAACGCTTTTTTTGCGGGCAACCAAATGTGGGGTTACCCGGACCATATTGGCGCCTGGTGCACGCGATTCTGGGACAAAGGCAGCGATCTCCTTGGGCTAAAATCCGCGGCGGCCGCCATTCTTTATGGAGCTTTGCAGTCACGAATCGCGCTGTGGTTCGGCAATTGGCTGGCGGAAGTGAAACGATGACGTTGTGAAAACCCAACGGCTTTGCAAAATCCTTGCGCTCGCATTGTGGGTCTGGATTTCGGCTCCCGCGCAAGCTCACGTTGGCAGCCCGACGGTATTTTTCCAGGGATTGGCTGGGTCCTACCCGGTTCGAGTCACCATCCGTCCGCCGGGCGTGGTTCCGGGTCTAGCGCAAATCCAGATAATCGTCTCGTCGGGCGAAGCGACCAAAGTGACGGTGCGGCCAGTGCGATGGGACGTGGGGGTGAAAGGATCGCCGGCGCCGGACACCGCGGTCCTGGTGCCTGGGGAGACGAACATGTATGCGGCGCAATTGTGGTTGATGGAGTCCGGCGCTTTCAGCGTGTTTGTCGAGGTTACCGGACGGCGAGGAGAGGGCGTGGCAATCGTTCCGCTCAATTCCATCGCCGTGCAACGCCTCGTGATGACGCGTGGTATGGTGGTGATGTTTTTGGTGGCGGGATCGTTCGTTGCGATTTTGTTGATTTCAGTTGTCGGCGCGGCGGTTCGGGATGCCCGCCTTCCGCCAGGCGAGACACCTTCGCCGGTTCGCCGGAGGTGGGGATGGTGCGCCAGGGGGATCACGGCAGTGCTGATCGCGGGCGGATCGTACCTTGGCAACGCATGGTGGGACAACGTTGACAAAGATTATCGGCTCAACCGGCTTTACCGGCCTGAAGGGATTCAGACGAAATTGAACACGGACTCAGGCGGGCATCGGCAACTTGTCCTGAGCTTTTCGCAGGAATCGCGCATTGACTCCACCCCGCTCGCAGTGGACCACGGACACTTGATGCATTTGTTCCTCATCCGGGAACCTGATGGCGGAGTGTTCGCGCATTTGCACCCCACGCGGGCGCAGCAAACAGACACCAATGAAAGCGTGTTTACCCTGCGGCTGCCCGCCTTGCCCGCCGGCAATTATAAACTTTACGCGGATATTACGCGCGAAAGCGGATTGACCCAAACGCTCACCAACAACTTGAGCATTCCCGCTTCAGCCGCCGGGGCGGAAACATCCGGGCAACAGGCTGATACCGATGACGCGGTTTTAATCGGGACGCCGGAAGTGTTGTCAAGCGTATCCATGCCAATTGGACTTCATCTGGCCCCGGCGTTTTCGGATGACTTGCGCGTGAATGAAGAAACCAATCTGGTTTTTTATCTTACAACCGCCGATGGCGCGGCCGCGCCACTGCAACCGTATTTGGGGATGTACGGGCATTTGATGATTGAGAATTCCGACGGCACCGTGTTCAACCATTTGCACCCGCTCGGTTCCGTCTCAATGGTTTCGCAGCGGCTTTTCGCCGAGCGCGAGCGGGCCGGGTTTCTGGCCAACAAGCCGCTGGACCAGTTTTGCACGGCCGCGCTTCCCCAGCTTTCTTTTCCATACGCTTTTCCTAAGGCGGGGGTTTACCGCCTTTGGCTGCAAACGAAAGTCGCCGGGCAAATCCTCACCGGTGCGTTCACGATGACTGTCAAGTAATCACGAAAATGGGAATCGACTTCCAACCAGAATGTGGTAGTCTGTGAGTTGTGCGTCGCTAATGCGGCTGTTCTTTGAAAGTTTGCAGTTGGGAGGGTAGGAAAAGGATGAAGTATGAATTATGACGGAAGAGGCGGCAAGGCCACTTCACGACGGCACAAACAGGCTTGATCAAACCCGGCCGAACCCAATCAAGGTGAATCAAACTGATGAGCAAGAAGCGGGGCGCGAGACGCGCCCCGCGACGACCGGGACGGTCGCGCTCCCTAAAACTTGCTGTGCTGTACGAGAATCCGCTGAAAACATCGAGAAACGAGCAGAAAGCGCAAAAAATATTGTGGTTGTGCGGCTTATGCGCTTTTTCGCGTCGGTACTATTCCCGGGCCAGAATCAAGCGGGATCAAGGCTAATCAAACCAAATCAAACCAAATCAAACCTGTCGGCGACGAAAGGTGTCCCGAAATAGGACACGCGGGCCGTGGAGAATGGAAGCGGCCATTGGTCATGGCCTCGCAGGAGTCAGAACAAATTAAGAACGGCCCGCTTTGCGGGCCGCTCGCCCCTCCCGAAACAGTCAAACCCAGTCAAACCTCTGAGAGGATTGAACTGGTTCTAACATAAGATAATCTAATAACTAGTTTGCCGTCCGCGCGAATTGCGTTACTGCGAAGTCGGAACGGTTGCAGCGCCCGTGACGCCATGTTACTATATGCGCCTATGCGGTGTTGCTTGAGCGCGCTGGTTGTTTGTGAGTGGCTGCTGACGGGTTTTGCCGTCGGGCCATTGGCCGCGCAGCCTTCTTCCGCGCCGCAGATGATTCATCCGTTGCCACGACCGCAGCTTGGGCTGCCGGGCCAAATCCAGAACGTGCCGGCCGTCCCGGCGCTGGTCTTCGACGCCGAGACGAAGGAGTACGACGCCTCCCCCGGCGAAAAGACCGCACCTTTCACCTTCAACCTGACCAATGTCTGGACGAATGAAATAGTTATTGACAATGTTCACGCCTCCTGCGGCTGCACCACCGCCACGCTGCCGGCCAAGCCCTGGCATATTCCTCCCAAAGGCGGCGGACCGGTCCAGGTCCAGGTCAATCTGGCGGGCAAAATGGGGTTGATCATCAAGACCCTCACCTTTTACTACAAAATGCCGCCCGATAACGCCACCGTCAGGACCCGCGTGGTCAACCTCAAGGTGAACATTCCGCCCCCGCCGGCGACCCTCGGCACGATGACCGAGGCCGATCGCAAAGCCGCCATGATCAAGGCCGTTGCCGATGCGCAAGCCATCTTCAAGGGCGACTGTGTCCGCTGCCACGCCGACAAAGGCCGCCAAGCCTTGGGCCAGGACCTTTACGCAGCCGATTGCGGCATCTGCCACGAATCTTCCCACCGCGAAAAATTCGTGCCGGATTTGCACGCTCTGAAGCAGGAGACCGACTTCGACTATTGGAAGACGATCGTCACCTGGGGCAAGCCCCACACGATGATGCCGGCTTTCGCCGCCGCGCAAGGCGGTCCATTATCCGAGGCGCAGATTATTTCATTGGCGACGTATTTGAACCATACGATCTCGCACCATTTGTCCGTTGCGGTGACCAACGTCGCGAACGCGCCGTTCCACCGCGCGGGGGCGCTGCCGTAATGGTTTTAATTCTCATTGGAATGAGGAGGAGCAGGAGAGGCGGGACCCCTGGCCGCTCCCGCTTGATTAGTTCCGGCAGTTTGTTACTTGTTTGTCTTGGCGGAATCATGCGGTTCCTGATTTTAACGCTGGCGCTGGTTCTCGGCGCCGTTTGTCCAGCCTTCGCTCTTCCAAGGGTGGAGGCGGTGCATGTCACCCTTGATTACGTGGCCAAAAAGGCCGAAGAGCGCGCGCATAAGCCCTTCCATTCCCCGCGCGCCGATTTGCCCGATTTTTTGAGCAAGTTGACTTACGATGATTACCGCCAAATCCAGTTCCGCGACGACAAGGCGCTCTGGAAACAGGAAGGCCTGCCTTTCCGGGTCGAGTTCTTCCACTTGGGCTATCTTTACCAGGAACCTGTGCATCTGAATGAATTTTCCTCGACCCATGTCCAGCCGGTGCGGTTCGTGCCGGATTTTTTTAATTACGGCGCCTTGCACCTGCCCAAGGAAATCCCGGCCAACACCGGGTATGCCGGTTTTCGCATCGATTTGAATTGGGCCAACTTCACCGGCGTGGGCGCCAATCGTACCCCTGGTCCGGCGGATAAATGGGACGAACTGGGCGCCTTCCAAGGTGCCAGTTATTTCCGGCTGCTGGGCGAGGGACAGGTCTATGGGATGTCGGCCCGCGGCCTGGCCTTGGATTGCGGCGAAGAGGGACGGCCGGAGGAATTCCCCATTTTCACCGATTGGTGGCTGGGCAAACCGCAACCGGAGGACACCGATTTGCTCCTTTACGCCATTCTGGACAGCGTCAGTTGCGTCGGCGCCTACGAGTTTATCATCAGTCCCCGCGCCACGACGGTCGTCAAAGTCGAAGCCGTGCTCTATTTTCGCACCCCTCAGAACATTCTGGCGGACGACCCCCATCGCCAGCCGCTGGCCACCATGGGCCTGGCGCCGCTGACGAGCATGTTCTGGTTTGGCGAAAATTCCGAGCGCAAGTTCGACGATTACCGCCCCGAAGTCCACGACAGCGACGGCTTGCTGATGCAGTTGGACAGCGGTGAAAGGGTGTGGCGGCCGCTGGTTGACGGCCCGGCGTTGCGCCACCAGTCTTATCCAGCCAACAACATCCGGGGATTCGGTTTGCTGCAACGAGACCGCAAATTCGATGATTACCAGGACCTGTTTCATTCCTATCAAAACGCTCCCAGCGTGTGGGTGGTGCCCAAGGATAATTGGGGCGAAGGCCAAGTCCACCTTGTCGAGTTGAGCACGCAGTACGAAGGCATGGACAATGTGGTGGCCTTTTGGAATCCAGCCAGCAAACCCGCGCCGCTGCAGCCCTATAAGTTTGCCTACAGTCTTTACTGGACGCGTGAGAGCGACCTGACGCTCTCTACCAATGTCGTGGTGTCCACGCGCACGGGATTGGATCCGCGGGACCAGCGACAGCGCCAATTCGTCATTGATTTCGATCTGCCCATGCTCAAAGGAGAGGAAGAAAAGCCCAAGCCCCAGATCAGTTGCAGCGGCAACGGCTCGATTTCGCTGGTGCAGATGTTCCGCAACACCACTGACAATACCTGGCGGGTATTCCTGGACATGATGCCCAAGACCGGGGACCACGAACCTGTGGACCTGAGCTGCACGCTAAAACGGAGCGACGGCTTGGCGAGCGAGACGTGGAGCTATCGCTGGACTCCGCCATGAGCGCAACCGCACATACAGACGATCCAGGAAAGCTGGCGGGCCGGCCGCTGGAGGAATGGAACGCGGCTTACTCGAAGGTGGAGAGCTATTTCCATGCCTTGCGCGTGCGCAACAAGGTGTTGCTGGGCCAGTTGGTCGCCTTGGTGCTGGAGCGGGCCATGCAGCGGTCCGCCCGCGAATCACAACGCTCCGCCACTGAGTTGGCGGTGGAGGAAATGGACCGCCTGGTCAACGAATGGTTCGCCCAGGTTCTGCAAGCCCCGCCCGCCGGCGCGGAAATGCTTTCGACTCGCGGACGCCTGGCCCTGTTGCTGGCCGACATGCCGGGCCAATGGCAGGACCAGTTCCTCCGTCCGGGTCCTTGGCCGGCCGAATTCGCGCTGAAGATGCGCGCAATGTATCTGCGGGCCGGGCCGGACTTTCAATTGACCAACATGACGCCGCGACCGCTGGACCTCGGCCCGATCGCGACGCTGACCCATTTGACCCATCTCCCCTACGTCAGAATGGTGTCCAGCTGGGTTCTTTTCGGCCTGCTGCTGGTGGTGCTCTTCTATATGACCCATCATTGAGCCATGACCGCCGCGCCTCCGACTGCTGATTCCGTTGCAAGCCAGGACTTGTGGCCGGGCGTGACGCCCATGCCGCGCGTGCGCCCCGGCTGGCGTGTTTTCATTTTCTATTCCTCAGCTTTATTGGTGACCGGATTAACCTCGTGGCTTTTCGCCGATTTGCTGGGGCGGACGGGGTGGTCGCCGGCGGGCTTGGTTCTGCTGTGCCTGTTCACGGTGCTGGTGCTGCTGATCGCGGTGGGCTGCACGCACGGGGTTTTTGGATTCGTGTTGCGACTGATCGGGGACCGGCGCCTTACCCGTCTGAAAGATTACCGCAGTCAAAGCATCCAGGGCGTGAGCACCGCGCTGGTTTTTCCCATTTACAACGAACAAGTTCCCCGCGTCTGTGAGGGACTGCGCGCGACCTACCAGTCCCTGCAAAAAACCGGTTTGCTGGACCGCTTTGATTTCTATATCCTAAGCGATTCCTCCGAGCCGGACAAATGGGTGGAAGAGGAGCGGCGATGGTTTGCCTTGGTCCGCGATCTGGACGCGCTGGGCCGCATTTATTATCGCCGGCGCGTGGTCAACGAAGGGAAAAAGAGCGGCAATATTCGCGATTTTTTGCGCGCCTGGGGCAAGCGCTACCGCTATTTCGTTGTTCTCGATGCCGATAGTATCATGCGCGGTCAAACGTTGGTCGATCTGGTCAAACTGATGGAGGCGCATCCGCAGGTGGGGTTGATTCAAACGGTGCCGGCGCTCATCAACGCCGCCTCCTTGTTCGGTCGCATCCAACAGTTCTCCAACCGGCTTTATGCGCCTATTTTCATCACCGGGCTGAATTTTTGGGCGCAAGCTTTCGGAAATTATTGGGGACACAATGCCATCATCCGCACCGAGCCGTTCATGCAGCAGTGCGACCTGCCGCAATTGCCCGGGGCCAAGCCTCTGGGGGGCCACATTCTCAGCCACGATTTCGTGGAGGCGGCGCTCTTGCTCAAAGCCAATTGGGAGGTCTGGCTGGCTTACGACTTGGAGGGCAGCTACGAAGAAGCGCCGCAATCGATGATCGAAAACGCCCAGCGCGACCGGCGTTGGTGCCAGGGCAACATGCAGCANNGGCATGGTGGTGTGGGCGCGCGGCTTGCGCTGGGGCAGCCGGCTGCACATGACTTTGGGCATCCTGGGTTATCTGGCCAGCCCGTTGTGGCTGCTTTTTCTCCTCATGTTCCTCTGGATGTTTTACGACGAGTCGCACACCGGTTTGTCCAGAATCACGGCACGTCCGCTGACCCCCTTCCTCAAAGTCAACGCCACTCAGCACGCCTTCCTTATTTTTGCCATTTGCATGGCCATGCTTTTTCTGCCCAAAGTTTTGGCGCTGGTGGATTTGGCGCGGGACCGGACGCGCCGGCAGGCCTTTGGCGGTCTTATCCACGCGGCCTGTGGCGCCGTCGCGGAGACGGCCTTTTCCACCCTGCACGCTCCCTTGCAAATGCTGTGGCACTCGCAATTCGTAACCGCGTCGCTTCTGCTCCTCGGCGTTAACTGGGGGCCGCAGCGACGCACCGCCGATGGCGTGGCATGGTCCCAAGCCATCTGGCACCATTGGCCGCACACCGCCATTGGATTGATTTGGGGCACGGCGATATGGCGTCTGGACCATTCGGTGTTCTGGTGGTTCGCGCCCGTGGTGGCGGGGATGGTTCTGAGCATTCCGTTGAGCGTGCTCACCAGCCGGGCCAGCCTAGGTGAGAAGGCGCGGCGCCTCGGTCTTTTTGTGGCGCCGGAAGATACCGAGCCTCCGCCGGAGTTGGCCAGCCTGCGCGCGCGCATGGCGGCGTTGGAGGAGTCGGGGCAAAGCGCGCCGCGTCCGGCGGATTCCGGACTGGCGGACGCCGTGTTGGACCCGTACGTCAACGCCATTCACGTCTCCTTGTTGCGGGAGAAGCAGCAAAATCCCGCTTACGCCCAGGCCTTGGTAAATCTGGGTGTAGGCCGGCCGGAAGTCCGCTCCTTGTGCGAGAAGTTGCTGGCCGAAGGGCCCGATAGTTTGCAGCCAACAGAAAAGGTGCTCATCCTGAGCGACGCTGAAGTGCTGCCCTGGTTGCATCGCCAAGCGTGGCTGCGTCCCAGCGGCACCCTGGCCCGCTGGTGGCAGGAGCAAATTCGCCAATACGCGCCGTAGCGTCTGTGAATCGTTCGTGGACGATTCCTAATAACAGACAAGTGAAACAGCCCTGGGCAGACGCACCACCACCGTGCCGGCGATTTTGTCATGCCAGCCCTGTTTGTCGCGATCCCATCCGATCCAGAAGAAACCCAGGAACATCACGCCGGCGGAGAACAGCGCCGCCAAACAGCGCACAAAGGCCGCCAGAAAATTCAACGGCTGTCCGTCTTGCCGCACCACTTGCAAATTAAGGACGACCCCACCCAACGTCGTTCCTTTCCAGGCCCACATCGCGGAGAAATACGCCAATGCCACTAAGGTGAAGAATGGACCAACCAAGGCCGAGGTGAGCATGATCAAAACCATGTCCAGAAAACCAGCGCCCATTCTCTCCCAAAATCCCGCCCTCGGATAGGCTAGCGCTGATGGCGGCGTCAGGAGCGGACCCGGCAGCGAAGGTGGAGCCGGCGCCGGCGGGTCGGCGCTTGCAGGCGGAACTGTCGGAGCGCGAGCAGACCGCAATGCCACGAACATCGCCATCACTCCCGCCCCCATCGCCCAACAACTGAAGAAGCAAAGCGTCAACCATCCAATCACCGGCACCATATACAAGAGCGTGACTATGACGATGCCGATCAGGAACGCGGCCAGCGGACGCTGGCCCTCCTTCAGGCCAAATGCGCCGCCGATCTTGCCCCCGACGTGCTCCAATACCGCCGTTTTGCCGACCAAGACCGCCAAGAAAGCCCCCACGACAAGAAAGGGCACCAACACGATGCCCACCACCGTGATGGATAAAATCACGCAGAGAATCGGCAGCGCCAATTTGGCCAGGATTCCCGCCGCAAACGTGGTGGCTGGACGGGCGGAAATCTGGGCCGCGCAACATTGCACCGGATGCGGGAACAAAACCGCGACCAGGAGGTAAAGTATAAAAAAGAAGCCCGCAATCCACCATATCCAGCCCACGCCGGGCGCCAGCGGCCGCATTTCCAGCACGCACTGCGTAAACCACTCCTTCAGCCAGTGCAATTGCAGAAACTTGAGCGGCCCGTTTCCGGCTCCCAGTTCGAATATTTGGCCCTCCACCAATCCACCCTCGGCCACTTCATTGGTTCCTCCAATAGTCACCAACTCCCCGCGAATCCTCGCCTTGGGTCCGATCTGCGCGTTACCCATGATGCCTACAACCTCACCTCCAACGTGTCCATCGATGAACACATCACCGCCAATGACCACCACGTCTCCGTCCACCTTGCCGTGGATTTTGGCCGACCCCCCGATGACGACCACTTCTCCGGCGGAATCTTCCGCGTTCAGCTCCATGTCTTTGCCAATGGAAACCCACTGCTCGTGGCGGAGGCCAGGTCTCTTGGTGTCGAGGTTCGTGGTAGTTTCCTGGGCCAAACCGGCCGATGGCCAAAACATCGCCCAGCCCAGCACCGCCAGCGACAATAATCGCGTTGCAATCACAGTTTTCATAATCAATTCCTTCCTGGCCTCGCCAACGCGAAGCGGACAAACATGGTGCCAAACCCCGCGCACACGGCCCACCCCCCTGCCGCCGCCACAAGGCAGGCCAGCATGAATCCCTTGCCCAGATGTTCCACCGCCAGCACCACCGCGCCCGTCAATGCGCTGAGGAACTTCCAGAAACATGACACGCCCTGGGCCGCCGGAGCCAGATGCCGGGACGCCGCAGACAGAAGGCCCGGCTCCACCGCGCACCAGCCCACGCAGGCCGCCGCCACCGCCATGAGGGCGATTACCGAGCATACGATCCGCACCGGGACGGGCCATTTGGTCCAGGCTCGCGCATACCAGGGCGCCGGTTGTTCCAGCGCGGTCATTGTCCGCGTCAGCAATCCAGCCGGCGCGGCCAAATCCGGCCACTTTTGCAAGACCTTGCTGATTTCAATCTCCAATTCTTTTTCCAGTTCGGGATTCATGCGCGCGGCCTCCAATCATTCTGCAGTTGCGGCCCCAGCCTCTTGCGCATCGCGGCCCGCGCGCGAAAAATATCCGTCTTCACCTTGCCCAGAGAAACACCCAGCTTGGCGGCGATGTCCTCGTATTTCATGCCCTCCAAGTGGAAAAGGACCAGCGGCACGCGCTGTGCGCGCGGCAATCGGCGCAGGGCCTGTTCCACCAGCACCCGGCGCTCCGACACCCCCAATTGCTCCTCCACGTCCTCCGGCGCGGCATATTCGATCTCCGTCTCTTCGCCCGCTTCGCCGCGATGAAACAACTCCGAAAAAAAGCTCCAGCGCGCGCGGTAACGGGTCAGATGGTTCAGACTCAGGTTGATCGCGACCGTCTTGAGCCAGCCGCCCGCCCGCGGGTCGCCCGCCAGGTCGCCAAAGCGCTCAAACGCCCGCAGAAACACCTCCTGCGAGATGTCTTGGGCTTCAGCGGCGTTGGCCACCAAACGCATGGCGGTGCTAAAAACCATATCTTGGTAATTTCTCAGGAACGTTTCGAATTGTTTTGCGTCTGTCATGGCCGGTTAACGACCGCCGAAAACGCCATAAGTTAGGGCAGGCGCGCCGCCCGAGGCAAAACCGTTTCACTTTCTTCGTCAATAAAATCATCCATTTTCTGTTTGATTCCATAACACGGCAGGGCGGACGATTGTTTCAAAAAGTTCGCTTATGAGACTTGGCATCATCAACAGCGCCTTCGCCCAGGCCGGCGTCGATACCGCGGTGGGCCTTGAACACATCGCCCGCATCGGTTTCGATTGCGTCGATATTTTCACCGAGGCCGCCGGCCTCTCCAAGAGCGAAATCCGTCTCGTCAGCCGCATTACGGCCCGGCTCGGCCTGCCCATCATCTCGCTGCCGGTCGTCGCGGTGGGATTGATCGATTTCAACCAGCCTGTGCGCGAGTTCCACCTGGCCCGCTGCCGCCAATACGTCGATCTGGCCAAAACTTGGAGCGCGAAAAACATCCTCGTCGTCCTGGGCGAATATATCTGGCAGCGCGAAGTCATCCCGCCCCAAGCGCAATGGGATTGGGGCCTGGAAACCTGCCGCCGTTTGGGCGATTACGCCGACAAACGCGGCATCGACATTGCCCTCGAATTGGAGCCTTTCCGCCTCAGCCTCTTGAACAGCGTTGCCAGCATGGTCCGTTTCGTCGATGAGTGCGGCCATCCGCGCGTCCGGGCCAACATCGACATCAGCCACCTGGTCCTGTCCGACGCCAGCCCCGCCGAGGTGAAGAAGCTCCAGGGCAAAGCCATCCACGTTCATCTGAGCGATTGCGACGGCAAGGTGCATGGCGATTTGCCGCCCGGCCGCGGCGTTGTCAAGTTCGCGCCCTACCTGCAAGCCATCAAGGAGCTGAAAATCGACGGCGTCGTCTCCGTCGAGTTGGAATACGCGCCCGACCACTCCAAGATCGTCGCCTGGGTGGAAGAAGCCTATCGAGAGACAGCCAAACTGATGGAACTGGCGGGCCTGCGCGCGCGGACGGCAGGGCAAGCCAGACCGTAAAGCGAGCCTCTCTTTTGTTGTCCCGTTTCCGTCGAGCCGTGGCTGGATTTCGGCGAACAAAGTCATTTCCCAGCGCGAACCTGAATCAGCGCCACTCGGAAATACGCGAATATATCCGTCCAACCTAGTCAAACAAAAATCACCGCCGGCTAAAAACCCAAAAAGCTCGAATAAGCTGTAGTGCTGTAGTGAGTCAACACTATAGTTTAAGCCCATGGCCGCCCCGTCAATCTTGGTTTGCCCAGTCCCCCTTGGGCGTGGCCGGACGCTGCCAAACCACCCTGCCGCAACTTTGTTCGCCAGGAACAGCATTGGCGCCCATGCACCATCCACAGCAGTCCCCCCAAGCTTAAGAGCCTGTCTGAAAATTCGCCCGGTCGGGGCACCGGGCCTGCATGGGATTGGAATTTTGGGCGTAACCTGTAGGCCGCGTGCCCTCACGCGGCGCTGGGTACGAATTTTCAGACACGCTCCAAGACGGGCGAGCGCCGTTCCAGCAGGGATTTGCGGCGCCGTCACTCCTTGCAGGATGTTGCTGTCGGCCCAAAGGACCTTATGGCCCAGCGGCATGGTCTTCATATTCTCTTTGCCTCTCTCGTTCATATTATAATTTAACTTTCACGCCCATAGTATGCGCTCAGTGGTTGGACATTGGCTGTCCAAGTGAATAAATTCCCGCGGAAAATCCAACTTTTTTTACGTACCCAACAGGCGGTGTAGTGCTGCGCCGCAAGCACAATATAATGTGCCAAAAATAGAATTCTGCACTCCCAATTCCGCACTCTGCATTTGGGACCGCACTCTACACTGTTT
This sequence comes from Verrucomicrobiales bacterium, assembly GCA_003140095.1. Lineage (GTDB taxonomy): Bacteria > Verrucomicrobiota > Verrucomicrobiia > Limisphaerales > Palsa-1400 > Palsa-1400. The sequence continues at coordinate 32,988 of PLIU01000359.1, read as the reverse complement.
TGATCTTCACCGGGAGCTTTTTGCAGCCCCCTAACCCGTGACCACTAACCCTTTGACCCGCCAGCCAACACGCAGCGCCCGTTGAGGAGACACCGTTTGGAGGCTCTTGGCCCATCCTCTCCCCATTCCCCGGTTGCGGTCACCTGTCGAATTTGATACCCTGATCCCATGTCAATCGTCGCCATATCAGCGCCACGCCAGCGGCAAGGGGAGCTTGGACAGTTCCTCACGCCCGCGCCAGTGGCTGCCTTTATGGCCTCGCTATTCGGGCCGCTTCCGGATCTGGTGCGCTTGCTCGATGCCGGAGCAGGTGCGGGAGCGCTTACCGAAGCCTTCGTTTCGCGTTTGTGCGAAAAGAAGGATGCCGTTCACGCTATCGAAGCCACGCTCTTCGAGCTTGACCCTTTCATCCAGGATGCACTGTCGGAGACCATGCGGAATTGTCAGCGTGTTTGTGCCCAGGCTGGCATTCGATTTACTTTCGCCATTCATTCAACCGACTTCATTCGGGAAATGTCGGCGCGGCTTGCCCATGATTTATTTGTCACGCCGCCTCCAACCTTTGATGCCGCAATTGCGAATCCTCCCTACCGGAAGATCAACGTGGATTCAACCGAAAGATGTAATTTGCGTTACGCTGGCATTGAAACGAGCAATCTTTACACGGGATTTATTTCTCTCATTCAACGGTTGCTTGAGCCCGGCGGACAGCTTGTTGGAATCACGCCAAGGAGCTTTTGCAACGGCCCTTATTTCCGCAATTTCCGCGAAGACTTCTTAGACAACTTGGAAGTTCACAGACTCCATGTTTTTGAATCACGCGATGCCGCCTTCCGCGACGATAGCGTGTTGCAAGAGAACGTCATTTTCCACGCCGTAAGGGGCCGGAAGCAGCCTGGGGCGGTAGTGATTTCTAGCAGCAGCGGAGAGAATGGCGACGTTGTTGCGGAAAAACTAATCCCCTTCACCGAAATCGTACATCCACATGACCCAGAGAAGTTTATCCACATTCCCTCGGCTTCGGGTCATGCGGCAGCTAAGAAAACGATGGACGCTCTGCATTCAAGCCTTGGCTCCCTGGGTCTGAGTGTATCAACTGGACGTGTCGTTGATTTTCGCCTGAAAAGCGCACTTCGCCGGGAGCCGGAGAAGGATACAGTTCCGCTGGTCTATCCCTGCCATTTCAACGGCGGCACGGTTCAATGGCCTAAGCCCGAAGGCCGCAAACCCAATGCCATTCTCAACAATGCCGAAACCCGTCCTTGGCTCGTGCGATCTGGCGTATATCTGCTCACCAAGCGATTCACGTCAAAGGAGGAGCGCCGCCGCTTGGTCGCGTGCATATTCGACCCGGCAGCCGTGCAGGCGGAGTGGCTTGGTTTTGAGAACCACCTTAACTATTTCCACTCCAACGGACACGGTCTTGATCGAAGCCTCGCAGCCGGCCTTTTTGCTTTCCTGAACTCCACCGTGGTTGACCAGTATTTCCGTCGCTTTAGTGGCCACACACAAGTGAATGCCACCGACCTTCGGAAATTGGCGTATCCCGACCGCGAGACCTTGCAAGCGATGGGAGCCGAAATGAGAACACTTGATCTATCACAGGACGAGCTCGACGAACTCGTGGAAAAGTTTCTTCATGCCCGCCGATAAGCCGAGCCGACTAGCTGAATCCAGAAAACGGAGACTCGCTGAAACCAGCGCGGCGCTCACCGCCTTGCAATTTGGCCCAAAGCAAAGGAACGAGACCGCCGCCTACACCCTGCTTGCCCTTCTCGATCTTCGTCCGAATGTTTCTTGGGCCGACGCTCAAGCGCCGCTTCGTGGTGTCACCCCGGTCATAGATTTCATCGCGGAAGCTTACGGTGTTCGCTACGCACCCAACACCCGTGAAACAATTCGTGACGATGCGGTGAAGTTCTTCGTGGAGGCCGGATTGCTGCTCCGGAACCCCGACGATCCAAAACGCCCAACGAACAGCGGCAAGACGGTCTATCAAATAGAACCTGCTGCCCTGGCTTTACTCCGCAAGGTCGGAACGCTCGATTGGCCGCTCGCTTTGCAGAAATACCTTGCCAGCCGTGAAAGTATCAAACACGAGATTGCCCGAAAGCGCGACTTGGCGCGGGTTCCTGTAAAGCTGCCCGATGGTTCAAAGGTAGCTCTATCCCCCGGTGGTCAGAATCCCCTCATCAAAGCAATCATCGAACAATTCTGCCCTGCCTTCGCCCCTGGCGGTGTTGTAATCTACATTGGCGACACCGAGAACAAATTCGTTCATCTCGAAACAGCCGAACTTACATCACTCGGAGTCACGTTGGACTCTGCGGCAAAAATACCCGATGTGATCGTTCATTACACCAAGAAGAATTGGCTCCTGCTTATCGAAGCGGTCACCAGCGCGGGCCCAGTTGACGGCAAGCGTCGCAAGGAACTCAAGGAATTGTTCGCTGGGTGTAAAGCGGGCCTCGTTTTCGTCACTGCTTTTGAGACCCGCCGTTCGATGCAGTCGTTCCTGTCGCATATCGCATGGGAATCCGAGGTCTGGATCGCAGAAGACCCTGACCACATGATTCACTTCAACGGTGAGCGCTTTCTCGGTCCATATCCCGACGTGTTGCCGAAATGAAATTGCCTATTGGACCCTCCGATGCGTCCACAATTTTGCAAGTCTATAGTGCATTCACCTCGCCCCTATCGCCCCAAATAACCGCCGTGAAGGCCGGGAGGTCCTCGGAAATTGGTGTTCGTTCATTTTGTTTTACTAAATTCCTAACTAGGACCCTTAGCTTTCAATTGCCGCGGTGTTGAGTGGTTCCTGTAGTCAAAACAACGCATTGGTTGCTGGTTTAGTCCCTTGGCTGATGTTTCACCGAGGGCTGTGTGCAGGCAGCCAAAAATTCGTCGCAAAAGGGAGTCGTGCAGATGAGACTTCCATCCTCTATTGGAGGAAACTGGGGAAAACCAAGGATAATTCCATCAGGGAAACCCATATGAACCAATCCCAAGTGAAACAAGGTTACAACAATTTTGTTGAATGCTGGCTGCGGCAATGATGTTGACAGACGGAATGCCTTCACGTTTACGGCGGGCCTAGAGCGTCTTGGAGGGTCTGGTCTTTGCACCTGAACCAAGGCGTTCAGAAGCCGTGCTTCATCTGGCGATAATACAGCGAGCGTTTGGACAAAAGCCGGTGGAACAGACTTTGCGGAAGCGGCGAAAGCCAACAGATTCGCCCACATTTCGATCATGGCTTCGTCATCCTCCAAAGCGCAGGCTTGAAGCAGGGGCAGAAGGGTTTTCGTTTGCACCGGCTGAGGTTCCAACCCTGATTCAGCCAATTTCTCTTTCGAGCGGGTCACGACTTTCATAATCCGTTCCCGTCCGAGTTGCGCCATGTCACCAAGCAGACCTCCGGCTTGCACGACAAATGGCTTTAGAAGCGGATGAATCAATTTACGAATCTCCCGCGTCATGGCTTCTGCCGCGTCAGCAGTTTGCCCAATTCCTAATACGTCATTTGGCATGGCTGTGCTTATACTGTGGCGCCAGTCTTTGAACAAGGGCGAAGGCGGCTGCAAATAAAACCCGCCTTGACCAATTCCGGCAATGGTGCTTTAATCGCCAGCGTCAATAAAATTACATTAAAGCCTAAAATCCATCAATGGAGGTGAAAATGAAGTTTTTAGTTAACTTCTGGACAAGGGAGATCGCTGGTAACAATCTTCGCCCATGTCTCCACGAGAGCCATCATTGCCGACCGTAAAGCGGCTTTTCGCACTATCACAAAACCGCTGTGCGTTTGTCAATTGCGACGTTCCGCTAGTGGAGGATTCCGGCACAGTCACCGGAATAATTTGCCACATCAGGGCGAGGAGCACCGGCGGCCCGAGGTACGATCCGAAGCAAACCGCCGACCAGCGTCATTCCTTCGAGAATCTCATTTTGCTTTGCAACCGACATAGCAAGGTCGTCGATTCCGAGCCTCGGAAATACTCAGCGGAACTCCTCCAGGAGATGAAGGAGATGCACGAGCGAAATCGTCTTCTCGAATTGTCCGCGTCGGATGCTTGCAAGGCAGAATTACTGCTGAAAGATTACCGAAAAATTTACATCCGCGCTGGAGGCCATGTGATGGTGAATAGCCCTGGGGGCATCCAGGCGAAGAAGGTCGTGGTAAAAACCGTGAAAGGCACGGTCAAGGTGCTTCCGCCTGACGGAAGCATTGCCTCCGATCTTGAGCGACGCAATTACACCAAACACCTCATCGACTGATACCATGAATTTGCCAGCAAACAACCCGGAAGAGATTTTAGTTATCCCGCCATTTACGCCGAAATAAAAAAACGCTTCGGCACGAAATGGGACTTGGTTCCAATCCATTTATTTGAGGATTTGGTGTCATTTTTGCAGCATCGCATCGACCGGACAATGCAGGGAAGCATTAACCGAGGACATGGCTATAAGAATTACTCATCGTTCGAGGATTACTTGGTGAAGTATGGGCACTGACGCACAGGGGGAACAAAGCTCGTACTCTGGGATGTTGCGTGAATTGCAGGAGTTTCTGAAAGAGTCGGACAGGGGGTGTATTTTATTATTGGCGTCACGACTTGCGACGCTTTTAGAAAGGCTCCATATAACCCACGTAACTTCGGTTTCTTCACCCCCAAAACCGTTTCTGAAACGTCTTTTCACAACCCACGCACCACTGTCAACATTCGCCGCCAAAATCCAGCTCGCATACGCCTATGGCCTCATTTCACGCGACGACTTTCTTGACCTTGAACGCATTCGCAAATTGCGAAACAAAGCGGCTCATTCGGATGAGACGTTTACTTTTGGAAACCCACAAATTAAAGAAGAGGTTCGCAGAATTGGGACGCCGGAACGCATTGAAAAGGCACTTCCGCGTTTCAACCTGGGGCCTGGTCTCGAAAGGCGAATAATGGAGTCACTAATGGACCATCCAGACACGACAAAGTTCTATTTGGTTCTAAGCTCTCTTTATCTCCATATCACACTCCACGATGGAGTGGATTGACGTGTAAGTCTGGTAGAATAAGGCCGTTGCGGCCTCATTCTCTCTCGTTTCCGCCTCGGCGGAAAGGGCGCGGCAGCGTCGAGGCCAGCGGAGCGAAACAGAAGCCAAAGAGGTCTTGACCTTTGGCGCGGGTCTGGGTTGGCGTAAAACCAGCGCCAGGGCCTGGGGACGGCGATAGCCCCAAGCCCAAAAAAGGGAAGGCTGTGAGGGTCGCGTGAGGTTCCTCAGAACTTGGTATTTTCCGCAGCCCAACGCCTCGGCATGGTTTCAGCCAGAGGTCAGCCACCAGAGCCATATCTCTTGGTAAGCGCTCCTAATCTTTACCTCGTAAAACGTGGTTAATCGTAATCTCAGAAGACCGTTGGGGGTCCTCGGAATTTGGTGTTTTCCGCAGCTCAATGCGAGGATTTCCACTTCGTTCTCTTCGTTGCCATCTGTGTTTTCCGCGCAACCGCCGGAAGTTTCGGATATGGAAAGACTGGAGTATCATTGGAGACGGGGTTTAATTAAGTTTGGTTGTCAACACCTCGACAATTTTTCGGCTGTCTTCTTCGCTCATTCGGATTAACTGTGCCAGGGACGTTTGCATGTTTCTCCAGGTAATTTCTTCGTCGTGGAGAGGCAGAGTGTGCGGCCGGTGGCGTCCCGGAAGCGTTTTTCTAGCGCGGCGGCGTCGGTGTGCTTTTTCGGATGGAGCGATCCAGTGCATGAGTTGATCTGGGGTGAAAGGATTAAGGCTCGAAGCCAACAATCATTTTGCCCCTCTTTTCATTGCGCCGACGAGCCAATCGCGGCCTTTTGCCGTGAGCCGGTATTTCTGAAGGCGGCTGGTGGGTTTGTCCGGGATGGTGCGTTCCAACCAACCCGACGTCACTAACGGTTCAACATAGGTTTTTCGGAAGTGCTCGCGGTCAATCATTCCTGTCGCCGTCTGAAGTTCCTCCCGCGACCTGGCTTCATTGGCGGTTGCGCCCAACACCTTTTCGACCTGCGTGGTGACTTGCGGGGTGACTTGCGCGGTGGACAGGCCAAGCGCGCTTGCGAGTTCCTCTAATGTTTGTTCCTTGAGCAGGTTACGGCCGGAATCAACTTGCGGGGTGACTTGCGGGGTGACTGCCGGGTTGGGTCTCCGCAGCCTCTGGACAAACTGGCCGCTTTCCTGGCGGAATTCAGGTGCGGGCAAGCCAGCCTGTTTGCAACGGGCAATCATGTCGAGGATACCGCTGCCGGCTTTTTCGGCGTAGCGGGCCAAAAACATCGGGTCCGCGATGAGCGGGTTGCGAGGGATGGAAGCGTGCGGCGCACGCAATGACTCGGGTGTAAGTGGCGGCGGAAGCTCTCCGGGATTCCAGAGTTCGAGACGGTCGGCAAAGAGCATGACCTGCACACTGGCGTTGCTGGTGTAGTCGCGATGGGCGACGGCGTTGACGATAGCCTCAGCAACGGCTTCGCGAGGGAGTTCGTATTCGACCGGCGCTTGCGGCCCAAGCGCGCGCGTGCCGACGGCACGGGTGATTTTGGACATCACAAAGTCAACGGCCTGGTCCACGAGTTCAAAAACCGTGCCTTTGTAAATCTGGTAAGAAGGAATGGGCTTGCCGACTTCCGTACCGTGGAAGTGCATGCACTTAACTTCGGAGGTGAGCAGGAAGCGCTGGGGCTGGCGGCCAAAAAGGAGCACGGCGGCGTGAGTCAACTGGCCGGCGTCGAGCAGGTTGAGATGGGCCAGCGCCTCGGCTGGCGGGGTATCTTCGCGGAGCGGGTATTGCCGCTCGCGACCAGCAATGCCGAGAAACCATTTTACCTTGTCTTCCGCAATGTCAGCAAGAGTGGCATCAGGGCAGGCCGCGGCATCAAAGGGCCGGCTGCGGAGTCGTCCGGTACGCTCCAGATGCTCGACGAGGCTGGCGTAAAGCGTGGCGGTAAGGTCGGCGATGCCGGTAAATCGGCGGCGGATCAATTGCGCGCCAGCTTTATTGATGAGGGTGCGCATCTTGGGGTGGCGGCCGCGGTCGTCCGCGCCTTTCACGTAGATGAAACGTGTTTTGCCCAACGCGGTGGCGCGATCAAATTCGCGTTCGGTGGGTGACAGGCCGGCGGCGTCTTCGTAGCCATATTCTTGACCGAACANNAGAACCGCCGGAGCAGCGCGTCGCCGCGAACGAAATCACGGATTGCCCGGCGTTCCTCCGCCAGTTCCTTTTGCACGCTGCTAATAAAGATGCGGTCGCTCATGGCTGCAACGATTGTAGCTTGTTCCCGGAAACCTCACGGATGATGCCATGTTCCAGCCGCGTTGAAAAGGATTTACCCTCGGTCATTAGTCAGATGCGCCATCGAGAGAGGGGTCCTGTGTCAGTCCTCGGAAGTTGGCATTTTCCGCAGCCCAACGCCTCCGCATGGGTTCAGCCAGAGGCCAGCCACCAAAACCACATCTCTTGGCAACTGCTCCTAATCGTAATTGTAGGCTACCGCTCCTAATCTTAATCTTAATCCTAATCTCAACCTCTGTAACACGGGGCGCGCGTTTCACTTTTTTGGACAACTGCTCTAATCGTAATCTTTACCACGTAAAACGTGGTCGGAAGGCCGTGGGGGTCCTCGAATTTGGTGTTTTCCGCAGAAGGACCTTATGGCCCAGCGGCATGGGCTTCATATTCCTATGGCCGAGTCCAGAGCCGTCGATAAGCTGGCCTTACCTCGCGTGCCAAGCGGCGGGCAAACCCAAGCGGCAGCTTCAAGCGTTTTATCAGGCTCTGAACATCAGCGGCATCACGCAACCGGTCTCGGGCCGAAAGATACGACGCCAACTTGTCGTTGATGAAAGCGGCGGTCGCGTTTCCTCGCAGCGTGAACGCCAGTTTGCCCGCGGGATGCCGCCGGGCCTTCTGCATTCCGCGAATTCGGGCTATTTCTTCGTGGGTCGTTCCTTCCGGCCATAGCTCTATCGGAATGCCGTGAGGCCCAACAACGGCAAGTCCCGCCTCTGGCTCTCCGGGCAGGCCAAATCGAATGCCCTGCCGGTCGCTGGCAATCTGGCCAAGCGCCTGGCGGGCGCGTAACCAATCCGAGCGGCGCACAATCAAATCGACGTCCTTTGTCGGTCGTCCGGCTCCGTGCAGATTCAAGGCGATGCCGCCAGTTTCCCGGAATGGAATGCGGGCTTTTCTGAGCGTCTGAGCCGCCTGCTCATACGCATCCAGAACGTGGGGGTGCATCATGGGTTCAGCCTCAAACAGAAGTCCGGCGGACTCGCGCACGGACGCTTCGTGGCCGGCCTTTTCCAGCAGCCTGTTGGCAAATCGAGCAGCCCGGTTTTCACTCCGGCTGCGATCATTCGATCGAATCGTATTCATCCATCAAACGGAAAGGCCGAATTCGGCCAAGCGCCATCCTCGGTTGCTCCGAAATGCCTCTAACTGTTCCGGAAGCCATATCCAAACTCTATACCGAACCGCTTCATCTGGTCAAGCGTCTGCTCTTAATCGTAATCTTTACCACGTAAAACGTGGTTAATCATTATCTTTGAAATTTCAATCATAAGAATCTTTCTGCCCTGCCTTGGTTCTTGCATTCTCCGCGTCCTCCGCGACTCCGCGCGAGAACGTCCATTCACTTCCTGCGGCACTTCGTCCACTCTTTCCATGAGGCTCGGGACGGGTCGGGGTCCTCGGAAGTTGGCATTTTCCGCAGCCCAACGCCTCCGCATGGGTTCAGCCAGAGGCCAGCCACCAGAGCCAAAAGCAGGCTTGATTCGATTTGATTCGGTCTGGTTCACCTTGGTTGGGTTTGCCCGTTTGGACTATGCCGCCTTGAAGTGTCCTCGCCGCTTCTTCCTTCATACTTCATACTTCATCCTTGTCCTAGGTCAGCGGCTTGATTCTTTTTCAAGTGCGTCAAGTATTTATCTAGACTTACATGCCCATAATGCCGGAACATACGGTCCAGGTCCGCGGCGTTCAGATGAAATTCCAGCGCGATTTGTTGCACCGTATTGAACCGCTGGAAATTTTGATCAATGTACCGCCGGTATTTCACGTAGGTCCCGAATGGAAGGATCCTGCCTGCCTTTCTTGGCGCCAGGGAATTGGCCATTCCGTCGTGATTGGTTTCCACGGCGGTAGCGATGGGGAGCGGCGGCGGGCCATGGTGCCAGGCCGGCATGGGGGAACTGTCCTGCAAGTCAGTAGAGGCGTAGTCAGAAAGTTGGACGGTCACGGACCAGGTCACGGCTAGAAGCGTCGCTGCCGCCCCCGCCGCGATCAATGTTAATTTGTTCATAGTGATTGTTCTATTGTTGCGGAAACAAAAGCCAGCGGGCCACACGGCCCAACCTATTATTGCCTTTGTCTCTCATTCACACCAATAGACCACCCCGCTGTTAAGCCATGATTCGCAAAACACGGGAAAATTGTTAAGTCAGAGTTAATTTTTCCGAGTTTTCCAGAAATGACAGTTCTCATTCCTATGAATGACCCCTTTGGGATCAAATGCTTCATCAAAAGCGTCATGGATCGAGAACCCCCGGCCTTCGTGTTCTCTCGACGGCGCTCCGCAATCCCACCCCACTGCCGGACAATTACTTCAATCTACGCAAGAAATGAACCCCATCCGCGTATGGGGTGAACACCCTATAGCGCCCGCATTGTTTAGGGATCATAATCACGCTCCGTATGAAACGTTTGAAAGCGCCTGAAGCTCCGGAACGACTGGTTCTCTCGGACCTGATGGCCATGGCCCCGGATGAAGAGGGTTACACTTTGAGCATCGCGGGGGTCTATCAAGATCGCGTGACTCGAGGCTGGGCCTTGCAAAAGTGTCGCCGGGCGACGCAACTGGCTGGAGCGGAGCACGTTCAAAACACGTGGCACGACGTCCATTCCCTAAGCGATCCCGCAATCCTTCTGCAGGCCGTCCGTGCCGCCGTCATGGCCGATGTGATTGTGGTCTCAGTCTATGCTGCGGATGAGTTGCCGCTTGGCCTTTGCCTCTGGTTTGAGGCGTGGTTGCCACGCCGGCTCCCGCGGACAGGCGCCCTCACCGCTTTGATTGGCGTCACGCAACCGTCAGATTCCCAATATGTTCGCACGGTCGAGTATCTGCAAGCCGCGGCGAGCAGAGCCCAATTGGATTTTATCCCGCAGGAGCGCAAGCGGCCAGTCGCCTCCGGCGCTCCTTCCATTAAACTGATCAGGAACGCTCCGGCGCCGCCGCGCAAGCATTCCAGAAACTCTACGGCCAGCATTTCGATGCTTGCCGCCATTCGGCACTGAACCGGTGAATGGATAAATTGGTGGCATGTCAAACGTGCGGGTTGGTGCAGGAGGTGGACGAAGTCCCGAAAGACTCCGTGATCAAATGCGCCCGCTGCCATTTTCAAATTATTCACCGCCGCCTCAACAGCCGCGCCCGCACGCTGGCCTTTTCGCTCGCCGCCTTGATTCTCTATTTTCCGTCGAATTTTTTCCCCATCGTCACCGCCGACTATCAAGGACAACATGTCCAGACGACGGTGTTCCAGGGAATCCGCTCGCTCTTCCAGCATCAACAATACTTTATCGGGTCGCTGGTTTTTTGCACCAGCATACTGACGCCCGCCTTGAAAATCATCGGCCTGATTTTCATCTCGCTCACGCTCAACTGTCCATACTGGAAAAAATCGCGCACGTGGATTTTCAAAATCATCCGCATCATCGATCCCTGGAACATGCTCGAGGTTTTTTTGCTGGCGATTTGCGTCTCCATGATCGAGCTGGGCGAAGTCGCCGCGGTTCATCCGGGCCGCGGCGTTTTTTCATTCGCGGCCACCGTCGTGCTGACCCTGTTGGCGACGCTCAGTTTTGATTCGCGGCTGCTCTGGGATTCGCCGGCGGAGCAAAGGCATTATGAATGAAAAAATGCAAGTGCTGCCCAAAGCGAAAATAGAAAAGAGCCGTATGACTTGGCTCCTTTGGCTCATTCCCATCGCCGCCGCCCTTTTGTGCGCCTGGTACGTCTGCCGCGACCTCATTTTCGCCGGGCCAGCCATTACCATTTATTTTCAAAATGCCGAAGGATTGCAGGAACAAACTTCACTCCTGCAATATCGCGGGGTAAAGGTCGGCACAGTCGAAACCCTGACTCTGACCAAAGACCGCCAAAGCGTCGCCCTCAAAGCGCAATTAGACGCTTCCGCCGCCAACCTCGCGCGGGAAGGCTCGATTTTCTGGATCGTCCGACCCGAGGTCAAACTTGGCGCGGTGACCGGATTGCGGACCATCGTTTTGGGCAATTACGTCACCGTCCAACCCGGCGCCGGCGCGCGCACCAACGAATTCCGCGGCGCGGAAAACGCGCCGATTGCGCCCATCAGGGCGCTGGACATCGAATTGCACTCGGCCAAACTCGATTCATTGCAGCCCGAATCGCCGATTTTCTATCGGGGCATTCAGGTCGGTGAAGTGCTGGATTGCCGTCTGAGCGAGGACGCCCGCGAAGTCGTCGTCCAGGCCCGCATTGAGGAAGAGTACGCGCCGCTGGTGCGGATGAATTCAAAGTTTTGGAACGCCGGCGGTATTAGTTTCCATCTCGGTTTGTTCAGCGGCGCGAAACTCAGCGCCGAATCCGCCCAAACACTCGTCAGCGGCGGCATCGACTTTGCCACACCGACCGATGCTCAAAGCGCTGTGAGCAATGGCGCGGTTTTTATACTGAATGAGAAACCCGAAGCCGGATGGGAAAAATGGTCGCCCCCCATCCCGCTTCAGCTCGCCCCGAAGGCGGTAACAAACAAAGCCTCGTTGCCGAACTTGCATACCAATTAAAATTCATTTTGTCCCCCCTTCCCCCTCGCTGCCGGCCGCCTTGCGGCAGCGTTCGGCCACGCCGGCCAGGTCTTCCAAAAACTGCTCCCGCTTCCTCTTCGTCCAGCCTGCCAGCACCTCGGTCTGCAGAGCGATGGCGATTTGACGGACGCGCTCGTAGGTTTGCCGGCCCGCCGGCAAGAGCCGCAGCCGGTTGGCGCGGCGGTCTTGCTCGTGCCGGATCCGCGTGATCCAGCCCGCGCCCTCCATCCGCTCGACCAGCGCGGCAATGGTGTTTGGATCGCTGGCGATCAAACGATTCAGGCCGCTTTGGGTCAAACCTTGGGGCTCGTGCTCAATTAAAGTGCGCAAGGCGGTAAATTGGTCGGGCGTCACGCCGGTATGAGCCAGGCGCCGCCGAAACGTCTGGTTGAGGCTGAACCAGGCGTGGCGCAACAAGATGGGCAGACGCCGCCGGGACGGCGCATCGACCGGCGCACGGGGCGCAACGGACCGGGAAGGTTGGCGGCGGCGGGCCATGAGTTCGTTGAAAATAGTACGTGTAAGTATTATTCCTGTTGCACGACGGGACGAAATATATCATAGTGGGGTTATTATTGGAAGCCAATAATGCCCCGGCCCTTGGCGGGCGCGGTTGGGCGGCCAGGATGTAGCCGCCGTTTTTGCTTGTTTGCTGTGTATGATGCCAGAATCGTTGTCGTCGTGTTTGCTTGTTTGTCGCGATATACTATGAGACACAAAATTCCGGTTTTGTTGAGCCTGTTCGGTTTTTTCCTTTGCCATTCTCGTTTGAACGCCGCGCCCACCGGCTGGTTCAGTTGGCGCGGGCCAAACCAGAACGGCACTTCCTCGGAAACTAACCTGCCCTCGACGCTGGACGCCGCCCATCCGCTCTGGACGGCGGATTTCCCCGGGCAATCGACAGCGGTCGCCTACAACGGGCGCATTTATATTATGGGCTATCTGGGCACCGGGCCGGATTTGTCCGAAGGGGTGGCTTGCTTCGATGCCAACACTGGGCAAAAACTGTGGCAGAAGTTGTACCTGGATTTTTTAAGCGACACCATTTACACGCGGTATTCGACCTCCAGCCCGACCATTGATCCTGAAACGGGCAACGTTTACATCCAGGACACCCAGGGCATTTTCGCCGGCTTCACTTCCGACGGCAATGTACTTTGGGAGCATTCCCTGATGGAGGAATATGGGCGGCTGACGTTCCCCAACGGCCGCACCGCCTCGCCGGTGGTGGACAAAAATTTGGTCATCACGCGCGGCATCACGGCCAATTGGGGCGCGCAAGGACCGGCGGCCGACCGCTTTTACGCCTTCGACAAAGTGACCGGCCAGGCCGTCTGGGCCTCGACTCCCGGCGGACGGCCCAAAGACAATTCCTACTCCCATCCTGTTCTGGCGTGGCTGGATGGCAAGCGGGTCTTTTACGCGGCGACCGGCGATGGCTCCGTGGTCTGCGCCAATGCGCGCACCGGGCAGCCGATCTTTCAGATTCAGATTTTCAAGGCGGGCATTAACTCGTCGGTCTTGCTGCACAAGGACGACGAGATCATCGC
>PLIU01000359.1:0-19511 GCA_003140095.1 Verrucomicrobiales bacterium | reverse complement strand
GACGCGGTGGACGCGCTGACGGGTAAATTGTTGTGGAAGCTGCAGTTGGGAACCGAACAGCGCAATTCCTGCCCGCTTTTCGCCGATGGAAAAATCTACGCTCCGATACTCAATGATCCCGGCGTCTCTGCCGCCGTGGGCGCGGAGAGCGCCGAGGGTATGCACGGCGCCCTCTATGTGATCGCCCCGGGCGACACGGACGCGCAAGTCCTCTCGCACACGGTCATGGACGGCCGTTGCTACGGGACGCCCACCGCTTACAACGGGCGCATCTACATGCAGACGACCGAGAAGTTGTATTGCTTCGGCAGCCCCACGCCGGCCTCCGCTTCGTTTGAAACGGCCGACGCCGCGACGGACGACAAATGGCCGGAGCCTGGACCGGCGAAGGCTTTGCAGATTGAGCCATCGGAGTTGCTCCAGCAGCCGGGCGACACCGTTTCCTTCCACCTCCGTGAATTGGACGCCAATGGTTTGACTGTCAAAGATATCGACGACCCGAAATCTGTTCAATGGGCGTCCTTTATCCCGCCGACGGCAAAGGTCAAAGCCAAAATGAACGCCTCCTTCAACGCCGACGGACAACTGGTGGCTGCACCCGAGAAAGCTCCTTCGGCCGGCGCTTTTGAAGCCAGGGCGGACGGCCTTAAAGGCTACATGCGCGGACGCGTGCTGCCGGGGCTGCCGATCAGCCAGGATTTCGAGTCCATCGTGTTGACGGAAACGACCACCAACACCGTCGAGCCTCCCACGCGCTTCGCCTATCCGCCGCTGCCATGGATCGGGGCGCGCTTCAAGTTCGACGTGCGGGACAAGGACGGGAACAAGTGCCTGGTCAAAACGATCGACAATCCGTTCTTCCAGCGCGCCACCGTCTTCATGGGCACCCCGGATTTGAAGAATTACACCATCGAAGCCGACGTGATGAGCGACGGCAACAAGCGCAAGATGTCCACCGTGGGCGTCATCAACCAGCGCTACCGCATTTCGCTCAAAGGCAACGAGCAAGTATTGGAGACCACGTCCAACGAGGAATTACTCCATATCGCGGTGCCCTTTCACTGGCTGCCCAACGCATGGTATCGTTTGAAGGCGCGCGTGGACGTGGCGGCGGACGGTTCGGGGGTCGTCCGGGGCAAGGCCTGGAAAAAGGGCGACCCGGAGCCGGAAGCCTGGACGAGCGAAGTGCCCATCCAGCATGCCAACGCCAATGGTTGCCCCGGCTTGTTCGGATTTTCCCCGCAAAACATGCGCGTTTATATTGACAACATCGCCGTCACGGCGAATTGAACCAATGGAATGCCTGAAATTTCCAGATTCTACGGGATTGTGATTCGGATGAATACCAACGACCATCCACCACCGCACTTTCATGCTTATTATGCAGAGCAAGAAGCTTTGGTGGATATCCGCAATGGCGCGATTCACAGGGGCAGCTTGCCTCCGCGAGCTTTGCGATTAGTCAACGAGTGGTTCACCCTTCATCAAGGCGAACTTCAGGAAAACTGGAATCGGGCGGAGGCCGAATTGCCGCTGTTATCCATTGACCCTCTGTGACACCATGATTTTATGAGATACGGCAATGCAATTAAAGAGGTTCGCGCCACCGGCGGTTATCGGCTGCACGTTGTATTTAAGGATCAATATATTGGGGAGGTTGACCTCTGGCCTCTCTTTGAAAAACCGCGAGGGCCTTTGACGGAAGTGTTTCAAGACCCCGCCTTTTTTGCCAAGGTATTTGTTGATCTCGACGCGGCGGCGTGGCCGAATGGCTACGACATAGATCCTGATGTTCTTCGTTACTATTGCGACATAGGCCGCGTTTGCACGCGCGAAGAATTAGCCGCCGCCTTCGCACAGCCTGACCTTTCGCCAATAACGTTGAACGACAAACAGAATTTATGAAATCGAACCATGTATATATCTCCAGCGCACTTGTTGCGACGCTGGTCGCAGGCGGCCTGACGGTCGATGCCGCCGATTGGCCGCGCTGGGGCGGAACGGACCCGGGACGCGACATGATCTCCCCGGAAACTGGTTTGCCCGATCGCTTCACCACCAGCACCAACGGCCATTTCGATCTCAAGCCCGGCAGCGACGAGATCGATGTGCATGGCGTGCCCAACGTCAAATGGGTGGTTAAAGTCGGCTCGCAAAGCTACGGCAATGTCGTGGTGGCCGGGGGCAAAGTCTTCATCGGTACCAACAATGAGAACCCGCGCGATCCGCAACATCAGGGTGACCGCAGCATCCTGATGTGTTTCGACGAGAAAACGGGCGCGTTCCTCTGGCAGTTGGTGGTCCCCAAATTGGCCTCCGGCAAAGTCAACGATTGGGAGAACCTCGGCCTTCTCTCCTCCCCCTGCGTCGAGGCCAACCGCGTCTATCTTGTCACCAGCCGTTGCGAGGTGATGTGCCTGGACACCGAAGGCATGGCCAATGGCAATCAAGGCCCCTTTATGGATGAGGCGCAATACGTCGCCGGCCCGGGCAACCCGCCGGCCAAGATCGGCCCGCACGACGCCGACATCATCTGGAAGTACGACATGATGGACGAACTGGGCGTTTTCCCGCACAACGCCTCCAATTGCTCGCTGCTGATTGTCGGCGATTTGATCTTCGCCTGCACCTCCAACGGCGTGGACTGGACGCATGTCAACATTCCCTCGCCCAATTCGCCCAGCCTGATCGCCATCAATAAAATCACCGGCAAACTTGCGGGGGAGGACAATGCCGGCATCGGCCCGCGCATCTTCCACGGCCAATGGGGTTCGCCTTCCATGGGCGTGGTCAACGGGCGCACCCTTATTTTCTTCGGCGGCGGCGACGGCATCTGTTACGCCTTTGACGCGGAACCGAAGAAAGGCGACGGTTCGCCCATCGTGCCGGTTGTGCCGGGCCCGCCGATCAACCGCGTAGAAGACCCCGACACGATGTATCTCAAGAAAGTCTGGTGGTACGATTGCAACCCGCCGGAGCGCCGTGTCAACGACGCCATGCACAAATACCCTGCCCCGGATGGCCCCAGCGAAGTCAACGCCACGCCCGTTTTTTGGCACGACCGCGTTTATGTGGCCGTCGGCCAGGACCCGGAGCACGGGGAAGGAGTGGGCATCATCAATTGTATTGACGCCACCAAAACCGGCGACATTTCCAAGTCGGGCAAGATTTGGAGCTTCGACAAGATTCATCGCAGCCTTTCGACCGTTTCCATTACGCCGGACGGGCTGCTGTTCGTGGGCGATTTTTCCGGCTTCCTGCATTGCCTGGACGCCAACACTGGCGAGGAGTATTGGGTGCAGGACCTCAAAGCGCACATATGGGGTTCGACCATGGTGGCGGACGGCAAAGTCTATTGCGGCGATGAAGACGGGGACTTGTTCGTCTTCGCCGCGAGCAAGGAAAAGAAGCTGCTCAGCGTGACCAATTTGGGCGGCCCGATTTATTCCACGCCGGTCGTGGCCAATGGCGTCCTGTATGTGCATTCCAACACGCACCTGTTCGCCTTCTTCGATTCCGAACACAAGCGCATGGCCAGCGACGAGAAGCCCAAGATTGACCTCAACGCTGCCAAACCGGCGGAGAACAAATGACCCAAAGCCAGAGCCAGAGTTCGGAACCAGAGCACACGCCACCGGCAACGAGAGGCGCCACGCCTTTATCCCTCGCCGCTCGTGTCCTGCTGTTCCTGATGATTGCGGCCGTGTACGTCCTGCATCAGGACTTTTGGAATTGGCGCAAGGCCGATCCGCTGGTATTCGGGTTTTTGCCCATCGGCCTGGCTTATCAGGCGGCCTATTCCATTTTGGCGTCGGCGATGATGGCGGTGTTGGTGGCGTGCGCGTGGCCCAAGCAACTCGAAGAGCAGGATCCGCCGGGCAAATGATTCCCGTCGTTGTCATTCTGATTTACCTGGCGGTGATCGCGATCATCGGCAGCGTGGCCTTTAGGAAAAGCAAGGAAAATACCGAGGACTTCTTCCTGGCCAACCGCTCGATCGGCTCGCTGGTTTTCTTCTTGTCGATTTTTGCCACCAATATGACGGCCTTTGCCATCCTGGGCAGTTCCGGGCAGGCTTACCGGCAGGGCATCGGCATTTACGGGTTGATGGCCTCCTCGTCGTGCTTTGTCATTCCTCTGACGATTTTCTTCATCGGCACCCGGCTCTGGGCGCTGGGGAAAAAATTCGGGCACCAAACGCAGGTTTCGTATTTCCGCGACCGCTGGGAGTGCAATCATATCGGCACCGCCATCTTCGCCCTGAGCGCGGCCATGCTGGTGCCTTACATGATCATCAGCATCATGGGCGGCGGCACCGTCCTGGCGGATATTTCCACCTCGGCCGAGACCCACCAACCGCTGATTCCTTATGCGTGGGGCTGCGCCGTGGTCGCCGTGGTGGTGACGTTGAACGTATTCCTCGGCGGCATGCGCGGGACGGTGTGGGTGAATATCCTGCAAACGATCCTGTTCCTCTGTTTCGGCGCCGTGGCGGTGGCGGTCATCAGCCACGCGCTGCCTCTGTCTTTCAGCGATTACATGGGCAAATTGGCTGCGGACCCCAAGACGCGGTTTTTGGTCACGCGCGAAAAAATGCCGCCGCAGGCTTTCTGGAGTTACACCTTGATCCCGCTTTCCTCGATCATGTTTCCACACATGGCGATCATGTGTTTTTCCGCCCGGCGCGTGACCGCGTTCAAACAGACCGTCGTGGCCTATCCCATCGCCATTTTGGCCATCTGGCTGCCGTGCGTGTTTCTGGGTGTGCTCGGCTTTGCCACGCTGGGTAAAATTCCCGATCCCGACGGCGTCCTGCTCCGCATGTTGCAAACCTACGCGCCGGCCTGGCTGGCCGGGGTCTTGGGCGCTGGCATCATCTCCGCGGTCATGGGTTCGGACGCGCACCAGGTGCTGGCCTTGAGCACGATGTTCACCAAGGACGTCTTTGCCCATTATGGTGGGCACGAGAAGTTCGGCGAACGGCGCTCCGTACATTTTGCGCGCGGTTTTATCGTGGTGGTCACGGTCATCGCTTATCTGGTGGCGTTGGAGCTGAAGAATAAGCAGGGCATATTCGAGATCGCAGTGCGCTACGCCTTTTCCGGTTTTGCGGCCATGTCGCCGGTGATGGTGGCGGCGCTGTTTTGGCGCCGCAGCACCAAGTGGGGCGCCTTGGCGGCGACGTTGTTTGTGGCCGCGTTTCTCCTTTGGACCGCCTTCATGCAAACAAGCCACAAAGCCGGCGACGTTCTCTGGCAACTGGGCGAAGGCAAGGAGGCGATCAAGGTCTTCTTCCTGAACCCGCGCGGCGATGTCTCTTTCTGGAACGGTTTTATGACTGTGGTGCCGATGGTTCTTGGTTCGGCCCTCTGCGTCATTCTCTTTTCACTCGCCACGCCGCCGCCGAACCAGGCCACGATCGCGAAATACTTTGGCCCAGGCTTAACAACAACCCCAACTGCTGACACTAATGTCTGAAATTGATTCCAGTACCGCGGCCGCGGCCCAACAAAAGCTCGACGCCCACGTGCGCGAAATCGTGCAATGGCATTTTTCCCCGGAAACCGGCTCCCCGTTCTGGCTGGATTGGGCCAACAAAGCGGGATGGAATCCCGCCGCCGAAGTCAAAAGCTTCGGCGGCCTGGAAAAGTTCCCGCACTTCCAGGATGAATGGCTGCGGGACCTCCAGCCTGAAGTATGGGTGCCCAAAAAGTTCAAAGGCCGCCCGTTCAACATCTTCGAGACCGGCGGCACCACCGGCATGCCCAAGCAACGTATTGGCTGGGACGATTACAAAGTCGATTACGAGGAGTTCTCCGCCAAGCTCTCCGATGACCATTTTCCCCCTGGCGGCGCCTGGTTGATGGTCGGACCGACCGGCCCACGCCGCCTGCGCCTAGCCATCGAGCACCTGGCCAATTTCCGCGGCAGTTGCTGCTATTTCATCGACCTCGATCCGCGCTGGGTCAAGCGGGTCTTGGCCGGCAAACAATTCGAGGTCGCGCGCGCCTACATGGACCACGTCGTGGAACAGGCCGTGACCATTCTCCAGCACCGGAAAGTCAGCGGACTTTTCACCACTCCCAAATTGCTGGAGGCGCTGGGGGAGAAGATCGATCTGTGGGGCGCCGGCCTGCGCGGTGTCTTTTGCGGCGGCACGACCATGGCCCCGCAATACGTGCGTTACATCGTGGAAGAAGTTTTGGAAGGACGCATTGGGTTTTATCCCACCTACGGCAACACTTTGATGGGTCTGGCCGCCAGCGTGCCGTTGCGGGCCGAGGATAATTTCTCGATTACTTATTACGCCCCCCAACCGCGCGCGGTCCTGCGTGTGGTCGAACCGAACAACACCACCAAACTGGTCGAGTATGGCCAATGGGGCCGCGTCGAACTCACCACGCTGACGCGTGAGTTTTTCATGCCGCGCTTTTTGGAGCGTGACGAGGCCATCCGCCGCGAACCGCGCGCTCCCTACGCGTGGGACGGCGTCGCCGAAGTGCGGCCTTTCGGGGCGATGGAAAAGAACATCGTCGAGGGGGTTTATTAGAACGCTTCTATGAGATGGGTTCTAGCTCGCGCGCAATTGGCGCTTTACCTCGGCCAGGGGAATCGAGCGGCTTTTGCCTTCCGCGCGCTTTGCTTTGCGCAGATCCAACAAGTCTTCCGCGTCGGCCAGGCGCTCTTGCAAGGCAACGAACTCCTCGTAGGGCAGGACCGCGAATTGCTTCTTGCCGTTCTTGACCAGAATATCAGGGTGCAGTGTCAACATGGTTTTTTAGGTTCACTTGTAGGCGTCCTTCCGATGCCGCACGCGATAGTCTGCCACTCTTGGCCCTTCCACTTCAACCAAAACCCGGTAATTTCCGACCCGCAGCCGGTATTCCGGCGTGAAGTTAGTCAGGCGTTTCATGTCGCCTCCGAGGTCATTTTGCAATGCTTCCGCCTTGGCCAGGACGCGGGCACCCTCCGTAACCGGCAGCCCTTTCAGGTCTTTGAGCGCGCGCGGCTTGAACTCGACTTGGTAGATCATGCCTCGACGGCATTGCCCATCTCAGCTTGCGTGGTGGGACGCCAGATCGGTGGAACGAGCGGCAAACGGCTATTTGCGATTTGTGGCTTCTCCAGGCGCTCGGCAGGGTGCCGCAACAGATCGGCCTGCCGCGGAGACCGCAGCGCGTCCGCCGCACCTTCAATTTCAGAGAGAGTACTCATGCTGCAGAATGTGGCATCCTTTGGACAAAAATTACAAGCTCCTTTGAACGGCCGCTTCCGCCTTAGATCACACTGGAATTGGGCGGCATCTATTATATCTTGGGGCGGATTGATTTGCGCATGACTATTCCGCACATTCCAGCGTTGCGTCGCGGACGAGCCTACGAAAGCCTCGATCGCAGCAACATTGTCGATTGCCGCGCCGGCGAAGTTCTGGCCACGCTCAGCCAGGTCAACGCCGGCATCATCCGCAAGGATTTGGCCCGCATGGCCGAGGCGCGCGCGGCGCTGAAGAAACTTCCCGTCGCGCGCCTGCTGGAAATCTGCGCCCAGGCGGGCGCGCAATTCCTGATTGGCACGCTGCCGCTGGGCGGCGGCGCGACGCAATCGCCGCGTCAATACTTGGAATCACTTTCCGCCAGCAGCGGCCTGCCGCATGTGATGGTGCGCCGTAACATGGCCAAAATCCACGCGGCCCTGACGAACATGCCGGCCATCCTCAGCGGCCTGACGCGCGGGCTGGACCTTTCGGTCTTGGACAAAGGCCATGGTCAGCGCCTGTGCTTTTATCCTGCGGCGCAGAGCCTCGGGTTAGTCATGCCGAGCAATTCACCGGCAGTCAATTCGCTTTGGCTGCCCGCCATCCCGTTGAAAATTCCCGTGGTCATTAAGCCGGGGCGCGAGGAGCCGTGGACGCCTTTTCGCTTGATCCAGGCCTTTATCGCGGTCGGTTGCCCGGCGGAGGCTTTCGGATTTTATCCGGCGGATCACGAGGGCGCGGGCGAGATTCTGCGCGCATGCGGGCGCGCTCTCATCTTCGGCGACAAAAGCACAACCTCGGCCTATGCCAACAATCCCGCCATTCAAGTCCACGGCCCTGGCTACAGCAAAATTCTCATCGGCGAGGACCAGATCGAACGCTGGCCAGAGTACATTGATTTGATGGTTTCCTCCATATCCGACAACGGCGGCCGCAGTTGCATCAACGCCTCCGCTGTGGTCGTGCCGAAATACGCGAACGAAATCGCTGAAGCCCTCGCGCGCAAGCTGGGACCCGTCGCGCCTTTGCCCGCCGCCGATGAACAGGCCCGGCTGGCGGGCTTCGCCAACCCCAAGATGGCCGATTTCATTGACGGCGCCATCGAGGAGGGCCTCAAGACGCCGGGCGCGCGCGAGGTAACGGCGGCCTTCCGCGACGGCCCGCGGAAAGTCCAGTTTGAAGGCGGCCATTACCTGCGGCCAACCATCGTGCAGTGCGATTCCTTCGACCACCCGCTGGCCAACCGCGAGTTTCTCTGCCCTTACGCCAGCGTCGTGACTGTGCCGCAAGCGGCCATGCTCGAGAAAATCGGGCCGTCGCTGGCTGTTACCGCCATCACGCGCGAGGAGCCGTTCATCATGCAACTGGTGGAATCACCGCTGATCGAGCGCCTGAACATCGGCCCCATTTCCACTATGACCGTTTCCTGGGACCAGCCGCACGAGGGCAATATGTTTGAATTCCTCTATCGGCGGCGCGCCCTTGAGATTGCAAAATGAACACGTCCTCTTCGTCCACCAGCCCGTTTGACCATCAGCCGCGCACGCGCATCGTTTTTGCCATCGACGCCTCGGCGCGCACCGGCGAACTGGCTCGCGCCACGGGCATGAACAAAGTGCTCGTCGTCACGGACCCCGGCGTCGTGGCCGCCGGCCATGCCCAACGGGTGCTCCAATCATTGGACCAGGCAGGCGTGGTGACGGTCTTGTTCGACAAGGCGCGCGAGAACCCGACCACCGCCGATGTCGATGCGTGCCTGGCGGCCGCTAGACATGCCGGCATCGACGGCTTCATTGGCCTGGGCGGGGGCAGCAGCATGGACACGGCCAAGGGCTGCAATTTTTTGTTGACAAACGGCGGGCGGATGCAGGATTACCGGGGCGTGGGCAAGGCCGCGCGGCCCATGCTCCCGCTCATCGCCATTCCGACCACCGCCGGCACCGGCAGCGAGTGCCAATCCTTCGCCCTCATCGCCGACGTCGAGACGCACCAGAAAATGGCCTGCGGCGACGCCAAAGCCGCCGCGCGCATCGCCATTCTGGACCCGGCGCTGACCCTTTCCCAGCCGCCGCGCGTGACTGCTTGCACGGGTATCGACGCGCTCTCGCACGCTTTGGAAACGGCGGTGACCAAAAAGCGCAACGCGCTCTCGCTGGCTTATTCGCGGGAGGCCTTGCGCCTCTGTGGAACATCCCTGCCGCTGGTGCTGCAACAGGGGGGCGACCTCACGGCCCGCGCGGGCATGTTGCTGGGCGCGGCGCTGGGCGGACTGGCCATCGAGAACAGCATGCTCGGCGCGGCCCACGCCGCGGCCAATCCGTTGACCGCCCATTTTCGCCTGGTGCATGGCCAGGCCGTCGGGCTGATGCTCCCGGCTGTCATCCGTTTCAATGCCGCCGATTCCGAAACCGCCCGGCTCTATGATGAACTGGGCGAAACCAAAGCGGCCGGGCTGGCGGCCAAGGTGGAGTGGCTTCTGAATCTGGCGGGCATTCCCCGTTCGCTGGCCGATTGCTCAGTGACGCCGTCCTCCATCCCGCTGCTGGCAGCCGAAGCGGCCAGGCAATGGACCGCCGGCTTTAATCCGCGTCCCGTCGGCGAGCAGGACTTCATCCAATTGTTCGAGGCGGCCTTTGAGCCGCGCGGCCAGGGCGCGCCGCCCCTTACTTGATGTGCAGTTCGTAGTCGCGCGACATGAGGCTGTTGGGTCGAGGGCCATCGAAGGTGTCGTCCAGAAAATCAAACTTGTAATGGTATAGGACCATGTCTTGGTCTGGCGGCACCGGAATGAAGGCCTGCCACCGCTGGCTAACCAGCGGGACGGGCTGCATCGGATAGGTGTTCGCGCCGTTGATCACCACCAGCGGCTTAAAGGAATCGGGCCGGACCACCGTACGGTGAGTGGTCCATTGCGCTTCCACCCGGTAATAGCCGGAGGGGTCTCGCGGGTAATGCGAGGGGGCCAAGTTGATAATCGAGGTGCAGCCGGTCAAAAGAGCCGACAGCATAAGCAGGCCAAAAAGCTTCTTCATCTTGCGTTCGTCCTTGGCGCGGCCGCACCAGCGCGACCGCAGCCAAGGACCATGGTGGAGCCTGCGCGTTGGTAGTTCAAGCGGTTTTCAACGCCGCCAGCACAGACCCGTATCCCGTGTCCTCCTGTCCTGGAGTGCTCTTTCCATGCTTGCGCAATTTGGATTTGTTCCTAATATAACACCCCGCGCTGGACCCTGGCGGACGACCCGGCCAGGATGCGCGATGGATGAGTTTGAATTTTTAGTATGATTGGCACCATTCGCCGGCACCAAAAATGGCTTTGGATTGTGATTATCTTCGCAACCATTTCGACCTTCGTTGTTTATCTTTCACCCTCTTCACGGTACGGCGGAGGCGCGGGTTCTTCTACTTCCGCACCCGACCTCGGCTCGATCAATGGCGAACCGGTCACGCCGGAGCAATTCCAGGCTGCCTTAAGGGAAGCCGCCATCTTTTACTATTTCCGCGCCGGCGTCTGGCCCAATTCCGAAGAGCAAAAAAAACAGCTCGCGCAGTTGGCCCAACAGTCCATGGTGCTCCAAGCCTTGATGAAGGAATACAAGATCAACGCCACCACCGACTCCGCCGCCCGTTTCGTCAAGCAGGTATTCCGCATCCCTCCCGATCAATCGTTGCCGCTGGATAAGTTCAACGAATGGGCTCAGAAAGAACTGATGAGCAAAGGCGCGTTGACGGTGGACGACTTCGACCGGTTTGCCCGGCATCAATCCGGCCAGGAAGCCCTCGTTTCCCTCTTCGGCATGAGCGGGCAACTCATTACCGCCAAGGAAGCGGAGTTCTTCTATCGCCGCGAAAATCAACCTATGGTCACGGAAATCGTTTCCTTCCTAGCCACCAATTATTACGGCGCCACCGCGCCAACCGAAGCCGAATTGCAGGATTATTTCACCAAGCACGAAGCCGATTACCGATTGCCCGATCGCGTGCGGATCAACTATATCGCATTTAATTCCTCCAATTACATGGGCCGAGCCGATACGATACTGGGCACCAATGTGGACGGGAGGGTCGATACCTATTATCACCAGCAAGGCCCGGACGCTTTCAAAGATGAGTCCGGTCAGCCTCTGAGCGCGGCCGCGGCCCAGGCCAAAATCAAAGAGCAGATGCGCTACATGGCCGAGATGCAGGAGGCCAGAAAAGACGCCAATGCCTTCCTGCTCGCTTTGGCCGAAGGCCACGACGATGCCCATCCTTATGCCCCGTCCGACATGGAGAAGCTGGCCAAAGCCAAGGGCTTCGTTGTCAAGACCACAGAGCCATTCGACGAAAAAAAGGGCAGCAAAGACCTCGATCTGCCGCCTCGGTCCATGCACCTCCTGTTCAGCTTGCGCGAGGACGCACCGGACGACGCGGGGAAGTCCATGCTCTACGTGTCTTCGCCGCTGATTGGCGAGAAAGAGGTGTATGCCGCCGGGTTGCAGCAGCGGATTCCCAGCCAGTTGCAAACGCTGCCAGCCGTGCGGAACCAGGTATTGAAGGACTACCGTGAGTCGAAAGCCCTCGCCTTAGCCGCGGACGCAGGGAAGAAATTTGCCAGCGCTCTGCAAGTCGCCCAGAAACAAGGCCAATCGATCGAAGCCGTTTGCGCGGCGCAGAACCTCAAACCTCAGTCCCTGCCGCCCTTCGCCCTCACGACCACCAATTTGCCGCCGGGTCTGGACAAACCCTCTTTCCAGCAGTTGCAGGAAGCTGTTTTTCCGCTGCCGACGGGCCAGAGTTCCCAATATATTCCCATCACGGACGGCGGCCTTGTCGCCTACGTTCAGCATCGGTTGCCGGTGGATGAGGCCCGGATGGCGCAGGAGCTTCCGTACTATCTGGCCCGCATGCGCGAGCAGCGCCAGACGGCCGCCTTCAGTATATGGCTGGATCGCCAATACCGATTGCGCTGGACACCGCCGGCCAGAGAGCAGACCAGCCGCGATTGAGACGTGAGCGAGATTCTCAAACTCTCCTCCCCTGCCACGGCCGAGTTCTGGAAAATCCCGATCCTCTTTGAGGACCGCCATCTGCTGGCGCTGGACAAACCGTCCGGCCTGCTGGTTTCGCCCGACCGCCGCGAACCGGAACGTCCGAACTTAATGCAGTTGCTCCACCGCGACCTGGAGCGCGGAGCCGACTGGGCCAAAGAGCGCGGCCTGAATTACCTCATGCACACCCACCGGATTGATCCGTCCGCCAGCGGCGTCCTTGTGCTGGCCAAGGACAAACCGACGCTGGTGGCGCTGGCCAGCCAGTTCGGCTCCGAGCAACCGGTCCGAATTTATGCCGCGTTGGTGCGCGGCGCATCCGAACAATCGAGCTTGGACTGCGACGCCAAAATTTCCCCGCATCCGTTGCGGCCGGGTTACATGCGAGTCGATGCCAGGAACGGCAAACGTTCGCGCACCGAATTCACGGTTCGTGAGGCCTTTGACGGTTTCCTGCTGCTGGAATGCCGTCCATTGACAGGCCGTCCGCATCAAATTCGCGCGCACCTCAAGCACCTGCGCCTGCCGCTTGTTGGCGACGGCCTTTACGGCGGTCCGCCGCTGTGGCTGTCAACGCTCAAGACCGAATACCGTCTCAAGCCCGGCCGGAGCGAGCAGCCGCTGATCGCCAGGCCGGCCTTGCACGCCGAGCAACTGATCCTTCGCCGGCCCGGCGCCGAAGAGAACAGCAACGACAGCGGAAGCGTTCGCCTGGAAGCGCCGTGGCCCAACGACCTGACCGTGGCTGTCAAATACTTGCGCCGCTACGCCGCGCGAAAAGTCAATACTAAATAATCGCCGCCGGCCCGTTCGCAACCGCCTCTGTCCGCGTGGCGAATTCCAGGCGTTCAACTCACCAGCCAGTGCAGGATCGCCTTCTGGCAATGAAGGCGGTTGGCGGCCTGGTCAAAGATGGTTTCGGCGTTGGCTTCGAACGTCGCCTCATCTATCTCCATGCCGCGATAGGCCGGCAGACAGTGCATGACCAGGGCGTCGGGCTTGGCCAGTTTGACCAACGTTTGGTTGATCTGGTACCCGGCCAATTCCCGCCGGCGTTCGGCAGACTCGGATTCTTTGCCCATTGAGACCCAGACATCGGTGTAAAGCAGGTCGGCCCCGTGCGCGGCGCCACGAATGTCCTCGGTGCAGATGATTTTCCCGCCGGCGCGCCGCAAGAGTTCCGGCGAGGGCTGAAATTTCTTGGGGGTGGCCAGGCGCAATTCGAAATCCAATTTGGCGGCGGCGAACATCCACGACACTGGGACATTGCACCCGCCATCGCCGACAAAAACCACCCGTTTGCCGGCAATGGGCCCGCGCTTCTCCTCATAGGTGTAGATGTCGGTCAGGATTTGGCAGGGATGCTCCTGGTCGGTCAGGGCGTTGACGGTCGGAATGGCCGAGAATTGGGCGAACTCCTCCACATCGTGTTGCGCGTAGGTGCGGATGACGGCGCCGTCGAGCATGCGGCCGAGCACGCGGGCGGTGTCCATGATGGGTTCGCCGCGGCCGAGTTGGATTTCGCTGCTGTTGAGAAACAGGACCTGGCCGCCCAACTCACGGATGCCGACCTCAAAGGAGACGCGCGTGCGGGTGGAGGACTTGGAGAAAAGCAACGCCCAGAATTTGCCGGCCAGCGGCAGGAAGGCGTGGCAGCCGCGCTCTTTCTTCATGGGGCCGGTGGCGGCGAGGATGTGTTCCATGTCCGGCCGCGACAGTGTCTCGAGGCTCAAGAGGTGTTTCATGGCGACAATTGTGCTAGGACGGATTCGATCAAGCCGGCCGCTTCTTCGGCTTCGGCGCGCGACAAATTCAACGGCGGCAGCAGGCGGATGACTCGGCTCCCGGCGGGAACAGCCAGCAGGCCGGCTTGATGCAAGGCGTTGACGAATTGGATCGCCGCCGCTTTGTCGCTGGCCGCGAAAGCGGGGATTTTTTCTTCCAATTCCAGTCCGATCATCAGGCCCAAACCGCGCACCTGGCGGAGGACGGATGGATGCCGCGCGGCCAGCCGCGAGAGTTCGGCCAGCAGAAAACTTCCCACCTCGCGGGCATTGGCGGCCAAGTGGTCGCGCTGGATCACCTGCAAAACTTTTAAGGCTACGGCGCAGGCCAGCGGCCCGCCGCCGAATGTGCTCCCGTGTGTGCCCGCCCCCAGCAAGTCCGCGTAAGGCGCGCGCGCCCAAAATGCGCCGATGGGAAAGCCCCCGCCCAGGGACTTGGCCATGGCGAGACCGTCGGGCAAAAATGCCGCGGCTTCCGCCGCCGGAGAGTCCTCCAAGATGCGTTGGAAACTTTGGAAACGGCCCGTGCGGAAATGTCCGCATTGCACGCCGTCCATAAGCAGCAGCAGGTTTTTTTCGTCGCACAATTGGCGCAAGCCCAGCAAGTACTCGGGCGTCGCGGGCGTGACGCCGCCCTCGCCTTGGACGCCTTCGATCAGAATGGCAACGGTGGCCGGGGACAAAGCGGCGCGCGCGGCGGCGAGGTTGTTGAAGGGCATGTGCCGGAAGCCGGGCACCATGGGTTCGAAACCTTTCTTGACTTTGGCCTGGGCGGTGGCGGAAATGCCGGCCAGGGTGCGGCCATGAAAGGAATTCTCGGCCGTCAAGATTTCGTAACGGCCCTCGTCATGGCCGAATTTGCGGGCCAGTTTGAACAGGCCCTCGTCGGCCTCCCCGCCGCTGTTGCAAAAGAAAACCTTGCCCGGCCCGATTAGCCCGACCAATTGCTCGGCCAGCAGTCCCTGCGGCTGTTGGTAGTAAAGATTGGAGATGTGCGAGAGTTTGCCCGATTGCTCGATCAGAGCGGCGGTGATGTCGGGCGAGGCGTGGCCTAGCGCGCAGACGGCGATGCCGCCGCCCAGGTCCAGGTAGCACTTGCCGTTGACGTCCCAGACGCGGGAGCCGGCGCCGCGCTCCAGGGCCAGGTCGAACCGCCCATAAGAAGGGATGACGTTTTTGCGGAACCGTTCCTGAATCGATTGCATTTCGTTCCGAACGACCGCGGGCGGAGGTGAAAGAATGTCTCTCATTTTTCCGCCTGAAGGGCGTTCCAGGTTTCCAGGTACATGTCCCGCACCGCCGCCAGGACAGCGAGGCCTCGGGGCAGCTTGCGGCGTAGAATCAGTTCCACCACGTCGGTCTTGTCGCGCAGCCGGCGCAGAGGCGAGTTGGCCCAACTGTCCAGCTTGAGCGAAATCAATTCTTCCAAACTAACGAATTGGAGTTGGTCGCTGGCTGTGGTGGGCGCGGGAAACGGCACCTTGCAGCCGGCCTTCAAGACCCGGCCCGCCGGCAGCAAGTCAATCATAACGCCGCTCCGCTTGTCCCGCAGTCGGTCCTGGAACTCAGGTTCCCGCGCCAAATGCCCCGACAGATCCGCTGTCCCAAATTCCGCCGCTTCCAATACATCCGGCACGATAATATCCACGTCAATCGTCACGCGGGGGTAGCCATGCTCCTGCACGGCCAGGCCGCCGGCGATGAGATGCGCGATGTCTGAGCGCGCCAGCGCCGCCGCCACCGTGCGGGCGGTTTCCGCCACCGCGCTGGTGCCGGTTGCTTCGCGCAAAAAACATGCCTCGTCACTCATCATTGGAAGCATTGTGCCATGTTGACGCCGCCGGTTCAATCCTTGCGGGTAAAAATCATGCGATCAATTCGGTGCCGGTTCCCTCGCGGGTGAAAATCTCCAGCAGGATGGCGTGCGGCACACGGCCATCGACAAAAGAAATTTGTTCCACGCCCGCCTGGAGCGCGGCCAGCGCGGCCTCGATTTTGGGGATCATGCCCTTGTCAATAATGCCGGACTTTTGCAACTCCCGCGCCTCGTCCGCGTGCAGACGCGAGATCACGCTGGCAGGGTCCTTGGGGTCGCGCAGCACGCCGGGAACGTCACTCATAAAAATCAACCGGCCGGCGCCAAGCGCGATGGCCAGGTGGGCGGCGGCGGTGTCCGCGTTGCAATTGTAAAGCCGGCCGTCCTCGCCCCGGGCCGTCGGACTGCTGACCGGCGTCATGCCGTTGTCCAGACAGCCCCGCACCTCGGCGGTCTTGATCGCCGCGACTTCGCCCAGGAAACCGGCGTCCACCTTCTCGCCGGCCGCGTCGTACAGCCAGAGTTTGCGGGCCATGAAAATTTCCGCGCCGGAGAATCCTTTGGCGTTGCCGCCGAGTTGCTGGATGGCGGCGACGATCTCGGGATTGATCTCCCGCGAGAGAACCCGTTCGACCACCTCCATCGTGGCTTCGTCAGTGACGCGCAGGCCCTGGACGAAGCTGGTTGCAAGTCCCGCTTGTTCCAGGGCGCGGGTGATGGCTTTGCCGCCGCCATGCACGACCACTGGCAGGATGCCTGCGGCGGCCAGGAAAACGAGGTCCCGCGCGACTCCCGCGCGCACGGCGGGGTCTGGGGAATCCATGAAGCTGCCGCCATATTTGACGACGAAGATTTTGCCCCGAAAGCGCAACAAATACGGCAGAGCTTCCAGCAACACCTCGGCTTTGGAACTCAAGTCCACTTTAATCTGGTTTGACTGGTTTTGACCCGGTTTGACCGTTTCGGGAGGGGCGAGCAGCCCGCAAAGCGGGCCGCCCATAATTTGTTCTGACTCCTGCGAGTCCCTGAGTTTGACCGGTTTTGACTGGGTTTGACTGGCGCGGCTGTGACGTGGCTTGGCTGTTTCATCCTTCATCCTTGTCTTGCCCCACCGCGCAGGTTTGATTCGGTTTGATTCACTTTGATTAGGCTTGATCGAGTTTGATTGGGAGCGCGGTCGTCTCGAACGCCCCCTTCGGCGTCCCGCCGACAAAATCCATCGACCGAAACAGCCCCACCTTTTGGATGAGTCCGCCCGCCGGTCGGTAATGGTTCGGGCTCCAGCCCCCCTACCCCGCAGGTTTGATTTGGTTTGATTTGGTTTGATTCACCTTGATTCTCGCAAGTCCACGGGCATAGCCGCCAGAAAGCGCATAAGCCACACAACCATAATAACTTATGCATTGCAGTCCGCCAGAACCAGGCATTTCGTGGTCGCCCGCAAAGCGGGCCGCTCTTAACTTGTTCTGACTGTATAAATTCGTTTTTTGCGCCCCACCGCAGGTTTGATCCGGTTTGATTCAGTTTGACTGGGCTTGATCGAGTTTGTTTGGGAGCGCGGTCGTCTCGACCGCCCCCGTCGGCGTCCCGCCGACGGAATCCGTCGTCCCAAACAGCCCCACCTTTTGGATGAGTCCGCCCGCCGGTCGATAATGGTTCGGGCTCCAGCCCCCCAACCCCGCAGGTTTGATTTGGTTTGATTTGGTTTGATTCACCTTGATTCGGTTTGATTCTTGCAAGGCCATGGGCATAGCCTCTAAAATGCGCATAAGGCGCACAACCATAATAACTTCCGCGCTTTTTGCGCCTTTTCGAGGCTGCTCCATTATCCGCCCCACGGCCCCATCGCAGGTTTGATTCGGTTTGATTTACCTTGATTAGCCTTGATCCGGCTTGATTCGGTTTGATTCGCTCATATTCGTCCCATTCGGTCTGGTTCCCCTCAATTAGAGTCCCATAGAGGTCTCCGGGCTCGCCAGGCGCAGCCTCGGTCAGTTCCCTCTCCTGAGGCAGAGGGTCAGGGTGGCGGCGGGCCTGATTTCCAGCCATATTATCCCGGCCCAGGCATGAGCATAAAATCCTCATGGCGCCATCATCGCACGCCTGCCGGAGTCTGTCTAGTGCGGCGACACCAAAAGGTGAGGCACGCCTGCCGATTAGGCTGGACAATGAGCAGCGCCTTGACCATGGTGGAATACGGCCTATGAAAAACCGGGTCGAAGCCAAACTCGGCAGCTTGGTTATGATGTTGACAAGCGTTCTGGCGGCCAGCGCGCCAGCGCAGACCTTCTCGGTGCTGCACAATTTTACCGGCTCTCCCGATGACGGCGCGGACCCCCCTCGACACGCTCGCGGTGGCGGGGGGCTCGCTGTATGGAACGACGGTCCAAGGTGGCGTCGCACATAACGGCTCGATTTTTGTTTTGCAAACCAACGGAGCGGGCTTTGCGATTCTTCACAGTTTTGCCTCCCTCACGCTCGACACTGCCCCATCACAAAATGGCGGTAACGAATATGACGATTATTATACCAATAGCGACGGCCACTGGCCTGAGGCGGGCTTGATATTGTCCGGCGACACCTTATACGGGACAGCGCAATATGGCGGAGCCGGCGGCAACGGCACCGTGTTCAAGATCAACACGAATGGTTCAGGGTCAAAGTCATCAAAACATTTTCGTCCGTGGACTATACCACGCCACAAACGGCGACGGCGCCAATCCCTTTGCCGGTTTCCGCGTGAACACCGATAGCACAGGATTTTCCGTGCTCCACTCATTCGCCAATCCTCCTGACGGCGAGAAACCCTACGCCGCCCCGGTGTTAGGCGGCGGCGTTCTGTATGGGACGACACAACTGGGCGGCACGAACGGTAACGGTCTGATTTTCGCTGTCGATACCAATGATTCCGGCAGCCATCCACCCATCCACATTTCCTGCCTCCGGCGAACCCTTAACCAGCAATCCGATGAGGTAATTC
This sequence comes from Verrucomicrobiales bacterium, assembly GCA_003140095.1. GTDB lineage: Bacteria > Verrucomicrobiota > Verrucomicrobiia > Limisphaerales > Palsa-1400 > Palsa-1400. Next base: position 649 of record PLIU01000359.1, on the reverse strand, counting down.
GTGTCGAGGTGGATCATGCGGGACGCCGGCCCTCAGCCGCCAGCCGTTCCTCACGCAATTCACGCAAATACTCTTCCGCTTGCTGTGGGGTCATCCGGGCGTCCTCTTGCAATAGCCGCAGGGCTTCGCGCGGCGTCAATTTCTCATCGACTGCGTTCTGGGCCACTTGAGCGGGCCGCAATTCCACGACTCCGCTCCCTTTGCGGATTTGGATTAGCTCGCCTGCAAGCGCCAATTCCACCAACCGGCCCAGGCCCGGGCTGGCTTCTTCCACACTGAATGTCTTCATGCCCTAAAACCTACACTATTGGCGGCTCTTCGCCAAGAATTCAGTTCCCAGCATCGAAGAAAATGCCCGATTCGAGTTTGCTCTGAGCGTGCCGTTTGTGGTATGATTCGAACGATGAGCGCGAAACGAAGTTTTGGAGCAGGTGAAGGCGTTGCCGCCGCGAGAGCGTCGGAAATTCTTTGCGTGCGTCCACGAACTGGAAACGACGATTGACGCGCAACCGAACGGCAAACGCAAACGCCGAGTTCGCTGGCCTGATGCTGCCACTCGGCGGCGCAGAATCTTTGGCGACAAAGTCCTGCCGAATCTGGTTCTGCTGGCACGGGAGCAGGAACGGTACTAGCCCGACTTGGCGGATTC
>PLIU01000451.1 GCA_003140095.1 Verrucomicrobiales bacterium | reverse complement strand
TTGCCGGATTTGAACCGGCGACCGACGGTTTACAAAACCGTTGCTCTACCACTGAGCTAAACTGGCTAAAATGACTAAGAAACCCAGCGATAATTATTTTGGCAGAGTCCGCGTCAATGGCAAGTTGATTCGCCGCTCCCTCGAAACGCATGTGTTGAGCGTGGCCAAGGTCAAACTGTCCGATTTCCTGCAAGATTACCGGCGGCTGGCCATCAACAAAGGCCCATCGGTCAAGGGCGAGGTCATCATCGAGATTTTCAGGAAGGAGATCGAGGAAGACGCCGACAACCAACCGCGCACCAAGTTCTACAAGCAGGAAGTCCTGATCGCCCTGAAAAAGACCTGGCCGGAGTTGTATTCGAGTGAGATCGCCCGGATTTCACAAAAGGACTGCAACGATTGGGCGGCCCGCCACGGCAAAGACTACAGCCCCACCCGGTTCAACGGCGCATTGGGCATCGTGCGCCGAATTTTCGACATCGCGGTGGAACATGGCTACCGGGTGGACAACCCAGCCAAGTTCGTGGACCGGCGGCGAGTAAAACCGAAGGAATTGCATCTGCCTTCCCAGGCGCAATTCCAGGATAGGGCCCGGCAGATTCAGTCATCTGGTGCGGGCCAGGCGAACGACTGCGCGAACCTGTTCCGATTCCTCGCGTTCTCCGGTGTCCGCATCAATGAGGCGCGGCACGTTGTCTGGGCGGATGTGGATTTCCAGAGGCAGCAATTGTGCGTCCGCGTCACCAAAAATGGCAAAGCCCGTTGGATACCCTTCAACGAGAGCTTGCGCGATCTCCTCACCACAATCCGCGCGGCACGCCCCGATGAATCGCCGGAAACGCTCGTTATGCGGGTTTTTGAGTGCCAGAAGTCCATTGACCGCGCCGCCAAGTTGGTGGGCGTCGGGCGCATCACCCACCACGACCTGCGCCATCTGTTCGCCACCCGCTGCATTGAATCCGGCGTGGACATCCCGACGGTCTCGCGCTGGCTAGGCCACCAAGACGGCGGCGCCCTCTGCATGAAAACCTACGGGCACTTGCGAGATGAGCACAGCACCAACGAAGCAAAGAAGGTTGCATTTTTAAAGCAGTTTTCCCCGCTCTGCGTTCGCTTTTGCGGGTTCTCATTGTCACTTTGCAACACGGGCACCAATTCCGCCAACACCATGGGACTTTACCCTCACCCCCGATTTATTGCGGTTCTTGCGCGTTTTCCCGCAAATCGGGATCCATGGTATCTTTTCGGTTAGTGGGGGGACGCCATTTTGTGGTTCTGAACTTCCATCCAAACCACTAAAATGCAGGAGGACCCGCTCTGTAGAAACGGTTGGTGCGGGACGGGACGTTCGTATCAAGGAGGAGTTGCGGAGTATTCGTGAGCGTGAGCGTCGTCAAAGTCTGCCACGGTGCATTCGTTGCTTCCAGACCTGGCGACCACTGTAGGGCAAACATGCTGCTTATATCACCTGCAAGGCTCAATTGCGGGACGCCGTTGCTCAAAATGATGCCAAGTGTCGGCGGAGCGGGAGCCGCCACTTTGGCGAGGAAGTAATTCCAATAACCCTGCGGTTGCAGAACATTTGTGCCCAAAGTGTTCGTTCCTTGATACCATCCGGCCAGAAAGCAATTATTGGCTGAATCAACCGCACATTTACACACACCTGAAGAAACCGGACTCGCAGGCGGGCCGCTGGCTGAGTATGCGCACTGAACCGTTCCGGTCGGGCTATATTTGACGACCGCCGCGTCGGTACTCAAGCACCCCACCGTATAGACATTGCTCTTTCCGTCCAAAGCAACGTCATAATAAAGATCAAAATTCGTGCCGCTAGTCTGGCGTGCCCACTGTGGCACCCCCGAGATGCTGTATTTGGCCACAAAGGCATCGTAGGACGATCCCACGTTCGTCAAACTGATGCTGCCGAAGTATAGCGGGGCATCAAACCAGCCCGTTACATATACGTTCCCACTTTGGTCAACCGCCACTCCACCCTCGTCCACGTTCCCACCTGCTGCCTGCTGAACCCACGTCAAAGCCCCAGAGTTGTTGAATTTGGCGACGAACATATTCTTTGTTGAACCCGCTGACAACCAGATTGCTGGTGCCGATCGTCATGGTTGAAAAGAACGTACCCCTTACATACACATTCCCGGCAGCATCCACCGCGACCTTGGTGGCATAGGTTTCGCTCGTGCCGCCCATGAACTGCGCCCAATGGACTGTTCCTGTATTGTCATACTTGACGAGGAAAGTGCTCTCGCCACTGTTGCTCGGCGTCGGCAGGTTCATTGAACCGAACGTATTGGTCGCGCCGTTGTTGGCGAAGGCAAGTGCATAGCAATTTCCCGCGCTGTCCACCGCGAGACCAGTGCCTTCAACGGCATATCCTCCGATAGNNGACTGCTGGACCCACTGAACCGTGCCCACGCTGTCATACTTGGCGAGAAAAAATTCCTCATACGGAGAAGTTGGCAAGTTCAGACTGCCGAAGTCCGCAGGGCTGTAAAAGCCGCCGGTAACATAAACATTCCCATTTGTATCCACGCCGATTCCGCGTCCCACATTCTCGCTGCCGGAGCTCCCGCCTGCCTGTTGCGCCCATAAGAGCGCGCCAGTAGAATCGTATTTGGCCACGAAGACGTCCTGTCCGCCATCGTTGTTGTTGGTCAGAATAACCCCACCAAAATCGTTCGTGCCATCAAACCACCCGGTTACAAATATGTTGGCCTGGCTATCCAAGATCAAGCCGATGGACAACTCATCGTCCGGGTTGACGGTGCTGGCGATGCGTTTGGCCCATTGGATCTGAGCTTGGGCGGAAACCGCCAGCAACACGGCACAAAAAGTAGCCGCCAGCAGAACATTCCTGCACGAAATTTCCTTTTTCACGTCGGACTCAACTTTATCGATTTAATGGCGGTGACACAAGACATTTGCCCCCCATTTGCAACCCGGCAATGTCGCAGGGTTCGATTACGTTCAAGCCAGAACTCGAAGTGGGAACAGCTCCATCGTAAAATTATGCGACCACAATGAGCTTCTCGCGCAGAAACTTCCGCTTCCTTGCCGACGTGTTCGCCCAACGATAACGGCGCATGATTCGTCGCGGTTGCACGGCCCACGACCAAACNNGTGACGGGGCAAGCAATCGCAGTGGGGCCGCGCGGACCCCGAGAGCGCAAAAGCAACTGACTCGGCCAGTGACGCCCAACAGCAACACATGGCAACAAGGGTTCCGGCACGCTTCCGACGAAGCCAACAATCCACCCCTAAATGCCAAAAGAGAGCGTGATGGAATGTTTGCGGCGGCGCGGCGGTAAATGTTCAGCGCCGTCTGATGCCAAAGGATGGATGTCTGCTGTGATGGCGCACAACAAGAATCCGAACCATATCGCCAACGATGCGAAATAGTAAGTGATAAGGGAAGCGCTGTAGGTTCACTCGGCGGATGTCACGCTCTCGAATCGAAAAAGTTTCTGGGCTCTCGGCAGCTTCCGCCATGAAATGCCGTAACTCCTCGTAGAGCTCATCGGCAAGTTCTGGAATATCCGCCTGCTCGTAATAATCCATGATCTTGTCGATGTCTGAGTAAACCTTCTGGTGAAGGATTAGCCGCATCAGCTTCGGCGGCGTTCGATCTGCTGGTCAAGTTGCTCCAGCGAGATGCCCGCCGACGGATTTGCGTCAAACTCCGCATCGCGCCGAAGAGCCTCCGCGATGCCCTCGTCCTCATCGTGGAGAACGGATGGAAGCGATCCCAGCAGATGCGCTGCGAGGACGGCTCTCTGGCTTTCCGGTAAATCCAGCGCGAGTTTTTCAATTTCAGCGATTGTTGCCACGAGGAGAAATATAATGCGTGGCATTATGAAAGCAAGCGTTGCTTCTGTTTAATGGGGCTTCGCTTGCAACGCATCTGCGCGCCCCACTTGGAGCAATTTGACCGGCAGTTGCGCGAACACCGTTTGCTTCGCACCATGGTTTTTCCGTCGAGCAGCCGTTGCGCCAGGTTTCAAGCGGATTCATCACCGGCCAGAGGCGGCTTAAGTGTTATCGGAAGAAACGCCGGTTTCGAGTTTGCTCTGAGCGCTCCGTTTGTGGTATAGTTTGGGCGATGAGTGCGAATGAAGTTTTGGAGCAAGTGAAGGCATTGCCGCCGCGAGAGCGCCGGAAGTTCTTCGCGCATGTTCACGAACTCGAAACGGCAAGTCAGGCGCCGTCAAACGGGAAACAGAAACGTCGCGTTCGCTGGCCGGATGCTGCTGCACGCCAGCGTCGCATCTTTGGCGACAAGGTTCTTCCGAATCTTGTGCTCTTGGCGCGCGAGCTGGAACGCTACTAACGCGCCATGAGCGCTTACGCAGACACGAGTCTGCTCATCTCGTATTACATCCTTGATTCCAACAGCGCGAGCGTTCGGGGCGCAATTAACGCCCTGACTAATCCTTTGCTATTTACGGGCCTTCACCGCTTGGAGATGAGGAATGCCTTCGCGCTCGGTGTATTTCGGCGCGTTCTCATGGCGGCTCAAGCCAGCGCTGCCTGGTCGGACGTGGAGCGCGATTTGCGGAGCGGCCGATTGGTTCCTCACCCGGTCAACTGGACACCCGTTTATCGTTCGGCGGCGCAATACGCGGCTGCTCATGGTCCGACTATCGGCTGCCGCAGTCTTGACGTGTTGCACGTTACGCTGGCCAAAAAGGTCAACGTGACCGAGTTTTTCACATTCGACGCGCGGCAGAAGGCGCTGGCGTTGGCGCTGGGAATGACTGTGAAACCGTGAGTCGGCGGTTTTTCCACCGCAATTCGCTGAGGAATTTGTATATCCGATTGTATATGGGTTGTGTTTTTTGGGGCAAAATGGAGTCAGCTATAGCAAACGCCGAAATCGGGAATGTCCTTGTAAACACAGGCGAAATCAAGCATTGCCAAAGAAGGCAAAAGGCCGTTTTAGAATTACAAAACCGTTGCTCTACCACGGAGCTAAACTGGCTAAAATGACTAAGAAACCCAGCGATAATTATTTTGGCAGAGTTCGCGTCAATGGCAAGTTGATTCGCCGCTTCTGTCAAAGTCTATTTTGATGTCCTATCCCCGTTTAAGGCGATTAAGAGTGAAAAACCTCGATGTAAAAAGCAATTTCAGGGCAACGCTTGTATGGCTCCGAGCGGGGCCGTCAAGGTATTGCTCTCCACAGGCGCCCCGTTGCCCTGCTGCGTTCCACCTTGAGCGTCCCGCCCTCCGCCAAGATGCGCCGCCATGCAATTGCTGGCGGACGAAATTATTTCGGATGCGCCCTCGGTAGCTACGGCGACGCGCCGTTCCAAGCCGCTTTATTCGTGGCCGCCGTGCTGCCGCAGTAACGCCTCCATGTCCTTAAAGTGCTTGACTGCCGCCAGATGCAAGGGCGTCTCGCCAGCATTATTCATGGCGTTGAGGTCAGCCCCGTTGGCCAACAGCAATTCCGCCACGCGCTTGAAATCCGAAATCAAACTTTGAGACAGTCCTGCCGTCGAAAAATCCCGAATATCACCGCATTCCGCAGTCCGATGAAAAGGCGTTAGGCCGCTTGTCCCGGGCATTGACATCGGCTTTGCGGGCGAGCAGCGATTCTGCGATTTCCTTGTGGCCTGGCAGATTGGCTTCGTGCGGGCCGCGTGTCTATTTCCAAAGGCGTAGTCCTTTCTACGCCTATCTCCCCGTCCTTTTTTTTGGACGACAAACGCCGATGAAGTTATATTCCCGGAAGAAACCCAAGAGCTAATCGATAAACGTGAAGGCGCTGAAAATTCAAGATCGACGCAGTGTCCGTGACGCGGCGCTTCTGCACGCGGCATCGGAGCGATGTATCGCCAATCGGCAGACACTGCCAGCGGCATTCACCTTGATCGAGCTGCTGGTCGTGATCGCCATTATCGCCATCCTGGCCGCGCTTCTGCTGCCGGCCTTGGCGCGCTCAAAGCAAGCGGCCAACACGGCCAAATGCAAGTCCAACATGAGACAGCTCGGGTTTGGCTTCGCTCTTTACACAGGAGATAACAGTGAAACTTTTCCGGCGGCCGCGGTGGACGGTGAAGACAACACGCAATATACTTGGGACACGGCCATCCACCCTTATATAGGCGCAAATAATCTCAGTAAGGCCGTTTTGGATAGTGGCGCCGTGGACCAGAGTCTAGTGGCGCAAATCTTGCGTTGCCCGAATGACATCGGTCCGGACAGTTATTGGGTGGCGAGTCAACCAAACCTTGGGCGCAGGACGTACGCCATGAACGCGATTGGCCCGCAAGATATCGCCATAGCATCTTGGGGATCGGCGCTGCCTAAGGCCATGGACGGTGTTGGCATTTATTGGAATAACATCGCGACAACTCAATCCGGCGCCCCGGGTTATAAGACCTCCGTCGTGGCAAGCCCCGCCGGAACGATCAATCTCGTGGAAGAACCCGCGGGCGACAATGTGTGTGGGAATGTCTGGCCTTCCATTTCCGTCGCTCCGGCCAACTTCAGTGATAACTCCCAAGGATGGGGAGAGTGTTATCAAACGGACGCCAATGACTACGTCAATCAAGGATTGGCGCTTTATCAGGCCCAGGGTTATCACTTTAATTATCTTTTTTTTGACAATCACGTCTCCCTGCTCACGATGCAGCAAACTGTCGGGAGTGGCACGACCAACGCGCCGAAGGGAATGTGGACGCTCAATCCGAGCGATTGATCGAAAGTCACGGTCTTGCTGAGCACGGCACGCTTTTGTAGTATCCGCACTGCTTTCGTCGAGGATTCAATCCTTGATGGACGAAAACGGCTCAAAACCGTGACCGCTCATTGTATCCCGCAATTGTATGTGGTTTGCCTGATACTGTTTGGTGTTTTCCAGGCAAATTCGGGAGGATTCAGGACGACAACGAATCGACAAAAGCCTTGTAAACATTGGCCAGGAAGAGGTCTGAGGATTCTTGAAAACAGTATTGACTTATTATGAGTCTCGTGTGTGGCAACTGATGAGGCGTGACGGCCTGAAACGGCCCAAAGTGGATTTTTAAGTCCTGTGCTAAAATACGACTTTTTTGGCCTCACTGGTACTGTGTTCGTCGCGCAAGTGGCCGTAAGTTTTCATGCAGAGCGCCCCGCCCTCTTGGTGTCCCCAGCCAACGTGACGGTCGGGATGTCCACCCCGTTTTCGATGCAACGGGTGGCGAACAGGTGGCGTAAGTCGTGATGACGTCGCCCTTGACCGACTCGCCTTTGTTGATGGCCGGCCGCCGGTTATCTTGCTGGAAATCGGACAGCTTGACCTTGGCCACGCTCAACACATGCGTTTGGAGGGAGCAACGAATCAACGTTTTTTCTGTTGACCAGAGGCCCTTCCAATGGCTGACGCTTACGGCTTTCATATTCTGGGAAGCGCAGGCATGANNGCCGAGAATTATATTACAATACCGTTGACTGACCCCGTTTTCGGTTATTTCTCGTGCAGCAAGTCATTCACGAACGCCTCGCGTTCATCCTCGGACAGACGATCCCAATCCCGACCCCGTTCCGCGCAGGCCCGGCGTAACTGCTCCTCGCCAAACTGCAGCCGTTCTTCACGGCGCGTTTGTGCGTCCTGGGCGAGCGCTAGGAGGGAGGTACGCTTGCGCTCGGCCGGCAGTTGCCGCACCAGTGAAATCACTTGCTCGTCGC
>PLIU01000419.1:853-13306 GCA_003140095.1 Verrucomicrobiales bacterium | reverse complement strand
TCAATGACAAAGAGCTTGATGCCCGACTGCTGCCACATCCGCCGCGCTTTGGCCCGCAACTGCAAGATGGACAGCCCGGAGCTGTCGTCGATAAACAGCGGCGCCGCGGCCATTTTGCCGGCCGCGCCGGTCAGCTTGGGAAAGTCCCGTTCGGCCAGGAAGCCGTCGCGCACGTTGCGCAGGTTGACGCGCGAACGGGAGCAGAGCATGCGCAAGACCAATTGGTCGGCGGTCATTTCCAGGCTGAAGACCCCGACAGGCACTTTCAATTCCAAGGTCACGTGCTCGGCAATGTTCATGGCCAGGGAGGTCTTGCCCATCGAAGGCCGCGCCGCCACCACGATCATTTCCCCTTCGTGCAAGCCGGTGGTCATTTTGTCGAAATCGATGAACCCGGTCGAGAGGCCCGTCAGCAAGCCCTGGTTGGCGTGGTATTCTTCGATCTTGCTGATGGCCCGGTTGACCAGTTCCTTGATCGTGGCCGACGCGCCGGAGACGCGGTCCTGGCTGATTTGCAGAATGTCGCGCTCCACTTCGTCCAGCAACGCCTCGACTTCCCCTTCGTAATCAAAGACGCGGCCGACGATGCCGGTGCAGGTTTGCACCATTTTGCGCAACACATATTTTTCCAGGACGATGTCCAGGTAATACTGGAGGTTGGCCGCCGAAGGGACGGCATCGGGCAAGGTGGACAAATAAGCCAGGCCGCCCACCCCTTCCATCTGCTGTTTGTTTTTCAGGCGCTGGGGCAGCGTGATCATATCGATGGCCTGCTTTTCGTCGAACATCTCCGTCAGCGTTTGGAACAGAGTCTGGTGGCGCAGATCATAAAAGACCAGGTGGCCCGGCTTGAGCTTTTCGATGCACTCGCCCAGGCAATCATTGGGCGAGAGCAGGATGCACCCCAACACGCCTTGCTCGGCTTCGATGGAATGCGGCGGCAGGCGGTCGATTTTAGGCGTGCCGGCGGTGGCGGAAGTTTTGCGGCGCGATTTTTTCAAATCCGCCGACACATTGCCATTTTCAGGATGAACAGAATCAATCATGGCATCAAGGAGACTCCTTGGAACCGAATTTAGACAACCGAAGTTATTGGAAGTTATTCAAAGTTTTGCGCAAGATGTCCAGTGATTATTCACCGTTCGACGTTTTGCCGTTGATTGATTTTGACTTGATTTCTTGAAATCGAGGCCGCATCCTGGGCGCATGAAAGTTCGTGCTCTTGGCGGTTGGTTCCGTTTTGGCCTCTTGGCCGCCTCCCTTGTCCTCGCCGGCGCGGTCCAGGCCGGCGACACTCCGTTGGCGACAAAACCCGCCATTTACGACGAGTCGGCCGATGGTTCAAAGCAGATCGCCGATGCCTTGGCGCTGGCAGGGAAGGACGGCAAACGGGTTCTCTTACAGTTTGGGGCCAATTGGTGTGGTTGGTGCCGTAAGCTGCACTCGCTTTTCGACACGGACAAAGAGATCGCCGCGAGACTTAAAAGCGATTATGTGGTTGTTTTGATTGACGTGAATAAGGGGCATAACAACGAGGTGGATGCGAAGTACGGTCATCCCACCCATTTCGGTTTGCCAGTCCTGCTCATTTTGGACGCCGATGGCAAGCAACTTACGACCAAGGACAGCGGGGAATTGGAGGAGGGTGACCATCACAGTCCAGCCAAGGTGATGGCCTTTCTGGACAAGTGGAAGAGATAGGGGCAGGTGCGTTTCGACCCGGCAAGAATATCAGTCAAGTGCGGAACAGGACGCTCTCGCGTTTGAATAAGGCCACGGCGGCTGCGACAGCGAGGGCGGCATAAACAGTCATGGAACCAAAAACCACCAGTACATGGCCCCAATGGCATGTGCCCGTCAGCAGTTCCTTGCACAGAAGGCTCATGTTGAGAACGGGAATGAAGGCCAGGCCGTAGTTGAAATCGACCCCCGGCAGCGCCGCCAGCAGCGCCGGGATAATGGCCAGCAGGAGCAAGGGCTGCAGATAAGTGTTGGCTTCCCTGCTGCTGCGCGCGAACAATCCCACGGTAACCGTCACCGACGAAAGGAAGATCGCCAGTGGAATCAGCACCACGCAGACTCCGGCCAGCGCCAGCGGATCCAGCGCCAGCGGCAGCTTGGCGAATCGGCTCGTACGGAAAAACACCAACGCCAGTCCATTGGAAGAAAACGAAAGCGCGGCGGTGGCCAGCGACGCAGTCAAGACGACTAATCCTTTGCCCAGCACCAGATGCGTCCGGGCCACCGGGCTGGAGAGCAGCGTTTCCAGCGTGCCGCGCTCCTTTTCCCCGGCGGTCATGTCGATGGCGGGATAAGTCGCCCCGACCAGGCACATCACGATCATCAGGTAGGGCAGAATCATGCCGACGACCACGCCGGTGACCTGCTTGGGCGAGGCGACATTGCTGCGCTTGACTTCAAAGGGCGTGACCAATGTTTCCGGCAGCAGGCGTTCCAGCAGACGGCTCCGCACTATCTCCTGCCGGCGATGCTCAAAGAATTCCTCCAATTGTCCCGCCGCCTGCATCGATTTCGGCTCGCCGTCGTACGTGTAGATGCGGATGGTGGTCTTGCGTCCCTGCGCCACCGCGGCGTCGAAGTCGCTGGGAATTTCCACCGCCGCGCGAATCTGCTTGGTCGAGATGAGGTTGGTGTAGTCGGGGCTGGCGGGGACGAGGTCGAATTTGTTCAGCCTGCGCAAGGCGGCCACCGCTTGCGGGGAACCATCGCCGCCCAGCAGCATGACTTTGGATTCTTGCTTCATCGTCAGATTGACGATCTTGAGAACGCCGAGAATGATCATGGGCGCGATCACCACCGGCACCACGATCATGGACATGACCGTGCGCCAATCGCGCAGCAAGTCGCGCCATTCCTTGCGATAAACAATGGCGACGGGGCGCAGGTTCAAGCGTGTTCCTCCACGACTCTGATGAAGATGTCCTCCAGGCTTTCCACCCCAGTCCGTGCCCGCAGTTGCGCCAAATCGCCTTCGGCCAGGATGCGTCCCCCGTGAATAATCGCGATGGAGTCGCAGAGCTTTTCGACCTCGCTCATGACGTGCGTGGAAAAAATGACGGTTTTGCCGCGCTGGCCGCATTCGCGGATGAAGCCCAGCACCGTCCGCGCCGTCAGCACGTCCAGGCCCAGCGTCGGCTCGTCAAAGATCATCACCGGCGGATCGTGGACGAGGGTGCGCGCGATGGAGGTTTTCTGTTTCATGCCGGTGGAAAGCCTGTCACAGCGACGGTCGCGGAACTCATTCATGGCCAGCGCCTGGAAAAGGGCGTCGATGCGCGGGTGTAACACGCTGTCAGCCATGCCGTGCAAACGGCCGAAATACTCCACCACTTCAAAGGCCGTCAGCCGGCCATAGAGCGCGGTGGCGGTGGAAAGAAAGCCGATGCTGGCCCGCACTTTTTCCGGCGCGGCCACGATGTCGAACCCATTGACGGAGGCGGTGCCGGAAGTCGGGCCGAGGATTGTGGCCAGCAAGCGCAAGCAGGTGGTTTTGCCCGCGCCATTGACGCCCAGCAACCCGAAGATACGGCCCGGCTCACAGCGGAAATCGACGTTATCGACGGCCCGGATTTGGCCGCGCTTCTTGTGATGAAAGAGTTTGGTCAATCCTCTGGCCTCGATCATAGTTTTATTTTCGTGCCCAACACAGTGCCAACGGATTGTTACCGCATTATTACCGGCGCATCCTTTTTCTGTCGCATGGCTTCGGCTAACACTACACGCGCGGCACGCGCTGGGAAAGCCAATTTGGGCGGGTCCGCATGGCCTGTAGCCGCCGACGCAAGGAGGCGGATTCTTGGATAATGATACTTGCTGTTCTGTCAACCGCCTCCTCACGTCGGCGGCTACGAGTCCGGCCCCGCCCAATGAATTTTTTATCAGGTGAATTACGCCCTGCGCGAACCAAAGAGTTGGCCAGCTCCTTGACCATGCCCGCGGGAGCAAAAGGCATGGCTTGCCGTCTAACTTGGCAGCGCGGCTAGCATCAATATCTTGCTGCCGGTGTTATTTGGAGAATGAAATTCAGGCTTAAGCTCTTTGCGTGTGCTCTGATGATGGCATCCCATCTTTCGTTGAGCGCGGGTCAGCGCGACGATTTGTGGCGGCAGGTGAATGAGGCGATTGGAAAAGGACTGCCGAAAACCGCCATCACTAACCTGGAGCCGATCATCGCCGGCGCGCTCAAGGACAAGGCTTACGGCGAAGCCACCAAGGCCATCGCCAAAAGGATTGCGCTCGAAGGAGAAATCCAAGGCAACAAACCCGAGGAAAAGATTGCTCGCTTGGAAGCGGAGCTGGCGCGCGCTCCAAAGGAAATGGCGCCGGTGCTCCAAACCCTGCTGGCGCATTGGTATTGGCAGTACTTCCAGCACAATCGCTGGCGGTTCCTGCAGCGCACGGCGACGGCGCAAGCGCCGGGCAAGGATTTCACGACCTGGGATTTGCCGCGGCTTTTCGCGGAAATGGACCGGCATTTTCAGCAATCACTCGCGGCGGGAAAAATGCTCAAGGCCACCCCGATCAGCACTTGGGATGCCCCGATCGAAAAAGGCACGATGCCGGACAGCTATCGGCCCACGCTTTACGATTTCATCGCGCAGCAGGCGCTGGAGTTTTACACCTCGGGCGAGCAGGCGGCGGCCAAACCCCAGGGCGCGTTTGAGTTGCCGGCAGACAGCCCGATTTTTCTCCCCGCCGGCACATTTCTGGATTGGGTGGATCGGCTGGCCGGCGACACAAATGCCCCAGAGGTCAAGGCGCTTCAACTCTATCGCGACCTGCTGCGCTTTCATCAGAGCGATCCGCTTCCCCGGCTCGCGTTTGCGGCGGCTGATCTGGAGCGGCTGACCTGGGGTTGGAACGCGGCCTTCGGCGAGGACAAGAATGCGCGTTACAAGGTCGCGCTCGAATCCTTCATTCGCGTCAACGCCGATTTCGACATCTCCACGCTGGCCTACGAACGCAAAGCCGGCGTGCTCCGGCAGGAAGGCGATTGGGTTGCGGCGCACGATCTCGCCGGACGCGGCGCGAAACTTTTTCCGAATTCACCCGGCGGGAAACTTTGCCTCAATCTTGTCGCCGAAATCGAAGCCAAGTCGGCCAGCATCTCCACCGAGCGCGTCTGGAACGCGCCGTGGCCGAAGATTTCCGTTCGCTATAGAAATGTGAATGACGTTTATTTCCGCGCCATTCCGGTGGATTGGGAAATGTTCTTGCAACGGCGCTATCATCGTCCTGAGAATCTGAACGATCAGGAGCGCCGCGAAATCCTGGCAAAAGCTCCCGCCCTTCAATGGTCCGCCACACTGCCGCCGACACCTGATTTCAAGGAGAAAACTTTCGAGGTGGAGGCGCCGGAAAAATTGAAGCCAGGCTATTACTTCATCGCCTCGAGCCACGAGGAAAAGTTCGGCGAAAAGGACAATATCGTATCGATGGCCGAGGTTTGGGTGAGCGATCTCGCGCTGATCACCCGCACCCGCGCCGGCAATCTCGAAGGGTTCGTCCTGGAGGCCAATTCCGGCGAGCCGGTCAGCGGAGCGGAAATTGCCGTCTGGCATCTGGCCAACAATGGCAATCGCGTCGCCGAACCGAAGCTGGCGACGGACACCAACGGATTCTTCTCCATGAAGTCGGGGGAAAATCGCAACTACCTTGTGCGCGCGCGCCACAATGGGCGCGAGCTGGCCACAGCGCAGGACATTTGGTCCACTAAATTGGACTTGGGCAATGAGCAACGTCCCTACGCGGAGACCATTTTCTTCACCGACCGCGCGATTTATCGTCCTGGGCAGACCATTCAATACAAAGGTATCTGTGTGTGGGCTGATCCGGCGAAGGAGAACTACGAAACGCTCAAAGGCGAGGAAGTGACGGTCGAGTTCCATGACGTCAACGGCAAGGAAATCGCGCGACAGCGGCAGCGCGCCAATGATTACGGTTCGTTCGCCGGCAGCTTCACGGCTCCGCGCGACCGGCTGCTGGGCGAAATGTCTTTGCAAGTCGAAGGGCGCGCGCAAGGCTACGCCCACTTCCGCGTCGAGGAATACAAGCGTCCGAAATTCGAGGTCACTCTCGACGCGCCGAAAACGGCCGCGAAGCTCAACGAGCGGGTTATGCTTACCGGCCACGCGATGGGCTACACCGGCGCGGCGGAGGATGGCGCGGAAGTGAAGTATCGCGTCGTGCGTGAGGTGCGCATGCCGTGGTGGTGGGGTTGGTGGTCGCGCGGCCCGCAAAGCCAGAGTCAGGAAATCGCGCACGGCGCGGCGCGGACGGACACCGACGGCTCGTTCAAAATTGAGTTCACGGCCAAAGCCGACCCGAAAATTTTGGAAAAAGACGAGCCGACCTTTGTTTTCCAAATCACTGCCGACGTGACGGACAGCGCGGGCGAGACGCGCTCGGCGGACCGCGGCATTCGTGTCGGCTTCACCGGGCTGGAGGCCATGCTGAGCGCGGACGATTGGCAGACGGAAGACAAAGCCGTCGAGTTGACAATTGAGACCAAGACGCTGGACGGCGAGCCGCAACAGGCTGAAGGCAGTGTGAAAATTTACGAGTTGCAAGCACCGGAGAGAGTCCACCGCGCACAGATTGGCAACGACAGCGAGAACGAAAACGACTTGGCGAATCCAAACACTTGGCCCTTGGGCAGAGTTGCGGCGGAGCGCGCCTTCACGACCGGTACGAATGGCGCCGCGAAGTTGTCGTTCACACTCGGCGGGGGCGCTTATCGCGCGGTTTTGGAGACGCAGGATCGTTTTGGCAAACGCGTCACCGGCAAGTTGCCGCTGCAGGTACTCAAGCCGGAGGCCGCTCACCTGGCCATCAAGATTCCTCATCTGCTGGCCGCGGCAAATTGGGAGATGCAGCCGGGCGATGAGTTCATGGCGCTGTGGGGCACGGGTTACGATCAGGGCCGCGCTTTGGTCGAAATCGAACATCGCAACAAAATCATCCGCCGTTTTTGGACGGAACCAGGCCGGACGCAGCAGCAAATCAAGTTCGCCGTGACGGAGGCGATGCGCGGCGGCTTCACTATGCACCTCACGCAGGTGCGCGAAAACCGGGCTTATCTGGATTCACGCAAGATTTCCGTGCCGTGGAAAAACAAGGAACTCGTGCTCACATGGGAACATTTTACGTCGAAATTGCAGCCGGGGCAGAAGGAAACATGGACGGCAATGGTCAAGGGTCCGGGCGCGGAGAAATCGGTCGCCGAAATGGTGGCGGGGCTTTACGACGAATCGCTCGACGCCTTCACACCGCACGATTGGCCGCGCGCATTCGAGGTTTTGCGGGAGGATAATTCGACCGCGCAGTCACAGTTTTTGAATTTTGCCAGCCAGTTCCATCAAGTTTTTGGCGAATGGAAATGGGAAGGCGTAGCGGTGGAGTTGACGTATCGGCATTTTCCCTCTGACTTGACAGAGGATTTGTGGGGGTACGGTTTTCGACGAGGCTACATTACTGGAACCTATAGTGCCTTTACTGGTGTAGGGGGAATCTCTTCGTTGGCAGCCTCTCCGGCAACCATGGGTATGCTAAAAAAGGCAGAAATAGGACTGCAGGGCGGCATCGCTGGAGTCGCCGTCAATGGCGTCGCCGAGAGCGTCTCCGTCTCCGGTGAGCACGCCGAAGATAGGCGGCTGCCAGTGCCCCCAGTTGACTTGAGCCATGTGAGCGCCAGAAAAAATCTGAACGAGACCGCGTTCTTTTACCCGCAATTGATGTCGGATTCCAACGGGGTCGTGCGCATGACGTTCACGATGCCGGAGGCGTTGACGAAATGGCATTTCCTGGGCTTTGCGCACGATCGGAAACTTCGCGCCGGTTTTCTCGAGGGGCACGCGTTCACCGCCAAGGACATTATGGTGCAGCCGAACCCGCCGCGCTTCCTGCGCGAGGGTGATACGATGGAGTTCACCGTGAAAGTGTCCAACCAGAGCGACCAACGCCAGACCGGACGCGTGCGGCTCACCTTTGGCGAAGTGGGCGGCGGGGAATCCGCCGACAAACTGCTCCGCAACACGAGGCCCGAACAAGATTTCAACATCGCGGCGAAGGAATCGCGCACTTTTTCGTGGCGCATCGCCGTACCTGACGGCGCGCCGTTTCTGAGTTACAAAGCCGTGGCTGCGACGAGCGAGCTTTCCGACGGCGAAGAAGGCGGGTTGCCCGTTTTGTCGCGGCGCATTTTGGTCACGGAGTCATTGCCGCTGCCGCTGCGCGGGCCGGGGACGAAGAGATTTGAATTTAAAAAGCTGGCCGAGTCCGGCAAATCGAAAACGCTGCAAAACCAGAGCTTGACGGTGCAGATGGTGTCTAATCCCGCCTGGTACGCGGTGCTGGCGCTGCCATATCTGATGGAATATCCCTACGAATGCAGCGAGCAGACCTTCAACCGGCTTTACGCCAACGCGCTGGCACGGACCATCGCCCATCGCGATCCCAGAATCCGCGCCGTGTTCGACCAGTGGAAAAACACGCCTGCGCTCGACTCGCCTTTGGAGAAAAACCAGGACCTCAAATCAGTGATGCTCGAGGAGACGCCGTGGCTCCAACAGGCGCAAAATGAAAACCAGGCGCGGCATAATGTGGGAATTTTGTTTGACGACAACCGCCTCAATAACGAGACCGACACGACGTTGCGCAAGCTGGCCGAGATGCAACTGGAGGATGGCCGCTGGCCGTGGTTCCCCGGCGGACCGGGCAACGATTACATCACGCTTTACATCGTCACGGGTTTTGGCCGATTGCGGCATCTCGGCGCGGACATCGCGGCGGCTCCCGCGGTGCGCGCGCTGCAAGGGCTCGATGAATGGATGGAAGGGCATTACGCGGACATCCAGAAAAATTGGGCCAAGCCGGACGAATACGTGCCGGGCGCGATGGACGCGCTCTATTTGTATGGCCGCAGTTTTTTTTTGAAGGACAGGCCGATGGCGCCGCAGCACAAAACGGCGGTCGAATTTTTCCTCAAACAATCGCGGAAACTCTGGCTGCAAACCAACTGCCGCCAGTCGCAAGGGCAATTGGCCATCGCCCTCAAGCGCTGGGGCGTCGGCGAGAACATGACGGCGGCGCAGGCGATCATGCGCTCGATCAAGGAGCGCAGCGTTAGCAATGAGGAGTTGGGCATGTTCTGGCGCGAAACGGAATTGAGCTGGTGGTGGTACCGCGCGCCGATTGAAACGCAGGCGCTGATGATTGAGGCTTTTGACGAAGTGATGAACGACCAGCAATCGGTCGAGGACTGCCGCATGTGGCTCCTCAAGCAAAAGCAAACGCAGGATTGGAAAACGACCAAGGCCACCGCGGATGCCATCTATGCGTTGCTGTTGCGCGGGACGGATTTGCTTTCGAGCACCGCGCTGGTGGAAGTGGCGGTGGGCGGAACGGATGTCACTCCCAAACCAAAACAACGCCCAACATCGCACGTTCAGAATGGGACATCCGCCGTGGAGCCTGGCGCCGGATTTTACGAAGTTCGTTTTGCGCCCGCTGACATCAAACCGAAGCTGGGTGAGATCACAGTCAAGAAAACCGACTCGGGCGTCGCGTGGGGCAGCGTGCATTGGCAATACTTCGAAGACATGAGCAGGATCACGCCTTACGAAGGCACACCTCTGAAGTTGAAAAAGACTTTGTTCACCAAGGTCAATACCGCGCGCGGCCAGGTGCTGGAGCCGGTGAAAGGCGCGCTGGCCGTGGGCGACGAGTTGGTCGTGCGCGTCGAGTTGCGCGCGGATCGCGATATGGAATACGTCCATCTCAAAGACCAGCGCGGCAGCGGCACGGAGCCGGTGAACGTGCTTTCGCGCTACCAATACCAGGACGGCCTGGCGTATTACGAAAGCACGCGCGACACGGCGAGCCATTTCTTTATTGATTACCTGCCCAAGGGCACGTACGTGTTCGAGTATTCGACGCGCGTCCAGCTTCGCGGCGAATACCAGAGCGGTGTGGCGGAAATTCAGTGCCTCTACGCGCCCGAATTCAACAGCCACAGCCAGAGCATCAATCTAATAGTAAAATGAGTTAGAGCCGCGCCCAACCGCGGTTTTCGTGGGCGAAGGAGAAGAGTTTGGGCTGAAGAATTTCGGCCAATATCTCGATCGATTCCACCACCCGCGGGCCGGGCCGGTTGAAGTAATGGCTTCCGTCAACAATAAAAACCTTCTTCGATTTGACAGCGCGCAGCTTGGGCCATTCGGGCCGGGCCTCCAACGCCGCCGCTTCGCGCCGCGCGCGCTCCAATCCGAATCCGCATGGCATCAGCACCAACATATCCGCGTCAAGCTGGGCCAGGTTTTTCCATTCTAGCCAGGAGGAAGGGCGGCCTGGCAAGCCCAACACATCGCGGCCGCCGGCCAGTTCCACCATTTCCGGCACCC
Source organism: Verrucomicrobiales bacterium (assembly GCA_003140095.1). Lineage (GTDB taxonomy): Bacteria > Verrucomicrobiota > Verrucomicrobiia > Limisphaerales > Palsa-1400 > Palsa-1400. The sequence continues at coordinate 2,885 of PLIU01000419.1, read as the reverse complement.
AGTTGCCGGCCGCCATGAGGGGTTCCAACCATTCCAGGCAAGCCACCGACGGCCTTTTGGTGATCATGCAGGTTTTCAGGATGATATCCACCACGCGGTTCTTCAAGCGCGAGAGCATCTCGCGGCCCGCTTCGGGCACACCCAGGGCGTCGGCGATGGTTTGCATGTCCGTCCAGACGTCCACTAAACGGAGCGGGGCGACGGAGATGATTTTGGGCCGGCGGGAGAGAATTTGGGGAAGGGCTTTTTCCAGATCGTCCAGGCTGACTGCGCAAACCGCGCATTGGTCCTGCGTGAGAATGATGTCCGGCCGCAATTCCCGCAATCGCGCGATGTCCAGCTCATAGATCGAGAGCGCCCCTTGGAGCAACGACTTGATCTGGCCGTGGATGACGGAACTGGACGCGGCGGGGTCCAGCCGTGGAGAAGTGCAGACGGGGACAGAGCAGATCTCCGGGGGGAAATCACATTCGTGCGACCGCCCCACCAACCGCTCCGCGCAACCCAGCGCGCAAACGGTCTCGGTGCAACTGGGCAGCAGCGAGACAATGCGCATGGGGCCTTATTTCCCTCCGGCCGATTCTTCCGGGATGCGCATGCAGTAAAAGGACCGGTAAACGAAGATGAGCGCAATGATAAAGAAAAACACGCCAATGCCGGTCTTGGTGTGTTGCTCTGTCATGGTCACGGCGATCTCTGTGGCCAGAAGGCCAAAGAGGGTGGTGAACTTGATGACCGGGTTCAGGGCGACCGACGAAGTGTCCTTGAAGGGGTCGCCGACGGTGTCGCCGATGACGGTGGCATCGTGCAACGGAGTTCCCTTCTGCTTCATCTCGACTTCGACGATCTTCTTGGCGTTGTCCCAAGCCGCGCCGGCGTTGGCCATGAAGATGGCTTGAAAGAGGCCGAAAAACGCGATGCCAATAAGATAGCCAATGAAGAAGTAAGCGTTGAAGAAAGGAAGCGACAAGGCAAAGCAGAACACCACAATGAAGATATTCCACATGCCCTTCTGCGCGTAAACGGTGCAGATGCGCACCACCTCTTTGCTGTCTTTTTGGGAAGCCGTGGTCGCGGAAAGGTTCATGTGTTCCTTGATGTAAACGACCGCGCTATAAGCTCCGGTCACAACCGCCTGGCAGGATGCACCTGTGAACCAATAAATGACCGCCCCACCCATAATCAGGCCCAGGATAATTTCCGGTTGAACTATGCTCAACGCGTCAATGACCGGCTTGAAAGGTCCAGACACTCCTGAAGCTACCTGAAGATCATACATTTTCTGGAGCAACATGATGATCCCGAACACCATCGTGGTCGCTCCCACGACGGCGGTGCCGATGAGCACCGGTTTGGCCGTGGCTTTAAAAGTGTTGCCCGCGCCGTCGCCTTTCTCGAGTTGATACTTGGCATTTTCAAAATCCGCCTCGAAACCAAAGTCTCGCTTAATCTCACCCTTGATGTCGGGGCGCGCTTCGATCTGGCTCAGCTCATAGACGGATTGCGCGTTGTCGGTCACGGGTCCGTAACTATCGACCGCAATGGTGACCGGTCCCATGCCCAGGAAACCGAAGGCGACCAGGCCGAAAGCGAAAATAGGTTTGGCAAAAGCAAATTTCGCCGGCAGGAAGGACATGAGCGCCTCGTTCTGAGAGAAGTAATAAGAAGCAGCCATGAGGACCATGATGCACAAGCCCATCCAGAAAGCCGAAAAATTACCCGCCACAAAGCCAGAAAGGATGTTCAGCGACGCGCCCCCGTGTTTGGAACAGTTGGTGACTTCGCGGACGTGGCGTGAATGGGTGCTGACAAAAACCTTGGTAAATTCAGGGATCACCGCCCCGGCCACCGTGCCGCAACTGATAATGGTAGAAAGCACCCACCATACGCCGGGCTGCGCCACGCCATGACCGTCTTTGAAATCGCCCAGCAACAATTTGCTGGCGATAAACGTGACGGCGATTGATACGGCCGAAGTCAACCAAACAAGATGCGTCAAGGGCGCTTCGAAATCGAAATCTTTCTTGCCGCC
>PLIU01000419.1:0-826 GCA_003140095.1 Verrucomicrobiales bacterium | reverse complement strand
TCGGAGCCGATGTCGGCGATTTTGGTGAAAATACCGCCGCAAATACGCAAGACCGAAGCGCCCAAGGATTCGCCAATGGCGAAACCGATGAAGCAAGGGCCGGCCATTTCTTTAAGGAACATTAAGATGCAAATCATGAAGAACAATTCCACTGCCACCAGCAACAGTCCGACGCTCATACCGGAGCGCAACGGGATGCCCAATGTGTTGAGCGGATTGCCTCTGAGCGCGGAAAACGCCGTGCGGGAGTTGGAAACCGTGTTGATGCGGATGCCAAACCAAGCGACTCCGTAAGAGCCCAGGATGCCGAGGATGGAACAAAACAAGATGAGGACGACATTCATGACAGCTTCGTGCTGCAAGCCGAGGAAATAATATACCATGCAAATGGCGATCAGAACCCAAAGGATGGCCAGGAATTTGCCTTGCGTGAAGAGATAGGTTTTACAGGTTTCCCAGATTGTCTCCGAAACCTGCGCCATGCTCCTATGCACAGCCAAAGCCCGGGTCTGAAAGTATTGCACCAGGCCGAAGATGGCCCCGACGAGGCAGACCACCAAACCTAGATACATCAAGGTTGCACCGCTGACCCCTCCCAACCCGTTAAACTTTACCCCGGACAAATCTGGAATTTTAATATCCGCCTCACCGGCAAAAACGGGGGATGATGACAGGCTGAACACCGTGGCCATTGCTGCCAAACCATTTTTAATGGATTTGCTTTTCAGCATAATTTTTGGTGGACAAGGAATACTTACCATGATACGGGCGGGTTGCCAAGTCATTTTTGTCGGAAGAAGGCATTAACGCCAAGGCGCAAAGACGC
>PLIU01000183.1 GCA_003140095.1 Verrucomicrobiales bacterium | reverse complement strand
GAAAGCGCGGAAGAGGCCACCGAACCGCTGGGCAGGTAATACGCGGGGTTACTGAGGCTTGGTTCTACTGCCGCCGACCAATTGTTGATATCAGACCAGTTGGTATTGTGGCTTGAAATGTCGGTGCCGGTCCAACTATTGGGCACGCTGAGGCTGTGCGTAAGGACGAGTTGGACCGCGGAGGCGGTGACTTCGAGATGGCCGGTGTAACCGTTCGGCAAAGGACCCAAATTAAATCCATTCACGCCGGCACTGTAGGTTCCGATGGAAGCAATCGGAGTGCCCGAGGAAATCAGCGTAATGACCTGTTCCAGGCCGGGGACCTGCCCGATGGAAGTGATATTGATGGTTATGCCGCTGCTGATGCTCTCGGTCGTCAAACTATTGGCCACGACCGATCCGGTCACGCCGTTTACGGCCAGATTGAGGGTCGAATCGCCAATGGTCATGCTGCCGATCGGGGCGGAGGAGGAGCCGATGTTCGCCGCGGTCACGGTGGCATTGTCCAGGGTCACCTCGCTCAGAGACTGGCCACTGTCAACTATGCCAAAACCGTTGTCCACAGTGAGACTGCCGCCGTTGGTGATATTCAAGTTGGCCGTGGCAATGGCGTCTCCTCCGAGGCTCAATCCCAGGTAAAGCTGGTTGGAATGAACCAGCACGCTGCCGGCATTGACGTTGAGCGTTCCCGTGACAGGCGTAGTGGCGCTGAGAGAAAACTGGACGCCGAGTTCCAGCGTGTTCACATCCAAAGTGCCGGCCCCCATGTTGAAGACTCCCAACACTTTGCCGGAGGGGCCGAAGTTGACGTTGTTGATGCCAACGCCGTCCCAGCCCTTCCCCACGATGAGGGTGTCGATCATCATATCTGAAGTGCCTTCACTTAGGTCCACCAGACCGGCGCCGCCAATATCAACAGTCGTATCGTAAGCAGGTTGGACCATTTCATTCGGGGATGTGCCTGTGACAACGCAGCACCCGCCATTGCCAGGCCACGCCGTGGTATCGGCGACAATAAACTCAGAGACGCGAGGCGAGCTGTAGCCGCCCAGGATGAGCGAGGGTGAGTTGGGATAGGTCGCGATATTGAAACCGAAATGCGCCGTGTGATAGGTCTGGTTCCTGCCGATGGTTATCGTGTCAGCGTTGATGGTATTGTTTTGTCCCAAAATCAAAAAGCATTGGAAGTCGCTAAAATTCCCATACGTGTCGCATAGAACCAGAGCCGGCCCGGCCGCAGCCGCAAAGGCCCCCGGATTGCCATTGGTTTCAATGACCCCTGACTGTGTCAAAGTGATGACATTGGTCGCGGCCAAGTAGAGCCATCCCGTCGAACGGTTGTCGTTGAAAAGGTTTACCTGGCCGGAAGAGTTTGCGCCGATTCCCTGAACCCCCACCATCAAACGGCCGACGGTGGCGTCAAAATTACTCAGGCCCGACATATCCAGAATGGCCCACTGGCCTTGATCCCCCGCGTAGGTGCCGCTACCTTGTTGGACGCAAATGGCTGACCCAGCGTTGGTATTGTTGACGTCAAGGGTGCCGGGCCCGCTGATGGTACTGTAACAGTAGGTAAGACCATCGGAGGGATCGCTCAGGGTTCCGGACTCCAGCATGATGGAAATATCCGTATTTGAAAGCGTCAGCGTCACATTGGAGTTAATGACGGTGTTGTGCCATATTTGGTTGAGTTCCGAATATCCGGCGGCGTTGGTCTGCTCGAATAACAAAGCGGCCAACGTGAAGTTTCGATCCACGATGTTGTCCGCAGTGCCCCCACTTGATACCAGATCTGATGGTTGGCCTCCTGATGCGTTGGCGGCGTTGGCGGGGCCATAAGTGGCCGCGTTGGCGATGGAATTAGTGGATGTGTCGTCGTTGCCAAAAATTACCGTGTCGCCGATTCCGGGAAGGATACCGCCGATCCAATTGTTGGTGTCAGACCAGTTGGTGCTGACTAAAGTGGAAACGTCGGCGCCGGCCCAAGAAACAGGGGCGGCGGAGGCAAAAGGAGCGGCCAGGCAGAAGGCCAGCATGGCGGCAGACGAGAAAGCGCATCGCACCAAAAGATACGTAAATTTCATAAAGTTGGTGATGAGGTCAGAGTGATACAGTTTTGATCAGTGTCGAGTTTACCGAGACAATACCTATTGATTTGGGACCATGATGGAATGATAGGCGAAAAGCCGCGAGGCCGCCTACCCCCCAAAAACTGGGGTTTTTGGATGTAATCAGGACCCGCGCCCAAGGCGATGCCCGCTTATGGTTCCTTTTGAAAACTCAGAAATCTCAAGGCCGCCTGCGTGCGAGAGCGGACGTGCAGCTTGGTGTAGATGTGTCGCAGGTGCCAGGTGACAGTTTCAACGCTGATGAATAGTTTGTCCGCAATCTCTTTGTTGCTGCAACCTTGGGCCAGCCATTCCAAAACCTCCTGCTCGCGCGGCGAGAGCTGGGGAAGGCGTTGGCCCGAGCCTTCCCCGGTCTGGAACGAGGCCACGACCTTGCGCGCGATTGAGCCGGACATGGGCGAACCGCCGGCGTGAACTTCCCGGATGGCCTGCAGGAGTTTGGACGGCGAGAGCCGCTTGAGCAAATAGCCGCTTGCGCCCGCCGAGAGCGCGTCGAAAATCTTCTCCGTGTCCTCATAGACCGTCAGCATGACGATCTGGATGGCCGGCGCCACGGCCTTCAGGCGCGCCACGCATTCGATGCCATTCATCCCTGCCATGTTAATGTCCATCAAAACCACGTCCGGCTGTTGTGCGGACAGCCCTTTCAACGCGGCCTCGCCGTTGCCGAACGTGCTGACGCAGCGAAACCCGGTCGTGCGGTTAATAAAATTCGCGATGGACCCAAGCAGGTCCTTGTTGTCGTCAACGATGGAAACGGAAATCATGGAATCAATTCTTTGGGCGACAATTTGTCCAACGGGAGTAGAAAGCGGATGGTCGTGCCGCAGCCCGGTGCGGATTCCACCGCGCAATGGCCGCCGATGTCCGCCATGCGCTGGCGCATGTTACGCAGGCCGTTGCCGGAAGCGGCCGTCTGGCCGTCTGCGCCGGCTTCAATCGCAGGGGGATCAAAACCGCTGCCGTTGTCCGAAATCACAATTTCCAGGGTCGAACCGCTGCAGGTCATGGAGATTTTGGAGCGGCTCGCGACCGAGTGTTTGAGCATGTTCGTAAAGGCCTCGCGCAAGGCCAGAAACAAATGATGCCGCCGCTGCGAGGAGAGCGGATGCCGGGGCGGTCGCGCGGGCAGGTCCACTTCGCATTTGATTCCCGTCATCTGAAAGTATTCCTCCACGTATTGGCCGATGTAGGAGGCCAATTGATCAAGCGTGTCGTTCTGCGGGTTGACCGCCCAAACGATTTCGTCCAGCGAGTGCAACACTTCGCGGGACGCGTCCGAGATCGAGCAGATCTGGTCGTGCAACTCCGCCGAGGACTGGTCGCCCCGACGGGCGTCCTCGCTCAAAAATGAAATGCGGCATAACTTGGCGCCCATCTCGTCGTGCAAATCCTGGGCGATGCGGGTCCGCTCCCGTTCCAGCGCGCGTTCCTGCTCAAGCTGCCGGAGCCGGCGCTGGTGCTTTCGCATCTCCACCGCGCCGACCAGGCGCCCTCCGCACACAAGCAACCCGGCCGCCGCCAAGCCGATTGCCCACCAAGTCTGCCAGAAATGCGGCAACACGACCAGCGGCAGGCTCGCCCCGGTCTCGTTCCAGACGCCGTCCGCGTTGCAGGCAATGACCCGAAAACGGTAGGCGCCCGGCGGCACATAGTTGTAGAACGCCATGCGGCGTGAACCCGCCTCGACCCAGTTGGCATCCAATCCCTCGAGCCGGTAACGAAACCGCACGCGTTCCGGCGCATCGAAACTCAGCCCCGTGTAGTGGAATTCAATCCGATGCCAGCCGGGAGGAATCCGCAGCGGCACCGGCGCGGAGTCGGCCGCGCCAAATTGCGGCTGCGGAACGCCATCGACCAGCGCCTCCTCCAGAACCACGCCCGGCACGGCTACGTCCACCGCGTGGCGATGCGGATCCGCCACCACGATACCTTTGAGGGTGGAAAACCAGAGCAGGCCGGATTTGGTTTTCAGGCCGGCCGGAAAAAATCCGCCAGTGCATTCCTCCGAGAGCATGCCCTCGGCACGACCGTAAACCTGCGGATAGACCGCTGGGATTCGGCCTGCCGCCAAGTCGTCCAGATCGCGCTTGCTCACGCGCACGACGCCGCCGTTGCCCCCCAACCACAAACTGCCCGCGTCGTCCTCCAGGATTTGCGAAATAGTGTTGTCGGGCAGCCCCTCACGCGTCGTAAACGTGGCCAGCCGGCCGTTGCGCAAGCGGCTCAATCCACCGCCCGCCGTGCCGATCCACAGGGCGCCCTCCGGGTCGAGATAAAGCGTGCGAATCAAATCGCTCAACAACCCGGCGCCCTTGTCCCAATGCGTGACCACCGTGCCTTGGTAACGGTCCAATCCATTGCCCTCGGTGCCAATCCACATCGAACCGTCGGTGTCGGCCACGAGCGCAGTGATGGGATGCCCTGGCGCGTAGTTCGTCAGCGCGCGCCACTGACCGTCGGTCAAGCGCCATAACTCGCCTTCGCGTGTGCCGGCCCAGACACAGCCCTGCGCGTCCTGGCCCAGCGAGAGCACGCACAAGTTTGTCAATGCGGGCGGCTCGGCATCCAACTGCGCCGACTGCGGATTGGAGGACCGCAACAAGCCCTTGGCGCCCGCCATCCAGCAAGTCCCGTCCCGCGCCAGCAGCAACGCGTTGATCCGCAGGTCGCGCGAACTCATTCCGGCTACCGGCAGTGGACTGAAATTGCCGCCACTCCAACGATACAAACCGTCGCTGGGTTTGCCCGCCCAGATCAAGCCGGGCGCAACCTCCGCCAAACCCTGCACCGCACCGTAACCCAAACCTTCGTTATGGCTCAACACGGCCAGGTTTGCCGGCTGCAATCGGTTCAAGCCGCCATGGGTGCCCACCCATAATTTCCCCTCCTGGTCCACCAGCAACGATTCGACCAAGTTGTCGGACAGGCCGCTCCCGGCGTTGATCGCGTCCAGTTTGCCTCCGCGAAATTGAAAGAGCCCCTCACTCAACGAGCCCGCCCAAACCGTTCCGTCCGCCTCTTCCGCCAGCGCACTCACGTAATGGCGTGCCAGGTGCCGCAGAATCCGATGACGCCGCCACTGACCGCCGTCGCAGCACAACACGAAGTCATCGCCCGCGCCCACCCAGATACGTCCCCCCCGGTCCACTAACAGGCAATGCGGGTCCCGCAGCAACTCATCCACCGAGGCGTCCCGCAACGGAATGAGCCGTCCTCCCTTGAAACAGAACACGCCCGCACCCGCCACGCCCAGCCACATCGTTCCCGTGCGATCTTGGCAGAGCGCTGTGATGCGTTTGTGGTTGATTTCTTCTGTTCGTTTCAGCGGCTCGAAGCGTCCACCCTGCTTGACCGCCAGGCCCGCTTCCGTGCCGGCCCAGATCCGGCCCGAGTTGTCCTCGGCTAGCACGGTGATCGTGTCGGAGGGCAAACCGTCGCGCGTCGTGAACGCGGTGAACTGCCCGTGCAGAAACCGGCTCAGGCCGTTGCCCGCGCCGCCGATCCAGAGCGCGCCGCGGCTGTCCCCCAGCAGCGCTTGCACCGGCCCGCTCCGCAGGCCCTCTGGCGAACCGAAGGAAACAAAACGCACGCCGTCGAAGCGCGTGACGCCGTCATCGCTGCCCACCCAGATGTAGCCCTCGCGCGTCTGTGCCAGCGCGCGCACAAAATTCTGGGGCAATCCCTGCTCCCGCTGCCAGGAACGAAAAATAAAGGGCATTTCGCCGCGCCCGATTTCCAGACCAGTCCCTCCGGTTTTGGCGCCGCTCGCGTCCACCACGAAATCGTTGAAAGCCGTGGCGATCGCCATTTCGCTGAACGTCCAACCCTCGCCGCCGCCACCGTGGCGCAGCCGGATTTGGTTAAATGATGCATTGGCGTGGAAGGTGGTCGTCAGGTTCGTGGATTGCTCCGCTTCTGTGGCGCCGGGACCGAGATCAGGGTTCAGCCAGGCTGTCACCAGATCGTCCCCGCCAGCCACGTATTGCACCTTGAAGACGATCGTCACCTCCAGGCCGCGGTGCGGTAGTTCATACGCGAAATAGGTTCCCACGCCGGAAGGCTCGGGCCTGGCCGAACGAAGATCGATGTAGCCGGACGGGTTGTTGGACTGGCTCTTTTCGGAGGCGTTGAACGCGCTGTAGGCCCAGGCTTTCAGGGCGTTCCCCAACGCCAGCCGCTCCGCCTCGCCCTCGTAAAGCTCGAACGCCGCAAAATACTCCTCCGTGCTCGCGTCCGAAAGCGGATCAACGTGGAACTTGAAATACAGCGTGTCCGTGGAGGAGGCGTCGCGTTTGAGCACTCCCCCCAGGACGTCGCCGGCCGCGCCGGTCTCGCGCGCTGAGGTCGCCCCAAGGTCGTTCCACAAAATGCCCGCGCGAACCGCGGGTGCGCCCCACCACACGGCCAGGAACAACATCAGCGTCCAAGCCGCCCCCTTGAGGTTACCTGTCCAATGCTGCGCGCCTAGAGGACTTTTCCAGACCGTGCGCTGCGGCCAGCCGTGTCCGCGTGTGGCGCTGAGATGCTGAGACATGGTCCCAGTGTAGTGATTCGGTGACGGCATTTCAATGGCCGACTAATATCTGAATCTGTTCGTCTGTTCAACCTTGTTTGTGTCGCAGGGAAACGAACGCAGCGCGAAAAGCGAGTGGATTTTGGCGATCAGCCGGTTGGCTGGAACGTGCTTGAGTACTTCTGGCACAGGGTTTTGATCTTTGCGATAAGCTTGGGCACGCCGGTCAGGGCATCCTCCTGGTTTTCGTATTCGGCGGACAGAAAACCCTGGTAGCCGCTCTGGTGGAAGAGTTGCCAGACGCGATCAAGATCCAGCGAGGTCCTGGCCTCGCCGTAGAAGTCCCTAATATGGACATGCGTGGCCCAGGGGAGACAGGCCGCGATCTGCTCGTAGGGGTTGTCGCGGAGATTGCTGATGTCCAAGTTGCAGCCTGCAAAAGGCGAATCGACCTGGCGGAGAATCTCACGGACATTGGCCGACTTGACGGAAAGGCCGTTGTGCGTTTCCAGGCCGATAGTAACGCCCTTCTGGGCAGCATATTCACAGGCGGCTTTCATGGTTTCAGCCACCCAATGAATCCCTTGCTGCTCGGTGGCGCCGGCTGGAAGTTTGTCACCGAAGACGCGCAAATGTGAGGCTCCGACGAACTCGGTAGCATCCACCCATTTTCTAACCGTCTCCAAAATGTCCGCGCGCTTGGCGGGATCTGGTTGGCAGAGATCAGCGCCGATCGCCAGGCCGGAAAGGGGCATGCCGTGCCGGTAAACCAACCGGCGCAAGCCGGCCAAATAGGCCGGTTCGGTCGATTTGAGCCAGTAGGTCGTGATGTCCACTCCCAGGACGCCCAGTTCCACGGCTTTGAGGATGAACTCCTCCATCGTCATTTTCCCCTTGCCCAGATAGGAGCCGTAAGAATAGGCACAGCAACCAGGCAGCAGTCTGGCGCGGGCAACCGGTGCAGCCTCCCCTGGCTCGGATTGCGCGCTAGAGCTCCACGCAAACGAAGAGACAGAGGCCAGCGCGGTAGTCTTAAGAAAGTCTCGGCGGTGGACTGGATTAGTCATGTGATGATTCTCCATTTGAGAGTTGGCTCCAATCCTTCCGCAATCCCGGGATTAGCTTGAGCGCGTTTTCATGATAGATTTTCTTCAGGACGCTTTCCGGAAGTCCAAGGCCGTGGATGCGCCAGCGGTGGCGGCCAAATGTCCCATCGTAGTCGGGCGGCACAAAATGCTCGTCAAAAGTCTCCAAAAAGCGAAAATAGCTGCAGTACATTTCGGGCGATGCCGGCATATCGCTGCCGAAATAGATTCTGTCCTGGTAGGTGATCAGGAACCCGCGTGCTCGAAAAGGCTGGCGTCCCAGCTCATCCATCCGAGCCGAAAAATCTATGAAAACATTCGGACATTCGTCCAGCAAATGTCCGACGTAGGCAAGATTCTCCGGCCAGTTGGCCATGTGCGGCAGAAGAAAGTTCGTACGCGGGTGATTGCGAATAAGGTTTTTGCAGCGGCGTTGCAATTCGTCAAACTGCGGAATGCTCGGATCGGAAAACGCCCACGCCGGGTATTTTTGCAGCGTCTCATAATGCTCGTTTTCGGGAGTGATCGGCTGGAAAAAGCCGTATGGGTCGGCTTGATGGATCAAGACCGGTATCCCTAGCCCGACTTGACGGATTCG
>PLIU01000047.1 GCA_003140095.1 Verrucomicrobiales bacterium | reverse complement strand
GAAGAATTCTGTCTCACGCCCGAGTGTGCTCGTTGAACGCAACTTTGCTTGCGCGGCACCTGTCTTTATGGAACATTGGCTTAGCTCTCTCGTACGGAGATATGCGACTATGGCGCAAAGCTTGAAAGGGACCGCGCCATTCTTTTTGTGATGGAGCGGAATTTGGTGACAGGGGTTTGGCAAAGAAGATTCGCGTTACATTTATGCAAAACATTGAGGACCTGAAGCGCATTGTGGCAAGAAAGCGAGCCGAGCGAGATGGCGCACAAGCTATGTTGGACAACCACTTGCAGACCCCATTGCGACCGATGTTTTCAAGAGACCTTCTAAAAGCTGAACTCGCGCTTAACGTTGCTGACAGGAATCTCGCTTTAGCGAATGAAATGTCCTCCTTAAAGGCTACGAATGAACGAATCGAATAAACGACTTGAGTGTATATCCGTCGAATTGGGTTTACTCAGCAGCAGAATTGGACAAGTGCAGGAAATTCTACAGCATTTCTGTGATCACAAAGTCACCACAACGACATTGAGGCAATTGGCCGATGACGGAATTGCACAACTAAAGCCGACGCGCAAACAACTTGACGAAATCGCGGAAGAAATCGACGCAATGGCGAAAACTCCGAATTAGGACATCCCCGACTTTCGGCTTCACTTCCAGCTGGGCAGAACACCGCCAGAGAGAGCTTGCGCAAGTTATGTTCGCTTCCGGTGGTAACGATGGATACGCTCGTCTATGGGACCTCTCGCAAAATCGCTTGCGAGCCGTGGGCAATCGCCTAAACTCCCCGCATGAACGCGACCATATGGCCATTGATGTTTTCTGCCTTTCTCGGGGCCACTATGCAGGCTCAAGAACCTACAGTCCCGAGTCAAACCAATTTATTCGTCTCAAACAGCGTTGACAACCTCGAAGAAATCCGCGCCAAGGCGGAAAAAGGTGACGCAGCGGCCCAGTTCATCCTCGGCTTTGATTATCAGAAAGGCAAAGGCGTCAAGCAGGACTACACGGAGGCGGCAATGTGGTATCGTAAGTCCGCCGAGCAAGGAGACGCATCGGCCCAATTTTATCTGGGGCTATGCTATGCTGATGGTGGAAGCGTGGGGCAGGATGCAATGCAAGCAGTGAACTGGTATCGCAAAGCAGCGGAACAGGGTGACGCACCGGCCCAAGCCAACCTCGGCTATTGCTATGCTAAAGGCAATGGCGTGCAGCAGGACTACTCGGAAGCCGTGAAGTGGTATCGCAAAGCGGCAGATCAAGGTGAGGCGCGGGCTCAAGTGAGTCTCGGTTATTGCTATGATACAGGCAGAGGCGTCGATCAGGATCATGCTAATGCGTCAAACTGGTATCGCAAGGCGGCAGATCAAGGGAATGCTGACGGTCAAAGCAATCTTGGTGCTTGTTACGCAAATGGCACCGGCGTAATCAAGGACTACGTAGAGGCGTACAAATGGGATCACCTCGCTTCGGCGCAGGGCAGTGAGACCGCCAAGCAATTCCTACAGCATCTTGAACAGCGGATGACGCCTGAACAAATCGCCGATGGGCAAAGGCTCGCGCGTGAGTTTAACCCGCGGAAAGTAAAGCGAACCTCGGCTGGCTCCGCTCGGATGCCGCGAACAGCAGCTTACGTTGGCGTCGGGCAAAAGCACTGGATCAAAAGCAACGCAGACAACGGCAATCTGATTCAATTGGAGGATGGCTCCTTTTGGCAGATTTCCCCACTTGACCAAGTCAAGACGATATTGTGGTTGCCAACCAATAGTGTGGACGTGATAGAGGGCAATAGCCCTCTCTATCCGTATAAGCTCATCGGCAGGCGGAGCATGGCAGAAGCGAACCGAGTGAGCGGTGCTCAATCCATCTCGGAGATTAAAACACCCGATGGTGAAATCGATTTGTATGACTCCAACGGTAGAGCGGTTGCTTACATCCCAAAAGACGACGACATGACGATTTACCTCTGGTCCGGGCAGCCTTGTGCATATCTTGATGACGAGGAAATTTACGGCTTCAACGGCAATCATCTCGGATGGTTTCGGTCGGGTGTGGCATACGACCACGCCGGGGATATTGTTGCTGCCGTCGCCGATAAATTTCACACACTAGCAGAGACCTCTCCCCTTAAGGGTTTGCAGCACTTAAAGCCGTTGAAGAGTTTGAAGGAATTGAAGCCATTAAAGCCGGGTTTTTCAATTTGGTGGTCTAAAACCCCTGCAAAGGATTTCTTCCTGAAGGGAGCAGATTAATGTTGAAATTTGAGATGCGACTCCGAAGCCTTCGGATGTTGCGGGGAAGGGCTGGTAATTTGGCCGTTGGATGGATGGATGGATGGATGGGCACCCCACGCCCTGACCCCAACGCCCATCATGCCGCCCCAAGGAAGCTACCAGCGACGCCAGGGTCGCACTCAACGGATACGACCAGGCCCGATCAATTTTGAACCGGCCGTCAAATCGTAAACACGATCATAGACCGGCACCACTGCCGGCGCCAGCGGAGGAGGCTCGTTAGCCGCCGCAATGATGGCCTGATATTGCGCGTTGAATTCGAGTTTCTCCATCCCATGCGAACGATGCATTGCCTTCTCGCTGGGAAAGCAGTCCAGGACAGGCTCCCGCAAAATTTGCTCTTGCAGGTGGTAACACCAACGCGGCCCATACAATTTTGCAATGTCATCCGTGCTTTTAAATCCGTTACGAGTTGCCCAGGCTTTGAGTTTATGACGCCAAATCCAGGAATTCTCTGTCACCCATCCGAAGCGGCACCGCGCTGTCCGCTGCGAAAAGTTGATGACCCGCCCAAACGTCGGCGATAGCGGGACGGTGTCAATATAAGGTTCTCCGCGATAGCCCATGTAACGCACCAACCGCGCTCCCTTGTCGCCCGCGATACGCGCCCGCACGCGCCCGCACGCTCTCGCCGATGTAGCTGCCAACGTAGTAGGCAATTCCGTCCTCGTTCGTTTTCACGGGCAAGAGTTCATGCCGCCCAAAGCCGTAGTCCTCGGCCCTGCCCTCGCCACCCTGCCGCCTGTGACGCCAGAATCTCCACTCCGCAGCCAACGCTTTGTTCGCGCTACGGCAGTCGCCTGCCTCAATTGCCTTGAAGTCGCAGCCTGAGCGTATATCCGCCCCCATCACAACAACACCGTGCAAATGCACCCGCTTGGACTCTTGACGCTCCCAGACCCACACGCCGCGCTTGTAACGCCCCTTCAAGACTCCTGTGGCCAGACTGTGAAACCGCCGTTGCGCTTCCCTGATGTCCAAGATGTGTTCCTCAAAGGTCAGCGTCAAAAAGCCGAGGCGTTCAATTCCAAATCGCCTTGCCAAAGCTCTAATCTCGACGGCCAAGCAATGCGCCGACCGCTTATGGCCCCCTGTCAGGATGTTAATTTTCTCAACTATTTTCTCCCCCTCAACTGGTTCCTCGTTAAGCAAACTCTGCGCCGCCATGTCTTTTCCCTCGCAAAGCAAGGTCACGGCTATTGCATCTCCATTGCAGTTGTTACTAGATAGACAAGGAAGGCCGGAGGCGGGCGGCGCTTCGCGCCGCT
>PLIU01000383.1:3454-5326 GCA_003140095.1 Verrucomicrobiales bacterium | reverse complement strand
GCGACAGGTGAACGGCTGACGCAGCGGCATAAAACCACTCGCCTCGAATCCGGCCACGAAGTTGCCAACCGGCGCATTTTCTATGATTTTACGTTCTCACCGCCCAAATCAGTTTCGCTCCTGGCGTTGGTGGCTCAAGATCAGCGTTTGATTGAAGCCCATGACCGGGCAGTTGCATCAGCTCTGGTGGAACTGGAACAATTCGCTGCCACTCGTGTTCACGAGGCCGCCCAAATTACTGACCGTTTAACGGGCAACATCATTGCNNATGGACAATTTTGAAATGCTCCGCGCCCAAAAGTTCGTGGAAAACGTCTATTACCATGAACTCGCCAAATCCCTGAAAACGTGCGGTTACGAGATTCAGAATCATGCGCGGGGAGACTTCCAAGTTGAAGGCGTGGCCCCGGAATTGTGCCAGCGGTTCTCGAAACGGCATCAGGAAATTGATTCGCGAACGGAAGAACTGCTCGCGCAGAAACCGGGCCTGGCCGATGGCAATGTCAAGGACATGCGCGAAAACATCGCCCAGAAGGAACGCCCGCGAAAAGTCAAAGGCGTCACCTCTGCTGATTTGCAGGACGGTTGGAGCGGGCAACTGTCTCCGGTCGAGACCTCAACCCTTCGCAATCTGGTTCAGCCCGGAAGGAATGTTCCAAGAGGCGCCGCGACTGATCTGGTGGAGCAGGCATTAAGCTGGGCCGAAGATCACCTGTTCAACCGTCATTCGGTCATTCGTGAACATGAACTCTGGCGTCACGCCTTGGAACATGGGCGAGGTGAGGATTGGACTGTGGCCGAACTCAAGGGAACGGGTCGGCGACGAGGCTATATCTCCAACGAGAACATGCAAGGGAGCGTTACCACCCGCGAAATGCTCCTGCGGGAGTATCAAATCGTTTCGCTGGCGCATGATGGAATTTCACAGTTCTGGCCTTTGGCTCCTGATTTCGTTCCCAATGGACTCGCGGACGACCAGAGAAAGGCAGTCGAACGAATTCTAAAATCCCGGAACTTCATCACCTTGTTTCGAGGCGGCGCTGGCACAGGCAAGAGTTTTGCCCTGCAAGCGGTCAATCAGGGGCTGACCGAAGCCGGACATTCTGTGCTGGTTGCAACCCCACAACGCCAACAAGCCCTTGATCTGGCCGAAGCGGGCTTCCAAGAAACGCAAACAGTCAGCGAGCTTTTAGCACGGCAACGAATGCCAAGCGGCGCGGTCGTTTTGGTGGATGAGGCCGGGCAAATCGGCGCACAGCAAATGCTGGAACTTCTTAAACTGGTTCAAGCAAATAAGGGCCGGGTCATTCTTTCTGGCGACACCCGCCAGCATGGTGCTGTTGAAGCCTCGGACGCCTTGCGGGCGATTGAAAAGTATTCTGGCATTGTCCCGGCGGAATTGACAGAAATCCGTCGCCAGAATCCTGCTTTGGGGAAGACCGTAGGGGAAAAGTCGTGGATCAAGGAGTATCGAGCGGCGGTGGCGGAAGCTCAGACGGGAGACCTGGCCGCGTCTTTTGACCGCCTCGACCGCTTGGGCGTCGTCATCGAATGCAATGACCAAATTCCGCGATTGGTGGAGCATTACCTGGCATTGGCGGCGCAAAAGCGGTCCTGCGTTGTCGTGTCGCAGACTTGGGATGAAATTCAACGGCTCAATGAGAACATTCGCCGTGGACTGCAAACGGACGGATTGATCGGCAAAGAGGATACTGTCGTCACGGCCTGTGTGCGCCGCGATCTGACACCAGCGCAGAAGCGCGACAAACGGTTTTATGACGCTGATTCGATTCTCGTTTTTCAGCGGAAAACGGGCGGCGTTGGCCGAGGGGAAATAGGCAAGCTGTGCGACATCACGGACACTCATTTGCT
>PLIU01000383.1:0-3408 GCA_003140095.1 Verrucomicrobiales bacterium | reverse complement strand
GGTTACGCCGTCACGTCCTATGCCTCCCAAGGCAAAACTGTGGACTACGTGCTGTTCTCGGATTCCGCCGTCAAAGCAGCCACGAACGATCAACAGTGGTACGTCACGACTTCGCGGGGCCGGAAAGGCATACGGATTTTTACTTGCGACAGACTTCAACTGCGGGAAAGCGTTGTCCGCCCTGGTCGCCGCACGCTGGCTTTGGAACTGGCGTGTGAATCGGAACGGATCGAAGAACAGAACGCGCGTCGCCGGGTAATGATGGTGGTCCGCCAGCGCGTACGACAGTTCATCAACCAGCGCCGTTCGCCTGTCGCCCATAAACCTGAAATACAAAATTATGAAAAGCAGAGGCGTGGAACCCAAATCCGAATCTAACGAAGTCCAATGTTGGGGTGAGAATCCCAACGCCCAAATGTTGCGCGTCGAATTGCGCGACGGAAGCGTCAATCTTTACCAGTACGCCTGGCTGGAACGGGTGCAATTCTTACCGGCAGAAGAAGCCGACAGCCTGACGCTGTTCTTCAACCGCCAATCCGTCCGCATCACTGGAAAAAAGCTCCGAGAATTGGTCTCGGCGTTGCAGCGCATGGCCGTCGAATGGGTTAAAGAGCGCTCGGAACAATTCAGTTCCATCGGAAGCTCGGATGGGGCATGGGTTGAGACGATTCAAATTAGCGAACCAACTCCCAAGTGAGTTTGGCAATAATTGGGTGTTCCGTGCGTCCGAGCGGTGCCGTCAAACCGTTTCAAACCCATCCACTCGGAGTTTGTTAATTCCGCTTCGGGTCGTTGCCAAAAGCGTCTCGTTTTTCAGAAAATACGCGAAGGGTGTGTGGAAGACCTGGATAATCCCATGCGTCGTTGAGTGCCCACTGGATCATTTCTGAGTCCCGATTCTCTAAAGCGGGAAAAAGATTCGTTGTGCAGGTGCTCAATGCCATAGCCAAATCAACACCGTAACTCAGCCGGAAATACAGCATCACGGTTTGTTCGTCTGAAAGCGCGGGCCAAATCTTCGTTGTGGCAAATCGCAGCACTGCTTCGCCAAGTGATTCGCGCGTTCCCTTTCCAAGACGCTCGAATGTGTCCGCCGCTTTTTCTCCAATCCGGGCAAACTCTGAGATTGGCCGAGGAACCATAGCCAACCGTTGCAAATTCAAAAAGTCGCTTAATTCGCGCCACGTCATTCGTGAAGATTAACCCGTCACGAACGCCACGTCTATTTCCCTTTGACCCTTTGCCGCGCAATTCATTTTCTATGTCCGTCAAACCGTCTTCAAACGGAATCGTTGATGCGGAACGTGACTGAAAATCTATGCGGTCTTGGCAAGCGGCGGAGCTGTGGGTGCATTCCGCGAGACGTTGAGTTTCGCGCGAAGCGTTGCTATCGTCGCTTCGGGAACGAGCGCCACGAATTCCTCAATTAAAGCCTGGCGGTCTTCGGCCTCATGCGGAAAGACTTCACGGCCCATTGCCTCCTTCGCAATTCTCAAAAANNTCAGTCGGGTTCCGCGATGCCCACCATGCGTACCCGTATTTCGCCTTCGCTTGCCCCACGGATTTCTTCTCGGCTTCATTGGACGCATTCGCAAGGCTTGCTTGAACTGCTTCATCAGCGACGGGAAGCGGCACGACATTCGGCGCGATTTCGGTAAAAAGGACTTTCTGCGCCATCGTGGTTGAGTGCTGATCGCGCAAGTGTCCGTAAGTTTTCATGGCGAGCGCGCCGCCGTCACTGTGACCGAGCCAGCGGGAAACCGTAGGGATGTCAACGCCGGATTCGATGCAGCGAGTCGCGAACAAATGCCGCAAGTCGTGGTGAGTGAAACGGGTAATTCCTAATTTCTGGCAGGCCGAGTCAATCGCCTTTTGGCATTCACGCACGCCGACAACCGGATTATTTAACCATTGCGCTTCGTCCTTTTCTGAATGAATGCGTTCCAACAGCCGGCGCATGTCAGGAATCACCGGGATGACGCGAATTTCCCAATTCTTTGTTCCGGTATCGGGATCGCCTTTGATTGTAATTCTTCCATTGGCGAAGTCACAATCGGAACCAAGGACGCGAGCCGCTTCGCTTTTTCTAGCGCCGCTATAAGCCAGGAATTCAACAAGGTCTCCGCAGTCCTTGCTGAATCTGCTGCCAGCCGTCCTCACCTTTTGCACAAGAGCAGGAAATTGATCGTGTTCAGGCAGTTTCAAAATCTTCTGCCGCACCTTGACTTTTTTGAGTTCATTCGCCGGGTTGCCGTAGCGAGCGCCCGCATCAAGTGCGATTTTAAGAATTTGGCGCAACGTCCCGACCGTATTGTTGAAGAACGAGGGGCAATACCTCTTGCCAAAACCCGCCGCCCATTGGGAACATTCAGTCGCCGTGATATTCCGAACGTCGGTGTCCTTCAACCCCGTCCAGGTTTTCAAGAGGGCGTCAATGGTGCTTTGCCGATACTCCTTCGCGCGCGGTTTCAGGTGCTGCGCGTTTTCGAGGCGTTGCTTGTACAGGACAACCGCATCGCCAAACGTCATTTTGCCACGCGCCGCCGATTGAACGATTTCGGCTCGGTGATTTTCCCCTTTAAGAAAGTCGCCCAGGCGGAGTTTTGCCACCGCAAGCCGGTCGGTTTTCAACGACTTCCAAATCAGCTTGCCCTTCAAACGGACTCTGGCATAATAATTTCCAGACGCTGTATTGCGGACAAGATTTGCCAGTGGAGTCGTTTGCCATTGAGCTTCTTGTCCCGACTCTGTTTTGCTCCTTTTCATGCAAACAGTATAGAAAAGCAGTATAGAAAAGTCAAGTTTGGTGAGGCGAAAACTTAAAATTCTCCTCGGTAAGCACCCATAGCTCAATTGGATAGAGCATCTGACTACGGATCAGAAGGTTGATGGTTCAACTCCATCTGGGTGCACCATTTTTATAATAAACGACTTAGAACGATTATTCTGAGTTAAACATCATGCGAAAAAATGGCTGCTTGGACACTTCTTGGACGTTTTTGAGGTTCTGAAGCCTCCTTTTCGTAATGGGGAAGCGCTGCCGACCGCAGACCCGCAGACTGGCTTTGAAAAGGCCGATCTAGGCGCATCCGACAGCTTGAACTGAACCCCTAAAAATGACACTAAATGGGGATGGCCCATAAGCAAGAAGCTCGAGTGGCCCATTCAATACGGGACGGCGTGCCCCAAAGGAATTTGGACTTGGAAATGTACGGCCGCTCCGCCAAGGCGGTGGTGTTTAGAGCGGTGCGGCTGCGCCGACTGAGGTATCGCGTTGACATCCCAGCCGGTCGGCGCGATAATCTGGAACCGCGACGTAGGGCGCATCGGTGCATGTCGAAAGGGCAAGGCCCACCTACAGAACGAGATCAATAATTGCGCCGATGCTTAGAGCTTATCCTTAAATAA
>PLIU01000246.1 GCA_003140095.1 Verrucomicrobiales bacterium | reverse complement strand
ACGCGGTATTTTGACGAGGCTTCTTCGATCAACTTTCGGCGCAGTGTTCACTATGGTTTTGGCTGCCTGGCCACGGCGCTGTCGTTTCGGCTGGCCAAAATGAATCTCCGCTCTTCCCGGCTTTTTCCGCCGGCGCAGTGAGTTCCGCCGGCAAAGACAAAGACTTGGCCGCCCTGGTTTGCGTGGCGCTGGCCGCGGTCATACTGGTGGTGTTTTGGGGCACGCGCCAGTGCCAGTTTGTCAATTATGACGACCCGGCTTACATCACTGCCAACGGGGAGGTTCAGCGCGGGTTGAGCGCCGCGAGCGTGCGATGGGCATTTCAAAGCGGAGCAGCCAGCAATTGGCACCCGCTGACCTGGCTCTCGCACATGGCGGACGTGGATCTTTACGGAGTGGCGCCGGCCGGGCACCATCTGACCAACGTCCTCCTGCACGCGATCAATGGCGTGCTGCTGTTCCTGATTTTGCGCGGCATGACCGGCGCGTTGTGGCGCAGCGCATGCGTCGCCGCTTTATTCGCGCTGCATCCCTTGCGCGTGGAATCGGTGGCCTGGGTTTCGGAGCGCAAGGATGTTTTGAGCACGCTCTTTTGGATGCTCAGCGTCTGGGCTTACGTCCGCTATGCGGAGAACTTGGAGGTTCGCAATTCAAGGCGCAAAACTTTTTACGGGCTGAGCCTGGTGTTTTTTGTTTTCGGGCTAATGTCCAAACCGATGTTGATCACGCTCCCGTTTGTCCTCTTGTTGCTGGATTATTGGCCGCTGGGACGACTGCCTCGGGGCGCGGCCGCATTGGTCAAGGAGAAAATTCCGTTTTTTGTCCTGGGGGCGGCCTCCAGCGTGGTGACGATTCTGGTGCAGCGGCACGGCGGGGCGATCTCCTCGTTAACGAGCGTGCCCGTGGGGGCGCGGGTGGGCAATGCGTTTATTTCGTATGTGCGGTACATGGCGAAGACTTTCTGGCCGGCGCGGCTTTCACCGTTGTATCCACACCCCGGTTATTGGCCATGGTGGCAAGTGGCCGGTGCGGTTATACTGCTGGCGGCGATAACCACATGGGTCATCGGGCGTGCGCGCGCGCAGCCGTATCTGGCTGTGGGGTGGTTTTGGTTTGCTGGGATGCTGGCGCCGACCATCGGATTGGTGCAGGTGGGCATTCAATCGATGGCGGACCGCTACAGTTACCTCGCCAGCGTCGGACTGTTGATCATGCTGACGTGGGGAGCGGCCGAATGGATGGGAACTCACCGATGGGTTTTAGGGACAGCTGCCGCGCTGGCCCTGGGCGCCTGCGTCATTTTGACACCCCGGCAAGTGGCGTATTGGCGCAGCAGCGAAACCCTTTTTCTGCACGCGGTCGAAGTCACGGATCGGAATTACCTGGCTTACAACAATCTTGGCTATGATCTCTCTAACCGGGGAGAAATGGAGCGGGCCATGGTCTATTTCCAAAAGTCGCTGGAGATCAATTCCAATTACGACGAGGCGCACAACAATTTGGGGTATACGCTGGCAGCCTTGGGGCGTAACCAGGAGGCGACCAACGAATACATCAAAGCCTTGACCCTGAATCCGAGCCTGACCGAGGCCCACAACAACCTGGGCGTCGCCCTGGGCCATCTAGGCTTTTCGGACGCGGGCATGCATGAATTCCAAGTCGCCCTGGCGGAGAACCCGCGCCATGCCGGCGCGCATAACAATCTAGGCGTCGCTCTGGCCATGCGAGGGCAATTGGACGAAGCAATCGCCCAATTTCGGCTCTCGGTGGCGTGGCAGGAAAACTACCTCAGCGCCCACAGCGACTTGGGCAACGCCCTGGCCATGAAGGGCGACCTGCAAGGAGCGATCCGCGAGTACGAATTCTGCCTGAAAATTGATGCTAAGGACCCGCAAGTCCACAACAATCTGGGCAACGCCCTGGCTCAACAAGGCAGACTGGACGAGGCTGCCGCGCAGTATCGCGTCGCGTTGAACCTCAGGGCGGAGAATCCGGAGGCGCATTTCAACCTGGGCTATTGCCTGGCCAAACAAGGCCGGCGGACGGAAGCGGAGGAGCAGTACATTCTGGCGTTGCGGCAACGGCCCGATTACCCGCAGGCGCGGCTGCAATTGGAGGCATTAAAAAAGACGCCGTGAAGGCTCGTGACTCCGTTTGTAATTAGATTTTGGAATTATATGGCCCAACTCTTGCGGTATTCCCGCTTCACGAACCGGGCCGCTTCCGGCGCGTTAATCGCCTTCATGCCGGGTCCGTCCCATTCCAATTTTTTACCCACGCGCAAGGCCACGCAACCCAGCAGGATGATTTCGGTTAAATAGGCGGCGATGTCGAAATTGGAATACGGCACGTCGTGTTTGCCATCCTTGCAGGCCTGGAGCCATTCCTTGTGTTGCCGCTCGTCGGGCGCGCCTTTGAACGCGTTGCGGGGAATGCTTTGGGGGATGGCTTCGGCCGCCGGATGATGGTTCAGACCTACCATTTCCTTGTCGCCTTTGAGCTTGATGAAAGCGTTCAAATCCTGGTCGCCGTCGTCAGGCGAATAAATGGCGCCGTTCTCTCCGATCATCATGCAACCGCTTCTGGAGATTTCGCCCCTCATGGCTTCGGCATCGGCCGTGACTTCCATGGGCGGCAGATTCCCGCCATCCGACCAATTCAAAGTCACCGCCGGCATCCCATCGCGGGCGGGGAATTCGAATCGTATTTTGGAACTAGTCGGGTACATCTCGGTGTTCATTCCGGAGGAACTGGCTTCGATTTCCGTCGGATAACCCAACTTGAGGGAGCGGAAAGGCCAATTGACGGTATGGCAGGCCATGTCGCCCAAAGCGCCGGTGCCGAAATCCTGCCAACCGCGCCAGGTGAACGGCTGATAGACGCGACTCTCCCGCTTCTTGCCGGACGCCGCTTCTTCAGGCCAGTCCAATTTAAATGGACGCTCCGGCGCGGTCCCGAGCCATAGGTCCCAATCCAACCCCGCAGGCACATCGTCGCTGCCGGGCGGACGATCCCGACCCTGCGGCCAGATCGGACGATTGGTCCAGACATACGCTTGATGGACGGGGCCAATAATACCGGCATGCATGACCTCGACGGCGCGGCGCAACGAATCTGAAGCGCTGCCTTGGTTGCCCATCTGCGTGGCCACGTTATGCTGGCGGGCCAAGTCGCGCAACGCGCGCGCTTCAAAGACATCGTGGGTCAGCGGCTTCTGACAATAGACATTCTTGCCCATTTTAATAGCGGTGGCCGCGATGACGGCATGCATGTGATCCGGCGTTGCGACGTCCACCGCGTCAAGGTCTTTTTCTTTGTCGAGCAATTCGCGGTAATCCTTGTAGATGTTGGCTTCGGTGGCGAGTTTGTCATGGAGGAACTTCTTCATGTTTTCGGCCGACGGGGTATGAATGTCGCACACAGCCATGACGTTGGCGCCGCCTTTGACGTTGCATTGGAAGTCGGATCCGCCTTTGCCGCCGCAGCCGATTTGGGCCAGGTTCAATTTACTGTTCAGGTTTTGACCGCGCACCGGGTAAGGACCGGTTAAAACCACGCAACCGGCCGCCATCGAGCCGTATTTGATGAATTGACGCCGAGTAGATCGGGAAATAGTGACTTGCTTTTTCATAATGTTAAAATTGACAAATTCGCCCGGCAATTGCAAGCGAGATTGCATGGTGTTGTGGAAGAAGACGTTTCACCGTGTGACGGGCAGCGGCAGGATCTCACCGGAATTGGTGGGCATTTGATAGAGTCCGGCCCCCAGACCGATGGTCGGATCTACATTGCGATGATGAGTCCACAACACGTAGGCCACCACCACGACCAGCGCTGCCGCCGCTGTCCCTGCCGCCGGCCAAATCAAGCGCCGGCTGAATCTGGACAGTTGGAACATGACCGCATCCAGGAATTTCTTTTCCGGCCGAACCAACAATGGGTCCACTTGGCCGGAGTCCGCCAGTTCGTGCCCCAATTGTTCCAGAATTTTCGACGTATCCAGCTTGAGCAAGGTGGCGTAGGTTCGGACGAACCCGCGAATATAGACCGGCGCGGAGAAGATGCTGTAATCGCCTTCCTCCAACGCCCGCAGGTGGTCGCTTTGGATTTTGGTCAAATCGACGATGTCGTGCAGCTCCAATTCCTGGGCTTCACGCGCGCTACGCAATTGTTCTCCGACAGTCGGCACGAGGAATGAATAACGGATTGGCAACCGCATGGCAACAGCGGAATCGAACGCGCGGGAATAGAACTTTGCTTCTTGAACTTGGCGTGGCCTATCCTAAGTTCTCTTTTATGTTGCGTTTGCCGGTCATGGCCAAGTTTGCCGGGCTGCTCGCGCTGGCCCTCTGCCTGAGCGGGTGCATTCCGGGCGACAGCCATGTCGATGAGGAAAAGGATCCGCATTTCCAGCGGGGGATCAACCTGGTCAACAGTCAGGATTTCAAGGGAGCGGTGGAGGAGTTTGAAAAGGCGCTGGAAACCAATCCGCACTCGGCCGCGGCCCATTTTCAATTGGGCTGGCTCTACGACAACAAGGTCAATGACGGCGCGGCGGCCATTTATCATTACCAGCGGCATCTCCAATTGATGCCTAATTCTGAGCGCGCCCAATCGGCGCAGGAGCGCATCCGCCTGTGCAAACAGGAGCTGGCCAACACGCAATTCCCGCTGCCCAACAGTCAGAATCTCCAGCGCGAGGCGGACCGATTAACGGCGGAAAACGTTTCGCTCAAACAACAACTGGCCGCTTTGCAACACCAGGCGGCGGCCAGGGCCGATCTCGGGCAGCCTGGCGCCGAACCGGTCCGCCTGGCGGCCAAGGCTCCATCCGCCGCCGAGCTTCCTGGCCCATCCCATGCCCGGGTTCATATAGTCAAAGAACGGGAAACCATCAGATCGATTGCCGCCCAATACGGCCTCAAGGCCAGCGCCATCCTTGGCGCCAATCCGCGCGTGGACCCCCGGCGCCTGCAAATAGGCCAGAGCTTGAATCTGCCTTGATCGCATGCGCTCCCGGATTTTCTTTTTAGCCGTCCTTACTTTCTGGCTGGCGATGAATGGTCTGCTGTGGCGTTCACAATATGGCGCCCACAGCCGGCTCGGCAGCGCGGTGCCGGCCGAAGTGGTTTGGGAAAAAATTCTCTCCGCCCCCGACACTTCTTCCATGGATATTTTCGATCACGATAGAAAAGTGGGCATTTGCCATTGGATTGCCAACGTGGGCAATTCGCCCCTGTCTTCCAACAAAATCCTGGCCGACGACTACGCTCCCGATGACATGGAGGAACAGGTTACCGGCTACACTTTGAACTTCGAAGGCAACGCGACCTTTTCCAGCACCAACCGCATCCGGTTCGAAGCCACCCTGGAGTTGGCCAGCAATCGGGATTGGCGGAATTTTCACGTGCGGGTCAGCATGCGTCCGAGGGGATGGGACGTGCGCGCCACGGCGGCCACCGAAAAGCTGGTGCTCAAAGTGGAGGAGGGCAAGGGCAGTTGGCAACGAACCTTCAATTTTTCCGATCTGCGCGACCCGGATCTGATGTGGTCCGACATGGGCGGGACGGCGCTGTTAAGTTTGCTCGCTGGCGCCGGTTTGACGTCGTCCAAGGAGTCGCTGTCAAGCCTGGCCGGCTCGGTGGAATGGCAGGCGCACGAGGATTGGATACAAATTGGCCATAACAAGGCGCGGGCCTACCGGCTGGAAACGGAGGTTCTGGGCCGCCACATCTACCTCTTTACCAGCCGGGTTGGGGAAATTCTGTGGGTTGAATTTCCCGACAAACTCACCTTGCGCAACGAAGCCTTTGAGCACTTCTAGCAACGGCATGATCGAATTGAATCACCTGACGAAGAAATTCGGCGACTTGGTGGCGGTTGATGACCTGAGTCTGAAAGTCGAACGCGGGGAGTTTTTTGCCGTGCTCGGCCCCAATGCGGCCGGCAAGACCACCCTGATTCGCGTGCTGGCTGGATTGCTCAAGCCGACCTCCGGCACGGCGCGCGTGGCGGGTTTCGACGTGCAGGCCGACCCTCTGGAAGCCCGCCGCCGGCTGGCTTACGTGCCTGATTTTCCGTTTCTCTACGACAAGCTGACGCCGTGGGAATTTCTGCGTTTCACGGGACATATTTTTCAAATGAGCGAAACCCGTATTCAAGAAGCCAGCCGTGCCCTGGTGCCCCGTTTTCATCTCGAACCGTTCATCAGCCGGCCCATCGAGGGCCTTTCGCACGGTACGCGCCAGCGCGTGGCCATTGTCTCCGCGCTGCTGCACGACCCGGAGGTCCTTGTTATTGACGAACCGATGGTGGGCCTGGACCCGCAGCACGCGCGGGTGGTCAAGGACGTTTTGAAGGAGCGCACGCGCGGCGGTGTGACCGTCTTCCTTTCGACCCATCAACTGGGCGTGGCCGAGGAAATGGCCGACCGCATCGGCATCATGCTGCGCGGCCGCCTGGTCGCCATCGGCACGCGAGAACAATTGCGCCGGCAAGCCGGCGCCAAAGGCGCCCTGGAAGACGTCTTCCTCGCCCTGACGGCGGATACCAATGGCGATCCGACCGTAGAGTAGATCAATGACCCCTTCTGAAACATTCGCTGAGTTGCTGCGCGGCCCGGAACCATTCCTAGCCCTCGCCCCTATGCAGGACGTGACCGACCTGGCGTTCTGGCGCGTTGTGGCTCCGCATGGCGGCGCTGATGTCTATTGGACCGAATACTTTCGCGTGCATGGCGATTCGCGCCTCGAACGCTGGATTCTCGACTCCATCCTGCAAAATCCGACCGGCCGCCCCGTCGTGGCGCAACTGATCGGCAATGATGTCGCCGCCCTGGTCCGCACCGCCATTGAGCTGCAGCGTCATCCCATCGCCGCCATCGATCTCAATCTGGGCTGTCCGGCGCCGGTGGTCTATCGCAAATGTGCCGGCGGCGGATTATTGCGCGAGCTAAATAGAATTGACGCCATTCTGGGAGCCTTGCGCGAGGCCGTCACGGTTCCCTTCACTGTCAAGACCCGCCTTGGCTTCGCTTCCTTCGCCGAATTCGACAATCTGCTGGCGCTCTTCGCCCGGCATGACATCGATCTGTTGACCGTGCATGGCCGCACGGTGGCGCAAATGTACCGTCCCGGCGTGCGTTACGACCTGATCGCGCAGGCGGTGCGGTCGCTCCGGTGCCCGGTGCTGGCCAACGGCAACGTGTATTCGGCGGAGCAGGCGCTCTCCGTGCTGGCCGAGACCGGTGCGCGCGGGTTGATGATTGGGCGCGGGGCGATCCGCAATCCGTGGTTGTTCCGGCAGATTCGCCAGCGTCAGATGGGCCATGCCGTCACCCTGCCCTCGGGGCGCGACGTGCTGGCTTACATTGGGCAACTGTGGGATTCGCAAGTGACGCCGGAAGCCAGTGAATCCGCCCAGGTGCAGCGCCTGAAAAAATTCATGAATTTTATCGGCGAAGGAGTGCCGCCGGCGGAGCAGTTTCTCCATGAGATCAGGCGCGTCAGCACTCGCCATGATTTCTTCCGCGTGTGTGAAGAATACCTCGACCACGAGAGCCCGATCACGCTGGAACCTTTGGAAACCGCCCAACCTCAAGGGCTGCCCGGATAATTAATGCCGGGGTTGAATTGGGAAAACGTCATTTCGCCCGGCTGGAAGCTCTTATAACTTTTGGCATGCCAGTCCGCGAAGAGAACGTTGACCCGGTTGTTGTGGGTAGGTGAGGGAAGGGAGAAAAGCACATTGGTGTTGTTGTCGTTGAGGTCCGCGTTGATGGGAAAGGAGGGATAATTGCAGTCGCCTGAAAGGATATAGAAGGAAGGGACTACGATGCTGCGCAAATTGACACTTGTCGGAACGTCTTCGGCCACATACGTGAAACCAAATGAGCCCATGAAGTAATTGTAGCCGGAATTCTTGTAAAAGGCACTGAAGCCGGGACAGCGGAGCACATTCGTGTTGTTGCCGAAGTAGGAGGAGAGAGCAAGAGTCCACGGCGTGGGGGAGTTGCTCCAGGCGCCCGTGTTTGGACTGGTAATGACCGCGGAAGAAAGCGGCAACCTGTCCTCGCTGTCGTCCCCGTACATCATCATGGCGAGCCCGATATTGTGGAGGTTATTGATGCAATAGATGGCGACCCCTTTCTCCTTGGCCCTGCCTAATGCCGGGAGCAGCATGCTGGCCAGAATCGAGATGATGGCGATGACCACCAGCAATTCGATCAGGGTGAATCCTTTTTTAAGACTCTTCAAATCGTAACCTCATTGTCTCAGGCCAATGTAACCCATCCATCTGAAAACGGCCAGAAATTAATGGTGCGAGGCTCATTTCTGTTTCGCCGCCTTGGCTTCCGTGGTGGCGATGGTGTCCATCAAAAGAAGCCGCTGATCTTTGTTCAACTTCGCCAAGAAAGCCACCTTATTCAACGGCTTGACGGCCGCGACGTAATTGCTTTGGTCGATGGCGGCCAGCCCTTCATCGAGGTTTTGTTTGGCTTCGCCGGTGAGGGATTGGAACGCTTCCCGGACTTTGGCGGTGTCAATATTCTTCTTGGAGCAGCCCAAGGCCGCCAGCCCTGCCAGCGCGGTCATGGTGAGAAGCAGAATCAGCCGTTTTTTCATCGCACAAATCAATGTATCAAATCAGCTTGGTTTGTCTGTCTTTTTCTTTGGCAGATATTTAGTAATATTTTAACTACCAATTGGCGGGTGATTGACTTACAAACTTCGCGCGGCGGGAAGGCGATGGCCAAGCCGTGAGAATGAAATCCGCCACTTATTGTCATTTTAGCATCCGGGCGTTCGCTGCCGGCCTCGCCGCCGCCATCACAGCATCCGCGCAAGACGCCGCGACGCCGGCCGCCAATACCAACGCCCCACCAGGCCCGCCGTGGTGGAACTGGCACATGGCCAATACGGAAGTCGGCCAGTGGCACCCCAGTTTCCCGGCGCAGTATTCCGGTCCGAATAGTTTGGACAACCATTCCTTAACCGCGGAAACGGTCAGTTTGGAGTTGTTTCTGGGTGCGCGGTTATGGCCGGGCTCCGAATTTCACGTGGACGGCTTATTCTGGCAGGGGTTCGGCTTCAACCAGACCCTTGGCGTCGAAGCCTTTCCCAGTGCCGAAGCTTACAAGATCGGCTCCTTTCACGGCAACGTCTGTCCGGCCCGCGTGTTCATCAGGCAAACCATTGGGCTGGGCGGCGACCAGGAGCCGGTGGCCGATGACGCCCTGCACCTCGGCGGGCAGCAGGACATTTCGCGCATCACACTGACGGTCGGACAAATCAGTGTCCTGGACATTTTTGATAAAAACTCCTACGCTGGGGACCCGGCATCTCAGTTTCTCAACTGGGCCTTTGTGGGCGACGAGGCGTGGGATTATCCAGCCAATAGCCTGGGCTTCATCAGCGGGTTCGCGGCCGAATTGAACCAACCCAATTGGACAGTGCGCTACGGAATGTTTCAGATTCCGCGCGTGCAAAACGGGATGGCGGAAGACCCGGCGTATTTGCGGGCCTGGGGCATGGTCACAGAATTGGAACGCCGGTTCACCCTCCGCGATCATCCGGGCGCGGTCCGTTTGCTCGCCTACTTGAACCGCGCGGACATGGGGAGTTACGCGGAGGCGGTGGACAATCCGGTGCGCCCGGCCGATATCGTGGCCACTCGCGCCTACCGCCTCAAATATGGCTTTTGCCTCAACGCCGAGTACGAACTTACCAAAGGCGTAGGAGCCTTCACTCGCCTGGGCTGGAACGACGGCCTTAATGAAAACTGGGCCTACGCGGACGTGCAAAAGTCCGGTTCGGCCGGGCTGAGCATCAAAGGGGATTTTTGGCGCCGGACCAACGACACGGTGGGACTGGCCGGGAACGTCAACGGGATTTCACGCGTGCAGCAGCAATTCTTCGCCGACGGCGGCTTGGGCATCCTGGCCGGGGATGGCGCGCTCAATTACGGCTTGGAGAAGACGATGGAAACCTACTACAATTTCCAGGTTTGGAAGACACTGCACGTGACCGCGGACTATCAATTCATCATCGATCCCGCCTACAATCGCGCACGGGGCCCCGTTTCGGTCGTAAGCGGCCGCATTCACTGGGAGTTCTGAAATAAACATCGAAGCGACCGGCGAGTTGCTCGATTACCTGCGGCGGCACCGGCGCGTGCGCGACACGGAAACTCCGCGCCTGACGGGCCTGGTCGCCCTTGGAATATCTCGGCTCCGCTGAACCGGAGCGCCCTCCGCGGCTCCCGTGGAAGTTCGCAGCGTCTCTTCCGCCATTCGTTTCCTTCGTTTGCTTCTGTTCGGTTCTGAAAGGCTTACAGAAGATAACGAGGCAACGAAGTAGAAATCTTCGCGCCGAAGAATTCTGTCTCACATCTGTGTGGCTGCGCTGCGTCAAAGTGAAGAGAAAACGCTTTCCAGGAAGAGCCGGTTGGCGCGCGCGCCGGCGGTGACTTCGGCCAGCGTCTTGCCGCCGGCGCATTCGACGAAAGTCGGGCCGCTGAAGCCTGCTTTCTTCAACTCCTTATAGACACCCTGGAAATCGACTTTTCCCGTCCCGAATTCAATCATAACATCGCCTGTTTTCCCCGGACAATCCTTGGCGCAAAAGCCGGTGACGTATTGGACGATCGGCTTCAATTCCTCGATGGGGTCCTTGCCGGTGTAGTAGATGATGTTCCCCGCGTCATACCAAATTTTGAAATTGGGCCGGTCGATCTCTTTGAGGCAGCGCAGGATTTCCGCCGAGGAACCGCTGCCGCCGCCGTGAGGTTTAAGCACCAGTTTTAGTTTGCGTTCCTGAGCGTAATCGGCGGCCTCGGTCATCGCTTTGTAATACATTTGGTAGTCCTCCGCTTTGTCCACGCCGAAAGTCAGCAGCCATTCCAGATTCAGGAACTGGGCGTGATCAATCTGCCGCCGGATTTGTTGAACCACGTCCTCTTGGGATTTTTCAAAATTGATCCGCAATGACCCCATGGTCGCGACCAGGCCGGCCTCGGCGAGGCGTTGTTTGAGGCGAGGCAGATAATCGGCGCCGGCGTCGGCGGCCAGGAATGGTTCGCCCGGCATGGGCGTCAACAAGCCCATAAACGTGTATCCGGCCTCCTTGATTCCCGCCAGGGCGATGTCCAGCCCCCAATTGGCCGGCTGCGGCACCGAAGCCGGCTGGAGCGCCGAGCCAAACTTTTGCATCCAGGGCCGGTTAAAACAGCCTATGGGCCACGAGACGCCGGATGCGGCGGAGGCATCAAACACATTCACAACGGCACCCGCTGTCGCGGCAGCGCCTTTGAAGAACGTTCGGCGGGACATGTGGCGGCAATCCAAGTGCATGGCCGGTAAGCTGCCAAAACCATCCGCCGCTGGCCACATCATTTTCCGCCACGCCTCAGGTCCAAGCGGGTTTCCCTTGGCTTTGCTGGCGTGCTAAGGAGGGGCAAATTAGTGCTTGTGTTTGTCGGGGGCGTTGGTGGTTGCCATTGCCTGGAATTGCCATTGGCGAATGTCGTAACTAATCATGATGCCGGTTGGGCGCGCGATGATGGTAGTGCTGGCTTCGGCTTTGGCTTGGAGGTCGCGAAGATAGACGGCTGGATCGGCAGCGCTTTGCTCGGGATTGCGGGCGCCGTTTTGCGTGCTGTTGGGTTTGGGGTGGCCGGCCTTGTATTTGGCTTGTTGGGATGGTTGGGATTGTCCTTTGGGCGCGTTGGCGTCGGCCTGGGCTTGATCGAGGTCGCGGATGAAAGTTAGAACCTTGGGAGGGAGGTTGGGGATGCAGGCTTTGGATGTTTTGCCTTCAGCTTCGATTTGGAGGCTGTTGGGGAAAAGGAGGGGTTTGACGATGCGGATTTTTTGGGGCGGCCCGAGGGTGTTTTGGGCGGCAAGGAAGTTGGCGTTTGCCCGATTGGCCTGTTCTTGCTTCTCCGTTTTCTTGGCGGCTTGCATGTCAAGATATTTTTGAGCTTCTTGCGGATCGTAGTGGTAGAGGGTTTGGAGTTCGGAGGGAAGGTTGGTCATGGAAATTCTTTCGCCACCGCCGTCCCAGAATATGGTGGCGGTGGCGGGAGTGACGCTCTCGATGGTGGCGTTGGTGTAGGTGCGGTCTTTGCAACGCAGAAGGGGGAAAAAGTTAGTTTGGGAGTCAGTTTGGGCGTTCGCCAATTGACAAATAAGAAAGGCAAAAATAGCGGCAAACCTCATCGGCGTAATATCGCATTATGGCCGGCCTTGGTCAAGGATTTTTTGACAGGTTTTTGGGGACGGACGCGCCTCAATTTTGAAGAAGTTCCCTGGCAGGAATGCGGTGCGAAGGCAAAGTTAAGCGAACTCGCAGCCGCCGTCGTAAGGAGGCGGACGACAGAACGTATGGCTATCCAGGAATCCGCCTCCTCACGTCGGCGGCTAGAATCTGTCATGGAACATTATGTTTGCGGACTGGTCCGCGGGCCGGATGGAATGGACTCGCCGATCCTTGGATTTGCTGACATATTTGTGAGCACGAAGACGATCTCGAAACGCGAATTAGTGCGCAATCCGTCTCTGGCTTCTCATTTGAAGCCGGGACAATCATTGCAATTGGAGGACGGCAAGGAGCCGCTGGTGTTGTCGCGCCGCAAGCGCGCGCGGCTGACGGCAGAGCAAATCCACGCGAAGTTGGACCGTCTTTGTGAAGGCGCTCCTGAACAGGATGCGCAAGCGGCCCTGCGGCATCTGCGCCGATGACCATCTACCCGGATGCCTCGTTTTTAGTTTCCTGGTTGTACAAGCCCGACCCGCTCAACGCCAAGGCCCGTGTTTGGTTCGCCAACATCAGGCCGACGACTTCTTGATTTCGGATTGGTCCCGATTCGAGACGATCAAACACATTGCGGGATTTGTGTTTGCGGCCACATCCGCCCAAGCCAGAATTGATCGAGGCCTTGAGGCTCTATTTCTCTCATTTGCTGCGAGTCGGCCCCTTGAACTCACTGCGGTAGATTGGGATGTCGTGCTGAAGGATGTCACCAAATCAGCGCGGGGTTTGCCGCACGGCTGAAGTCCCGCAGCGCCGACGCTTTGCGTGTGGCCATCTTGGAGCAAGTCAATCCAGATCTCTTTGTGTCGGGCGATAAAGACCAGTTGAGTCTGGCGACCGCTCGCGGATTCCGGTCTCTCAGCTTCTACTAAATTGGGAGATTCCTCTTTTCTTTTCGCACACTACCCCAAGTACTGGAGTCGGATTGAATCATCCGTCCCTTCGGGACTTGAGGACTGCGGCGTTAGACCCGGCTTTGAAAATTCAAACGCCGGGCTATTGTCGAGATGTCCATCGGAACAGCAGGATTGAGCGATTGCCGAGGATTTTGACATTGTTGTGGCCAATCTACATTGAGTGCGCAGACAATAATGCAAAACCGCAAACCCCACTTTTATTTCGTCCAACCGGTGCGCCTTTGGAGTTGACCATCACGTGTCCCCACAACAAAGTGCCCGGCGCATGAGCACGACCCGGCGAAAGTTTATTGGCGTCTCCGCGGCAGCGTTCGGCGCCGCAGCCTGGGCGCCGGAGCTTTTGTCCGCGCCAGAAGAGCCGCCGACCAAGGCCGACACGTCGCTTCGAATTCTGGTCCTGGGCGGGACAGGCTTTCTGGGACCGGCCTGCACTGAGTCCGCCTTGGCTCGCGGCCACAAGGTCACCCATTTCACCAGCGGCCGCACCGAGGAGAGACGCCACGCCGCCGGGCGGCCTTCGGCGGTGCCGGAGGGAGTCGAACAGTTCTACGGCAACCGCGATCCGAACAAAACGGCGGCCGACCGCAAGAATGAAGGCAACGCCGATGCGCCAAAGGATGCCGACAGCCCCAAGGGCCTTTCCCAACTCGTCGGCCGAAAGTGGGACGGGGTCATTGACACCAGCGGATTCTTCCCGCGAATGGTGAAAGCCTCGGCCGAGTTGCTCGGCCCCAACGTAAAGCAGTACCTCTTCATTTCGACTATCTCCGTGTATAAGGATTCCAGCACGCCGAACTTCGACGAAACCGCCGCACTGAGCAGGATGGCCGACCCAACCAGCGAAGATATGGGCAAGGATTTCGCCAACTACGGAGGCGGCAAGGCGCTGTGTGAAAAAGCCGCGGAGGAGGCCATGCCCGGTCGCGTCACCATCCTTCGGCCCGGTTTCATGGTTGGCCCGCGTGACACGTCGGGCCGATTTTTGTATTGGCCGGTGCGGGCGTCTTTGGGAGGCGTGATGGTTGTTCCGGGCGCCCCCACTGATCCAATTCAGTTCATCGATGTGCGCGACGTGGCTGATTGGATTGTCCACTGCCTGGAGCAGACTATCCTCGGTGTTTACAACGTCACTGGTCCCGGCAAATCGCTTTCGATGGGAAAAATGGTCGAAAGCGTCCGGTCGGGAACGGCCTCGGCGGTGGAATTCATGTGGATCGCCAATGACTTTCTTGAGTCGCACGGCGTGCAGGATGGTCAATTTCCGCTCTACGCTCCTCCCACAGGCCCGACCGCTGGCCTTCATCGCTGCAACTTTTCGCGGGCGCTGGCGCGGGGTTTGACCTTCCGTGCTCTAACGGAAACGGCAAAGGCGTGCCTGGATTGGTACCATTCCCTTCCAGTTGCGACTCAGGCAGCGGTCGCGCCGCAATTCGCCCAGCGCCCCGGCCAAGACCCTTGGCTGGAGACCGAGAAACACCTGCTCGAATCCTGGAACCAGCGCGGCAAGAGCTAGACCTATTAAAAGTGAAACTTTTTGCCTTGACGCATCATTGCTAAAATGAGCTGCATGCGTTTTTTGCGAGTTTCCGGTTTGCGGGCAGTCTGGAGGCGATAGACAATGGCATAAACATTCGCTTTATTGAGGGACTCGAAGAACGCTTTGGCCTTTTTATTCCTGGCCAGTTCCTTCAGAAAGTCTTCCGGCGGGATGGCGTTCCGGGGCGAAGAATAGGCGGCTTGCCAGCGGCCATCGGCCTTCGCCGCCTCAACCGCTTTCAAACCAGCCGCGCTCATGGCCCCGGCTTTGATGAGACGCTCCACATGAAGAGTATTTCTCTGCGACCATTGGCTTTTGAGGCGTCTGGGTGTGAATTTCTGCAGCCAGGATAGCTCGTCGAAAGATTTCACCTGGCCGTCAATCCAGCCAAAGCAAAGTGCCTCATCAAGCGCCTCAACGTACGTCACAGATTTCTCGCCCGATGCCTTTTTGAAAAAGCGCAGCCAAAGACCGTCCGACGCCGCATGGTTTTTCTCCAGCCAGCGTCTGAAATCCAGAGATGATTCAAACCGCAGAATTTGCATCAGTGCCTGGTCACAGCTAACATTGAAAATACTGCGGTCAATGAAAATGTAAGGCAGTGACCTCAAAGTGCAATTATCACCCACCTCTGATGCATACATATATGCCATCGCGCCACCGCAAAGCCTGCATACCTTCGTCGTTCACATAATTGGTGGACCCAATTACGATCATTGTTCCAAATCGTTCGCCATAATAACCAATATCGACATGCTTCTGAACAGGGCTTGGATCATAGCGCACAAGAACAGCAGGCGGGTCAGGAAAAAGCGCGTTAATGTTAGCCGGTAAGTAACCCGATGAAAGCTCAAAGTTACCGTCCTCCCCGATGTGGGCGTGAGACAGAATTCTT
>PLIU01000248.1 GCA_003140095.1 Verrucomicrobiales bacterium | reverse complement strand
TTATTTAAGGATAAGCTCTTAATCCTAATCCTAATCTCAACCACTGTAAAACCTCGGTCAACCTCGTAACACATCATTAACCAAGTAAAACGTGGTTAATCTCCATCGGGCAAGCGGTAATCAGAATTGGCTTTGATTAAACCCACGAGCATCGAAACAACGCTGAGCAGCCGCTCTTTCCCAGGAGCGGCCACCATCAACTCACACAGGCCTTTCGAGGCCAAAACGTCCAGCGCCGCCCACACTCCAAAGCGGAGCCACGCGCAATGTCAAAAAATCGGCAACGATCGGACGAGGTGTACTTCTCGTTGCCTTCGGCAAGGTTCAGAGCAATGGAGGTGCTGGCGCGATCCAAAGGTCACGCGCGGCGATCGCTTTGGGGAATTTTTGCGGCAGTGGCTCCAGCCACGCGACGAAAGCCAGAGATTCCTGATAAACTTCCAGCTTTTCATGGTCGAAATAGCGATTCATTCGATTAGGATTAGGATTAAAGATTAGGAGCAGGAAAAAGCCACCCAAAAAAATGAAATGCTCCCCCCGCAACGGAGATATTATGTTTGACTCTTGCAGGCCGCGCGAAACCGTTGGGCCGCCAGCGCGATCTCCGCGTCGGTCGAATTGATGTTGATGCCAAAGGCCGCGCCTAGCCCGGCATCCACCACCCCCACGCTGAGATTGATGGCGCGGCTGAGGACATCGTCCGTGCGTGGATAGGCGCCTTTGCCGCAGGGTTGCCCCTGCTCCTTCAAATACTGGTTCACGTGCTCCATATTGGCATAAACATGCCAGCCGCTCTTGGCCACCGTCTTGGTGCCCAAAGCGCCTGCCACACTGGCGGCGCGGCGCGCATCGTCAAACAATACCGTGAGCAGGGTCCCACACTCGCCACTAGCGTCGTTGAGCTTGCGGAAATGCATTCCCGGAATGTCGGCTATCTGGTCTTTGAACTTTCTCTTCTTTTCACGGAGCGCGGCGATGATGAGGTCGATCTTGCGCAACTGCGCCAGCGCCAGCGCGCCCGTGATTTCATTCATGCGAAAGTTCAGGCCCAGAAGGCACCGGCGCCCCACCTCCACCCCTGCGCGTAATGGGGAGTGCCCCTGGTCATGAAAGCCAAATGCCGTTTTATAGTGCGCTTCGGTGCGCGCCGTTACCAGACCGCCGTCGCCGGCCGTAATGGTCTTGAACACATTGAGCGAGAAACCTGCCATGTCCCCGATGCTGCCGACTTTGCGTCCCCGGTAGGAGGCCCCCGCGGCTTGACAGGCATCTTCGATCACCAACAGACCGTGCCGGGTGGCGATGGCCAGGATGGCGTCCATGTCGCACGGGTTGCCCAGCATATGCACCGCCATGATGGCCCGTGTCTTCGGTGTGATCCGCCGCTCCACATCCGTCGGGTCAAGATCCAAACTCTCGTCAATTTCGCATAGAATCGGCACCAGACCCAGGAACGCTGCGGCGCTGTAGGTCGCCACAAAAGTGTAAGCGGGCACGATGACTTCGTCGCCGGGTTTCAGCCCGGCCGCCAACAAACAGCACAACAGCGCGCTTGTGCCGGAACTTGTCGCCAGCGCATACGGGACGCCAACGTACCTGGCAAACTCCTCCTCCAGCGTGAAAACTTTGCGTGTGAATTTCGGGTCTTCCAGATTTCCATAGCGGCTCAGGTGACCGCTGGCCAGCACCTCGAGCACCTGCTTTTTTTCTTCCTCGCCTACCCAATATGAACCAGGTCCTGGCATGTTCCAATTCTATCTATGTTACGCGATCTTCGGCACCACGAAAGGCCGGCGATAGTCACGCTGCGAAAGTCCGTTGGCTTGGCGCGAGAAGCCTTTGACAAACCGCTCACGCTTGGGGTCGTAGGTCACCCAGGGGCCAAGAACGGCCGGAGTGGCACTCAAGTCAACACCATTTTCGCGCAAGTACTCGCGGCATCGCTCAAACGCATCCGATAGCTCCCGGTTCGCTTGGATCGATTCCCCGATGGCCTCCGGCGCCGACTGTTTGCCCAGCCGGTAGGAAATGTTCGCCATGTGGCAACAGGCCGCCGAGAGGTGTCCCTCCAAAGCCCCGGCCGCCAGGTCGCCGGCTTTGCGGCTGCGCACTGCGGCTACGAAGTTGGATAGGTGCAAGGTTTCCAGCCGCTCCGAACTCCCGTCATCCGCGATGTCTTTGATCTTCTTGCCCTGCGTATCGAAGATTGCTCCAGTGGGGACTTCGCCGGCGAAGTAGCCGCCTTCGCAATCGATCACCAGGCCGGCGGAACCGTTTAGGTTGCGGAACTTCCCGATGGCGTCCTTGCTCGTGCCGGCCCTCACGTTGCGAATTTCGCAAATGATCGAGGCGGGTTGGTAATCCAAAAGCGCAATCTGGGTATTCGCCGTCTGGCCGCCATCGTCGAAGGCAAAGCGGCCGCCGATGCTCATGGCGCGCGGCGGCGGCTGGTTCTGCCCCAAAACCCAGCGGCAGAGATCGATGACGTGGATGCCGTTGTTGCCCATCTCGCCGTTGCCGGTGGCCCAGAACCAGTGCCATTCGTAATGCAATTGCTTGCGCATGAGCGGCCCTTTGGGCACGGGGCCGCACCAAAGATCGTAGTCCACCGTCGCGGGCACGGGCGTCGGAGTGGCAACCTTGCCAATGCCGTCGCGCGGCCTGTAAACTAAACAATGGGCAAAGCGGATGGGTCCAAGCTCACCGCTTCGCAAGTAGTCGAAAGCTTGTCGGAGGACCGGGCTGGAACGATTTTGCGTGCCCACCTGGACCATGCGGCCATATTTCCGGGCCGCCGCCACCATTTGTCGGCCTTCCCAGATATTGTAGCAAAACGGCTTCTCGACATATACATCCTTGCCAGCCTGACAGGCCCAGACTGTCGCCAGCGCATGCCAGTGATTAGGCGTGGCGACGACCACCGCGTCGATATTCTTGTCGTCCAGCACCCGGCGGAGGTCATGGTACGTGGCGACCTCCTGGCCCCGGTCCTTGAAGGGCTTGGCTTCGCGGTCCAGGAACGATTGGTCCACATCGCACAAAGCGACGATCCTGGCGCCCGGCACTTCTCGCAGCCGGGGAATGAGTTGGTGCCCTCGCCCGCCCACGCCCCCAACGGCGGTGGTCGCACCCATTCCCACCACCGCCAACCGGACCGTGTCACTGGGTTCCGTGTCTTTGGACGGCTGCTCGCCGCCGATTATTATTCTCGGCAACCCAAGCGCCAGCCCGGCCGCCATCGAGCTCTTCAGGAAGTCTCTGCGCGTTGTATGTTTCATATTGCTTGTCAAAGCTTTCGTGACACGAGAATCAAGTTATCGGGACCGCTCCAGCTTGACGCCGCCACATTGAACGAGTCAAGACCGCAAGCCGGCGTTTCGCCTTCCGCATGAACCATGCGCTCGCGAAATGACCCACACGGTGCTGATATTTGCCACAAAAGACACAAGGATCACGAAAAAAAGCAAGGAGGATGACGGATGAAGTGAAGCAGAATGAAGTCTGCGATTGGTTGCTTATTGCTGAAAATACCAACTTCCGAGGATCCCCGCCGCCTTCATTGGTTTGTGGTGGAAGGAAATGACAATTTCGCTTCTTCCGCCTATTATCCACGACCATGAGCCGCGTTCTATTGACCACTTTGGGTTCCCTGGGTGATCTCCATCCGCTGATTGCCATCGGGTTGGAGCTCCGTCAGCGCGGCCATAGCGTCTGGTTCTGTGCCA
Source organism: Verrucomicrobiales bacterium (assembly GCA_003140095.1). GTDB lineage: Bacteria > Verrucomicrobiota > Verrucomicrobiia > Limisphaerales > Palsa-1400 > Palsa-1400. Next base: position 63,531 of record PLIU01000248.1, on the reverse strand, counting down.
GCGCTTCCTACCGTCCTAAGATTGAAACCTTAGGATTCGGTTTTCACCCCTTGCGCCCTGACATCACGCCGGAAAATCCGGCGATGGCGCATGTTGTTAGAGAAATCTTTGACCCGAAAAAGGGAGTTGACCGATTGCTGCGAGGATATTTGTTCCCAGAGTTGCGGGCCACTTACGACGACCTGATGCGAGCGATTGCTGGCCAGGGGGGCGCCGACTTGTTTGTATCAGGGGAGCTTGTTTATGCGGCGCCGCTCGTCGCTGAAAAAACTGGCGTCCGTTGGGCGTCCTACACTACATCGCCGTTTGCCTTTTTCTCCGCTTACGACCCGCCTGTGCTGCCGCCCTTCCCCAAGCTGGCACTCCTTTTGCGTTCCTTGGGTCCCACCGTAAATCAGTTGAGCATTGGCTTGGTCAAGCTCATTACCCGCGCCTGGAGTGAGCCTGTGCGGCGGTTGCGAACCGAATTAGGATTGCGACCGGGCAAGGATCCCATTTATCAGGACCGGCACTCGCCGCAACTTGTGCTGGCCATCTTTTCACCTGAACTGGCTGATCCGCAACCGGATTGGCCCTCGAACACAGTCGTTACCGGCTTCCCGTTTTACGACGGCGCGATTCAGGAGACTTCCCTTCCGCGGGATTTGGTGAGATTCCTTGCCGCGGGCGGTCCTCCTATCGTGTTCACTCTCGGTTCCTCGGCGGTGCTCGACCCAGGCAGGTTCTATCAAGAAAGCGCGGAAGCCGCCTGCCTGGTGAAACGTCGCGCCGTTCTGCTGGTCGGGCGGAACCCTGCACCGGCCCCCTTGCCGGAAGATGTCGTCGCTTGCGGGTATGTTCGATTCTCCGAGATATTTGCGCGGGCGGCAGCCGTTGTGCATCAAGGCGGGATCGGGACCACGGGGCAGGCCCTGCGGGCAGGCCGCCCGATGTTGGTGATGCCCTATAGCTACGACCAACCGGACAACGGAGCGCGGATGGTTCGGTTGGGCGTAGGGCGCACCATTGCGCGCAAGCGCTATTCGGCAAAGCGTGCCGCTCGAGAATTGCAGAAGTTGCTCACTGATTCCAAATATGGGCTCGCGGCGGCGAAAATCAGCCAGCGCATCCAAGGGGAACGAGGTGCCGAGGTAGCTTGTAACGCTCTCGAAAGGTTGCTCATTACCGGCAATGGAGCGCAACGGCGCCCTTAATCCAAGTAATCCGCTTTTGGGGAATTGGCTGGGCAGCCGGGATCATTCAATGTGCTCCATCAGCCGCATACATTGTTTCTCCTGTTGGAAAACCTCGCGCTGGGGCGACACGCGGCGTTTCGGCTCCTCCGCCGGGCTGGGCGCGCGCACAACGCAAAAGGCCTCGCCATTGCCGCTGACGTCAGGCAGCAGGCAAGTCATCGCAGACTTCGCACCAACTTTTCTTAGGTACGTCAAGAAATAACCTTTACAAGATGACGCAGGAATTTTGGCGGCCGGCGAGGAAACCCGCGGAGCGGGCCGTTCTTATCTGGTCTGGCTCAAGCGAGGCGCACATGAGCTTAACCATCGGCCGTTTTGCAGGCTTGCCTTCTTGCGCATTCTTTTTCACCATGACTCACTGTATTTTATCAAAAAACATCTGCTCTCGAACTCCGTGGCGAGGCTGACGCTCGCCTTGGCCTTGGGTGCGCTGGCCGGGTTGAACGGTGGCTGTGACAAGTCCGCCAACAACAGCGCCAACAAATCCGCCCCCGGCAAACCCAAGGTCGCGCTGGTCATGAAGTCGTTGGCCAACGAATTCTTCAGCACCATGGCGGATGGAGCAAAACAGCATCAGGCTGCCCATGCCGCCGATTACGATCTCATTGTCAACGGCATCAAGAACGAGACCGACCTCGCCGAGCAGGTCAACCTCGTCGAGCAAATGATTGCGCAACGGGTCAACGCCATCGTCATCGCGCCGGCGGACTCCAAAGCGCTGGTGACGGTCCTGAAACGCGCCAAAGAGGCGGGCATCCTCGTCGTGAACATCGACAACAAGCTCGATGCCGACGTGCTCAAGCAAGCGGATCTTACCGTGCCTTTCGTCGGCCCGGACAACCGTGCCGGCGCGCGCAAAGTGGGCGACGCGCTCGCCAAGCAACTTTCGGCAGGCGACAACGTGGCCATCATTGAGGGCATCCCCACCGCATTCAACGGCCAGCAACGCCGTCTGGGCTTCGAGGACGCCATGAAGGCTGCAGGCGTGAACATCGTGAGCGTCCAAAGCGGCCGCTGGGAAATGGAAGCGGCCAACAACGTCGCGGCCGCCATGCTCAATGAGCATGCCGACCTCAAAGCCATTCTGTGCGCGAACGACAACATGGCCCTGGGCGCGGTCTCCGCGATTCAACAGGCGGGCAAGACCGGCAAGGTTCTGGTCGTGGGCTTCGACAACATTAGCGCCTTGCGGCCGTTATTGGACAAGAGGCAAGTAGTGGCGACGGCGGACCAGCACGGCGACCGGCTCGCGGTGTTTGGCATCGAGGCAGCCCTGAAAATCTTAAAAGGTGAAGCCCCGCCAGCGGACCAGATCACGGCGGTGGATCTCATTACCAAGTAATCTCCCGTTATGTCCAAAGCTGCTCCACTCCTGCAAGTGACCCGGCTTCAGAAGAGCTACAACGTCCCCGTGTTGGTGGACTTCAGCTTCTCCTTGCAGCCAGGCGAAGTTCATGCCTTGGTGGGCGGCAACGGCGCGGGCAAATCCACTTTTGCGCGCATTCTCTCCGGGCTGACCGTCCGCGATGCCGGAGACATTCACCTTGAAGGCCGTCCCTACACCCCCATTTCCAAGCGTGAAGCCGAACGCGCGGGCGTTATCATGGTGCTGCAGGAGCTGAATGTGATTGGGACCATGAGCATCGCGGAAAACATCTTTCTCAATCGCTTGCCGCGACACGGTGGATTCCTCCGTTTCGCTGCCCTGCACGAAAAAGCCCGCAAAGCCCTCGCGCGTGTGGGTCTCGACGCGGTTGATCCCGCCACGCCGGCGGGATTTTTGGGCGTGGGTCAGCAGCAATTGGTCGAAATTGCCGGCGCGTTATCGCAGAATTGTCGGCTGCTCATTCTGGATGAGCCGACGGCGGCGCTGACCGATCCTGAAATCGAGCAGTTGTTCGGAAACATCCGCCGACTTCAAAAGGATGGCGTGGGGATCATTTACATCAGCCACCGGATGGATGAAATCCGGCGCATCGCCGACCGCATTACCGTCATGCGCGATGGCCGCGCCGTCGCCACATGCAGCGCCGGCGAGTCCACACCCGAGGAACTGGTCCGCAAAATGGTCGGACGCGATTTGCCAGCGCGAAAGACAGCCATCGAACGTCCCAAAGGGGAAGTCGCTTTGCGCGTGCGAAACCTGCGAGCGGGGGAACGGGTGCGGAACGTCAGTTTCGAGGTTCGACACGGTGAAATTCTGGGCATCGCTGGTCTGATCGGTTCAGGCCGGACGGAAACCTTGCGCGCCATCTTCGGGGCGGACGCCAAAGAAAGCGGGGAGATTCTTGTCGGTGAGCAGCCTGTGGTCATCCGAATCCCGGCCGATGCTCTTCGTGCCGGCATTGGCCTCGTGCCTGAAGATCGCCAACGGGACGGCCTGCTGTTGCCGCAATCCATCCGAGTCAATACTACGCTGAGCACCATCGCACGGCACGCCAACAGCGCTGGCTGGCTTGACACCAGCGCGGAAACCAAAACCACCGAAACCTTCTGCGGCCGTTTGCAGGTTTGCTGCACTTCACTCGAACAGCCCGTAGGCGAATTGAGCGGCGGCAACCAACAAAAAGTGGTCATCGCCCGGTGGCTCGCGCGGGATTGCCGCATTCTCTTGTTCGATGAGCCAACGCGCGGCGTGGATGTCGCTGCCAGACACGCCATCTACCAGTTGTTGCGCGACTTGGCGGGTGAATCGAAGGCGGTCGTGGTCGTCTCAAGCGAACTGGTTGAACTCATGGCCCTGTGCGGCCGCATTCTCGTCCTGTCGCAAGGCCAGATCAAAGGCGAATTCACGCCCGAGGAGTGGACACAGGAAAAAATCACCCGGGCCGCGTTCAGTGGTTATCTCGACGGGAAAGACAACGTCACTGAACGATGACTCTTAGACCCAAGAAACTAATCGAATACACGGCCATGCTCGTGATCTGGCTCGGGCTGGTGCTCTTGTTCGGCCTGCTGAGCCGCAATTTTCTCAGCGCCCGCACCTTCATCACGCTGGCCAATCGCATTCCCGCGCTGGCGGTGATCGCGGCGGGCATGACCCTCGTGCTCATCATCGGCGAGATTGACCTCTCGGTCGGTTCGGTCCTCGGCCTTTGCGGCGCGGTGGTGGGATTGGCCCTGGTTAATTTTCACCTGCCGTTCTGGGCGGCCATCCTCTTTGGTCTGGGGCTCGGTCTGGTCGCTGGCGCCTTGAACGGCCTCGTCATCGTCTGCCTCGGCATTCCCTCGTTCATCGTCACGCTGGGGATGTTGGAGATCGCGCGCGGTCTGGCCTATCTCACCACCCACTCGCAAACCAAATACATCGGCAGCGCCGTGGAAAGCCTGTCCGCGCCCGTCGCTGGCCTGGCGGTTTCGCCGGCGTTCCTTATGGCTGTGCTGGTGGTCGTGGCTGGACAGGTTGTCCTCTCGCGCACGGTGTTTGGTCGCTATCTGGTCGCCATTGGCACCAACGAACAGGCCGTGCGTCTTGCGGGCATCAACCCTATGCCGGCCAAGATTGCGGTCTTCGCGCTCCTCGGCTTGCTCAGCGGGCTGGGGGGAGTCTTTTACACGTCTCGGCTCGGCTCTTCGGATCCGAACGCCGGCGTAGGCCTGGAACTCTTGGCCATCGCGGCCGTTGTCATTGGCGGGACCAGCCTTATGGGTGGGCGCGGTTCTGTGGTGAACACTTTTTTTGGCGTGCTGATTATCGCCACGCTGGAAGCCGGCCTGGCGCAGATCGGCGCCTCCGAACCCACCAAGCGCGTCATCACCGGTGTTGTGATCGTGGGGGCGGTGATCCTCGATGCATGGCGACATCACCTGACCATCCAACATTTCGCGCTGTTGAAACAATTATTTTCCCGGACGCAATCTCCCAATCAATCCTGTTTGACAGGTGACCGCAATTGTGATTAGTCAGTGTGTGAATCCCAAATTTGGCAAAACGAATAAAAAGACAAAAAACAAAAATCCTATGAGAATAAATGGAAAAATCACCATGCTGCTCACATGCCTGGCCGGCGCCTGCTTTGTCAGCAGCCAGGTTGCTGCCGGAACCCTGCTCGGCAGCGTAAATCAGATCAGTCCCGCAACACCGGAATATGCGGCCACCAACGACCTGACGTCGGAGGGCACGGCGGACTGGATCTTTTGGGAGGAAACTCACGCTGACCCGACTGGTGTTTTCGATCATAAGGCCGTGGGACCGGACACAAATTCCATCAGCGACCTTTCGGTTTACGGCGCCATCGGCCCCTATTATGACTCTGACGGTGGTCCTTTCTTTTCCTGGAGTGATGGCACACCCGACAACTCGTCCACAGGCACCAATGATTGCTTTGCCAATGGACCTGCGGGCAACGGCCTGCAATTCACGGTCAAGGCGGACACAAGAACCAAATATCTCAAGGTCTATTTTGGGGGCTACGACGGCATCGCAGCTTGCACCGCCACGCTCAGCGACAACAGCGCCCCTCCCATTACATTTACAGTCGATGATTCCGGGGACTACCAGGCGGAAGATTTCGCCACGATACAGTTCGCGGCCGCCTCGACCAACCAGACGCTGACCGTCGCTGTTTACATCAGCGTAACAGGCGCTACCGACGGCAGTGACACGACCGTCGGCCTCTCCGCGGCTACTCTGCAAATCCCCCCGCCCGCGCCGGTAATATCTGTTCAGCCCGCTTCCCAAACAAACTTTCTGACGCTGGCCGCACAACTCAACGTGCAGGCTGCTGGTGGCCTGCCGCTGTCCTACCAATGGTTGCAGGAGGTCAACGGCGCCTATGTGCCGCTGTCCGATGGCGGCCAAATCTCCGGCTCAACGATTTCGACTTTGACCATCAGCAACCTGGTGCTGGCCAATGCGACCAATTACCAAGTCGTGGTCAGCAACCATTGGGGCGCGGTCACGAGCAGTGTGGCCAATCTGACCCTCTTGACACAAACCAGCGTCCTGATCGGCAGCAGCGCGGCAGCCCCGGCAGCCGTTAACCTGACGGCCGAAGGCGAGCTGGACTGGGCCTCTTGGGGGGATCCGACCGGGACAGGGCCCAATTTATTAGAACAAAAAGCAGGGGTCACAAATAAAATCAGCGACGCCGCGACCTACGGTGATCCCGCCAGCGGCCCGACTCAAAATAACGGTGCGCCCGAGGCTGCTTCCTGGAGCGATGGCACGCCCGACCTGGCCGTCACCAACTCCTTTACCGGGATTTATTGGGCTGGCGTGAACAACGGCTTCCAATTCTCAGTCGCCGCCAGCACCAACGCGCAGATTCTCAAGGTTTATGTGGATGCGTATAGTTCGAAGCTTCACTTTGAGGCCGCGCTCAGTGACTCCAGCGCTCCGGCCTATGTTGATGAGAGCATTACGACTCTCGCCTATGCCGATGAATCGATTGCCTACACCATAGAGTTTGCCGCAGGCTCGCCCGGCCAAATACTTAACATCCTGGCTTACTCTCTTCTCAATAACGGAGGCGGTGGCAACACCGAGCTCATGTCTGCTACACTGAGGGGGCCGGAACCGTACATTGCGACTCAGTCTTCTTCCCTAACCAACTGGAACGCGCAGAGCGTGGAACTTACCGCGTCGGCCGAGGGTTGGCTGCCCTTGAGCTACCAATGGTGGATGGAGTCGAACGGTGTCTATGTCCCGCTTGCCGACGCGGGCCCAATCTCCGGCGCCGAGACGGCTTCATTGGCCATCAGCAACCTGGTTTCTGCCGATGCCACCAATTACTATGTCGTGGTCACGAACAGTTACGGCGCGGTCACCAGCAGTGTGATCACTATGACCGTTCTACCCGTCACTGGAACCCTGATCGGCGCCGCGGTCCCAACTCCGCCAACGGCTGACCTGACCGTCGCAGGCACGCTGGACTGGGCCACCTGGGGCGAGATGACCGGGTCACCACCCAATTATTTGGAACAAGAGGCAGGCGGCACGAATCAAATCAGCGACGTCACGGTAATCGGTCCGACCAGCGGCCCGAATCAGTTTGGCAATGCGATTGTCGCATCTTCTTGGAGCAATGGCACGCCCGACGCGGTAATAACTAACGAGACGGACGGGATATACTTTAATGGCCTGGATAACGGCTACCAAATCACCGTCCCGGCAGACACGACGAAGAAGATTCTCACGCTCTATGCGGGGGGATACAATTGCCAGGTGCAAGTTCAAGCCGCGCTCAGTGACTCCAGCGCCCCTCCCTATATCGATAATAGTTTGGTTACTGCCGGCGGCGGCGCCCACGCGGGCGCCTATACGATAGAGTTTGCCGCGGGCACGAACGACCAGACGCTTACCGTCACCGTCACTTGCGCCACCGACGGGGGCAACTGCACCCTCATGGCGGCCACATTGGCCGGCCCGAAGCCGAACATCGTGAGCCAGCCTGCTTCCCTGACGAACAATGTCGCGACGACCGCGCAACTTACGGCGCTGGTGGAGGGTGCGGCGCCCTTGTCCTACCAATGGTTGATGGAGTCGAACGGCGTCTATACCCCACTAGCCGACTCAGGCCAAATCTCCGGCTCGCTGACGCCGACCTTGACCGTCAGCAACCTGGTGTTTGCCAATGCGGCCAATTACTATGTCGTGGTCACGAACAGTTACGGCGCCGCCACGAGCAGCGTGGCCACTTTGACCGTTCTGCCCATTGCTGGAACCCTGATCGGCAGCGCGGCCACAGCCCCGGCAAACGTCAACCTGACTGCGGAAGGCACGCTGGACTGGGCCGATTGGGGAGTGCCGACCGGGGCAGGGCTCAATTTTTTAGAACAAAAAGCAGGGGTCACAAATGAAATCAGCGACGTCACGGCCATCGGTCCCGGCAACGGCCCGGATCTATTTAACAATGCGGTCATCGCCATTTCCTGGAGCGATGGCACGCCCGACGGAGCAGTGACAAACACGACGACCGGGATTTACTATAGTGGCCTAAACAACGGCTACCAAATCACCGTTCCGGCAGACACGACGAAGAAGCTTCTCACAGTCTATGCGGGCGGTTATGGCACAATCGTCAACTTTCAGGCCTCGCTTAGTGACGCTTCGTCTCCACCCTATGCCAACGAGAGTCTTAGTGATCCAGGCGGTAATAGCATCGGCTCCGCGGACGCCTATACCCTGCAGTTTGCCGCAGGCTCAACCAACCAGACTCTTACCGTCAGCGTCACTTGCGCCGCCGACTATGGCGGGGGCAACGTCACGCTCATGGCGGCGACACTGAGCGGGCCTCCGCTGACGCTGCAGCTTGGCTTCGTGGGTTCGAGTCTGCAGTTAACCTGGCCGTCGGGCACGCTGGAACAAGCGACCAACTTGACCGGGCCGTGGACCACGAACCCGGCTCCGTCACCGTTTACCTTTACGCCGAGCGCACCGCAGATGTTCTATCGGGTGAAGGCGAATTAAGCCACGCATTGGATCTTCTAATTCTCGGCGGAGCTGGTGTCCCCGTGGAACCAATCGCCGCCGAGATGAAGGAAGGTCATCCTGGCTGGGAGTTGAGTGAACATGGGTTTGCGGCTATCGTAAACAATGAAATGGGTTGGCATTAAAATGAAAACGGAAGAAAACAGAAGCCGCACAGGCGGCTTCACCTTAATCGAGCTGCTGGTCGTGATCGCCATCATCGCGATCCTCGCTGCCATGCTGCTCCCATCCCTGGCCAAGGCCAAGTTGCAAGCTGTCCACGTCCAGTGCATGAGCAACCAAAAACAGCAGATGCTGGCCTTCACGATGTACGCGGGGGAAAATAAGGATTTTCTCCCCGACGGCTCGTACGGCTCTTGGTGTTGGGACATGGACGTCTATCTCGCCAACCAGGTGACGCAGGCGGGAACGACGCCACAGGTTTGGTATGATCCGGGAACAGCGCCCAAATTCGGCCCCACGGACTGGTTTGGCGCCGTGCCCTACGGCACGGTGCCCGGCGGTGACCCCTCCCTCTGGTGTTGGGACAATGCTCCATGGCCCGATCCAGGCGCAAAGGAGGGCACCGGTTACCGGGTCACGGGATACGCCTTGACCTTTTATAACACGCCGTCCTACGCCGGTGAGTTCGCGACCAACACGAACCAAAAACTGGGCGCGACCTCGACTCCAGGCACGGAGACCCATCCTGGCGGCGTGCTTATCGGCAATCTCTCCAAGCGACCCCTCACCGCCTGCGCCACACTCAACAATAGCGGCAACAATGACTCCTATGATTGGATGGTAATTTACAATTGGAGTGACGTTGATGGCGGTTATAAGTATGACAACGCTTACAAAGGCCACATCAGCGCGCACCTGGAGGGCAGGTCCATTCCCAAAGGGGGAAATATCGGGATGATGGACGGCCATGTCGAGTGGCGCCCTTTCAACCAGATGATGAACCGCGCCTCCGGCTCCCCGTATTTCTATTATTGACACTCGCGGAGAATCTCCTGAAAGCATTCATTGTGAAACGTACCCCTAAAATGTGGTTAGTCGTCGGATTTTTGCTTGCCGTCAACGCGGTCACGGGGTCGTCGTCAGCGGCCATCACACCGATCCCAGACAAGGTAGTCTGCGCGGTGGCGGATCGGCAGGCCTTTATCGAACCCGACCTGGTGCGTTTAACCGGCTGGCTCGGTGCCCGGATCGAGGCCAACGAAACGAACCGCCTCGCAAAAGTTGACGTCAATCCGCTGCTGGAGGGTTTCCGCCACCGGCCGTCAATTCAGACTTACGATGGCGAACACGTAGGCAAGTGGCTGCACGCGGCCACCCTGGCTTGGGTCAACACGGGCGACCCGGCGTTGCGCGAGAAACTGGACTACACAGCTTCCGAATTGATCAAGTGCCAGGAGGAAGACGGCTATCTCGGCACCTATCTCGATAAGGACCGCTGGACGGAATGGGACGTGTGGTCGCATAAGTACAATCTGATCGGCTTGATTACCTATATGCGCTACACGGGCAACATGGAGCCCCTGTCCGCCTGCCGGCGCATGGGTGACCTTTTGTGCAACACATTCGGAGATGAACCCGGCAAACGCGACATTATCAAGGCCGGCTGGCACGCTGGTTTGGCCCCCACAAGCGTGCTTGAACCCATGGTTTTGCTCTACCGCTTGACCGGAGAGCAACGCTATCTCGACTTCTGCAAGTATATCCTGCGCGCTTGGGAACAGCCCAATGGCCCGAAAATCATCTCGACGTTGCTCGCCCTCAAGCGGGTTGACAAGGTCGGCGACGGCAAGGCCTACGAGATGCTTTCCTGTCTTAACGGCGCCCTCGAATACTACCGCACCGTTGGCGACCCCAGGATTCTCGAGGCCTGCCTGGACGCCTGGAAGGACATTGTAGAACAACGGCTTTATATCACCGGCGCGTCAAGTTACGGCGAGGTTTTCCACGGGGACTTCGATTTTCCCAACGTCGCCAATGTCGGCGAAACCTGTGTCACCGTGACCTGGATTCAGTTCAATGCCCAGCTGCTGCGGTTGACAGGGGAGGCGCGGTTCGCCGAGCAGTTGGAGCATGTGGTGCTGAACCAATTGTTCGGCGCCCAGAAGTGCGACGGCTCGGCCTGGGGCTATTACGTGCAAATGGAAGGCAAGAAGCCCTTCACCAGCAGGATGATGAACGGCAATTGTTGCCTTTCCAGCGGGCCTCGGGGTATCGCGCTCATTCCCACTTTTGCCGTCAGCACGGACGCCGCCGGCGTAGTCGTCAACCTTTATGATGCCGGAACCGCGCAGCTAAAACTTAAAGACCAGACTCCCGTGACGCTCGTCACGCAAACCCGCTATCCGGCGGAGGACCAAATCCGGATCACGCTGGGTCTTGCCAGAGAAGAGAAATTTGCCCTCAAGCTGCGCATACCCGCCTGGTGTCGCACGGCTTCGGTCCTGGCTGGCGGCCAACCTGTGTCTCTCTCGCCCGGGCTGGATGGGTATGTGGCGGTCCAACGCTCCTGGAAAAACGGCGACCACGTTGAACTCCGGTTCAAACTGGAACCGCAGGTTGTTGTGGGAGATCACAAAAACAGCGGAAAGCTCGCCGTGCTTTATGGTCCGCTCGTGCTGGCGGCGGACGCGGAACTGCTGGGTGATCGATTTCCGAGCCTTAAATCCATGGCGTTGCCCAGTGCGGACCTGGCGGCGCTCGCCGTCACTCCCGAAGCGGCTCCGGAGAAATTCACAACTTGGCCCGGAGCGCAAGTATTCCGTGTCAACGCCATCCCTCGGCAGGCTTCCAAGTCCGCCCAGGCCGGCACTTCTCTCCCCATTCGCCTGGTACCGTTCGCCGATGCGGGCACCAGCGGTTCCGATTATAAGGTTTGGATACCCATCGGACAGACCGAAGGCAATTTGCTGTTGGAGGCAAAGGAAAGCCGCTCCCGCCAGGGCAACGTGGCAGGTTCCATCACCGACGGGGACCCAGGCACATTCGTAGTCACGTACGACGGCAAACCCGCGGCTGAAGATTGGTTCGCGGTCACGCTGGCCGCGCCCTCCGAGCTGAATCGCGTGACTTTCGTCCACGGCAAGACTTTCCACGATGGCGGCTGGTTTGATGCCAGCGCCGGCCAGCCGCAAGTTCAGGTGCAGACCAGCAAGGGAGGCGAGTGGAAAACGGTAGCCGTTTTAAAGGATTATCCCGCGACTACCGCAACAAGCGCGGCCGGTCTGACGGGCGGCGAACAATTCACCTGCCCGCTGGCCAAAGCAACCACAGTTTTTGGATTGCGCGTGGTCGGCAAGCCCGCGTCGGGGGACAATCCCCGCCAAGCTTTCTCCTCATGCGCTGAACTTCTCGCCGATTAATCCGGTTTTGCTTTCTGCCGCCGTCGCTTTTCATTGATAAGTGCGCTGACACGATGCCGGGTTCCATACTCTTTTTGGCACGGTAGCTGCTAGTCCCGCCATAGCTTTGGCGACTGCGGGACTGCGCCGTTCCTTGACGCAACAATGGGACGGAGGAGCAGGGTTCGACGGGACTCTTATGGGGTGAATACCTAATAGCGCAGATTATAGCCAGCCATGTATTTTCTTATCCTAACGTTTAAAATAAATAAGATTTAAGCTCCAAATCACTCATGAATACGAATTTGCCGTCAAACTGTGGAAAAGGCTGAACAAAAAGTGAGGTGCGCCTTCCGCGCGGAGAACATTACCAATTGTGTTGACTCATTGCCGCGGCTGGGGATTATTGGAACTTCGTCGAAAGGCCAGTTCATGGAAGACTGAATTGGTCACGCGACTGTCGGGGAGGTTAAACTACAAATGAAAACGAATCGGCTCTTTTTTGTGTTACTGTTACTGACCGCTCCGGCGGCGCAGGCGCAATTCGACTTTATCACCAACAATGGCACGGCCATCATTACCGGCTACACGGGGCCGGGCGGGGCTGTGACCATCCCGAGCACCCTTGGCGGCCTGCCGGTGACGGAGATCCAAGGCTCAGGATTCGAAGACAAGGGCATCACGAGCGTCGCTATTTCCGACACCGTGACAAACATCCAGGCGCAGGAGTTCGCGCCCAATGACGACCTGACTTCGTTCACAGTGGATTCCAACAACCCGGCGTATAGCGGCGCCGGCGGAGTGTTGTTCAATAAGAGCGGCACGACGCTGCTGGAGTATCCGCCAGGGATGAGCGGGAGTTACACGATTCCAACGAACGTGACCAGCGTGGGACAGAGTGCTTTCGCGGCGTGTTACGATTTGAGCGGGGTGACGATGACCAACAGCGTGACGAACATCGGGGCGATGGGGTTTGGATATTGCTTCAGTCTAACCAACGTGACGATTCCCGACAGTGTGACGAGCATCGGGTCGGACGCGTTCATTAATTGCGACACCCTGTCGGCCATCACGGTGGCGGCGGGAAATTCGTCGTTCAGCAGCGTGGGCGGGGTGTTGTTCGACAAGAACGAGACAACGCTGCTGGAATATCCGACAGGACTGAACGGAAGCTACACGATTCCGAACGGGGTCATGACCATTGAGACGGAGGCCTTCATTTTGTGCGATGGCTTGACCGGCGTAACGATGCCAGCCAGCGTCACTAGCCTCGAATACGGAGCGTTCTCGGATTGCGCCGGGCTGACCAACGTCACGCTGGGTGCCGGCGTAAGCTCCATCTCCACGGCGGTCTTCGCAGGCTGCGACCAGTTGACGGCGATCAACGCGGATGCGAGCAACACGTTCTTTAGCTCTGTCAAAGGCGTGGTCTTTGACAAGAGCCAAACGACACTGATTCAATTTCCGCCCGGCTTTTCGGGCGGCTACACGACTCCCAGCAGCGTGACCAGCATCGCTGACAATGCGTTCGAGGACTGCAACCTGACCGACGTTATTATTTCCAGCAATGTCGCCAGCATTGGATTGGATTCGTTGCAAGGCTGCGGCAGCCTGACGAACGTGACGATGTTCAACGGCGTCGCGAGCATCGGGGTGTTTGCGTTTGCTGACTGTCCCAAGTTGGCAACCGTGACCATTTCCGCCGGCGTCGGGGATCTCTCCTATGGGGCGTTCGCCTATGACGGCCTGAGCAGCGTGTATTTTGAGGGTAACGCGCCCATATCGGACTCAGCGTTCCTGGGCGACAGCGCGACGGTTTATTACCTGGCGGGGACGAGCGGGTGGAGCTCCACGTTTGAAAGTATGACGACGGTGATAGAGGGCGCGCCGAGTCCAGATGGTTCGCTGCAGGTGACGATCCTTCCGGCCGGAGCGGTGGCTTCCGGAGCGCAATGGCAGGTGGATGACGGGCTGGTGCAGCCGAGCGGGGCGACGGTTTTGGGCCTAACGGTGGGGACACACACCGTGAGTTTCACGACGGTGAACGGGTGGACGGCGCCGAGCAATCAAATGGTTTCCGTCAACGCCGATGTCACCAATTCGGCGTCGGGCGCCTATACGCAAGAAGCTGCGCCGGCGTCGGATTTCACTTTTGTGACCAACACGGGGAGCATCACGATCACTGGCTACACGGGGCCGGGGGGCGTGGTGGAGATTCCCTCGACGATCAACAGCCTGGCGGTGACGGGCATAGGAGCGCAAGCATTCTCCAGTGCCAGCACCCCGACGAGCGTGACGATTCCGGACAGCGTCACGAATCTTGGGGAATACGCGTTCAGTTCATGCTCGGGTTTGGTCACGGTGACCATTTCGGAGGGCGTCACCAACATCGGACCTGGGACGTTCGAGGACTGCTTCAGCCTGAGCGAAGTAACGTTTCGCGGCACGGTGACGAGCATCGGCGACGATGCCTTCGCCTCGTGTCCCGATCTGAGCAATCTGGCGATTCCTGACAGCGTGACGAGCCTGGGGCAAAATGCGTTTTTCGGCGACGGCTTGACGAACGTCATGATTCCCGCCGCGCTGACCAGTATTGGTGAGGCGGCGTTTTTGTATTGCAACTTTCTGCCGGCGATAACGGTGGATCCGGCCAATCCGGCCTACACGAGCGTGGCGGGAGTGCTGTTCAACAAAAGCCAGACGGAGTTGGTGGAATATCCGGATGGCAAGCCTGGAACGTCGTATGCAATTTCCAACAGCGTCACGAGCATCGGAGATGAGGCGTTTGATTCCTGCAAGCTGGCCGGTGTCACCATTCCGGCCAGCGTGACGAACATCGGGAATTATTCGTTCGAGAGTTGCGGCCTCTTGACGAGCGTCACCATCCCGGACAGTGTCACGAGCATCGGGGACGAGGCGTTCGCTTTTTGCAACGGCCTGACCGGCATTGTCCTCCCTGCCAGCGTGACAAACCTGGGTGAGATTCCGTTCGCAAACTGTATCAACATGACGGCAATCACGGTGGCAGCAGGAAATTCAGCCCTTAGCAGCCTCAGTGGCGTGCTGTATAATCAGGCTGGAACCATCCTTATTGAATACCCGGGCGGCCTGCCAGGCAGTTTCACCGTTCCTGACGGCGTGGGGGACATAGGTTCGCAGGCGTTCGAGGAATGCCCGATCACCAGCGTGGCGATATCGGCCAGCGTGACCAACATCGAGTCTCTCTGCTTCTTCGATTGCGTTGACTTGGGCAGCGTAGCCATGACGGACGGGCTGACGGACATCGGGGTGGCGGCGTTTGAGGATTGTTCTGGCCTGACCAATTTCGTGCTGCCGGCGACCTTGACAAGCATAGGGTATTCCGCGTTCAACGAATGCACCGCGCTGACGACCGTCCTCATTCCGAGCGCGGTCAGCAGCGTGGGCGATTATGCGTTTGCCTACTGCAGCGGCCTGGCGGCGGCCTATTTCGAGGGGAATGCGCCTCCAGATGATTCGACGGTATTCGCCAGTGATAGCCACGCGACGGTTTACTATTTGCCGGGCGCGACCGGGTGGGTCTCGACATTTGGGACCGCGCCCACGAAGGCCTTGGCGGGGATTGCCATCACCGCCCATCCGAGCAGCGGCTATGTCCCGCTGCCAGTAAGCTTCACCGCGGCGGCGGTCGATAGCGCAACCAATCCGGTCGTGAATTGGAATTGGAATTTTGGGGATGGTTCAACCAGCGCGGCGCAGAACCCGTCGCATACCTACACGGCCGTCGGCCATTTCGCGGCGTCGGTGGTGGAAACCAACAGCGCGGGCGTCCCGCTCGCCGGAGAGGCGATGTCGATCCTGGTGACACTGATGCCGGTGTATTTGGGGCTGGTCGAAAACGGCGGGTTTGAGACGGGGGATTTCACGGGATGGAATCTGTTCGGCGGAGATCCGGCGGATAATTTTGTCACCAACACGATCAATGGGGTTTTTCCGCATTCTGGGAATTATTATGCGGTATTGGGGGCGACCAACCTCAGCTATCTTTCGCAAACACTGGCGACGACCGAAGGCGAGCCGTATGTGCTTTCGTTGTGGCTGAACAGCCCGGATGGGTTAAGCCCGAATGTGTTTCTGGTGTCGTGGAATGCCACGACACTGTTTAACCAGACCAATATGCCCGCGAGCAGCGGGTGGACCAACCTGCAGTTTAAGGTGTTGGCAACGGGAACGAATACGGTGTTGGAGTTCGGGTTCCTGGACATCCCGAGTTTTCTCGGCCTGGACGCCATCAGTGTTTATCCGGCGCAGCCGGGCATCGCCGGGCTGAGCGTGGCGGGGGCAAATCTTGTCCTTAACGGAACCAACGGGCAGTCCGGCAACACCTATCTTGTGCTGACCAGCACGAATCTGGCCCTGCCATTGAGCCAATGGACGCCGGCGGCGACCAATCTCTTGGGCGCGAGCGGGAATTTCTCCATTACTCTTACCAATGCGGTCAGCGCAGAGGTTCTGCAACGGTTTTACATTCTCCGCACGCAATGACTAGATGGGTCCAAAATCCCCCCAAAGCTAATCCGTCCGGGACGTCAAGAATTTGAGAGCGGCCTCGGTTCGTGAGCGGACATGAAGTTTGTAGTAAACATGCCGGATATGCCAGCGCACGGCGCCGTCGGTCAGGCAGGCGCGCGTGGCGATCTCCTTGTTTGGCAGACCCGCTGCCACCAATTCAAGGATTTCGCGTTCTCGAGGAGAAAGACCTTCCACTTCCGCCGTGGCGGCCACCGGTTCCTGGAAGGAGAGGATAACCTTGCGGGCATTTTCCCGTGACATGGGCGCGCCGCCATGTCGAACCTCGCGAATGGCGGAAACGAGTTCTTCGGGGGTGCAATGCTTCAAAAGGTACCCGCAAGCGCCGGCACGCAACGCCTTGAATATGCCTTCGGTGTCTTCATACACAGTGACCATGCTGATCTGGACCGAAGGCAACAGTTGTTTGAGCTGTGCATTCAATGCCGGAGATATCAGGCAGTTGAATGATCCATCAACACGATGTCGGGCTGATGCTTGGGTATCTCTTTGAGGGACTCTCTAGCTAACAGCTAGTTAGAGACGGGGTGATTAACTGCGGCATCAAAGGTGATCATCCTTTTCTGGGAGCAATTGCCGGAGGTGCGCGGCCTCGGCTGGAAGGTGGTACAACGCGTCAAGGAGGTCTGCCCCCGCTACGATATTGTCCCTGACTAGTTGGGTGCTTGGGGATAATTTCATGGCCCGCTGGAGCGTATCGTAGGCGTCGGCGGCTTGTCCCAGCGCGGCTTGATAGAGGCCGCAGTTGGCCGCCGCCAAGGGGTCCCAGGTGTCTTTGAGCCGCGATTGCACCTTAAGCAGGGCCTTGCTCAAATGTTCCCTGGCCTCGCCTTTCTTCTCCGGCAGGTGCATGAGCGCAAGACCCGCAAGTCCGGGATAATTGTACCTGTATGGATTAAGCTCAGCCGCCGTCTCGAAATCGGCGGCCGCAGCCAGCCAGTTGTCGATTTGCAGGTAATATTCCCCGCGAGCCCAGTATCCATCGTCGGTGGCTGCGTAGCTCAGTGACTTTTGGAAGCAAGCTAAAGCCTCCTCGATATCCCGGTTGGTCTGATTTAGGATAGCCACGCCCAGATTAAACCATGCTTTCGGGCTGTCGTGCGCCCTTTTGATGGCCTCGTGGAAGTTTGTTTCCGCGTCTGGGTAATGGAGCAGGCCAAACTCGAGGTCGCCCATGTTGTTGAAAAAATGCCAGGGCTTATCCCGCACGTTGCTGGCACGTTGGATGTAATATTGTGCGTTGGACATATCCTTCAAGTTCCAATAGACCTTCGCAAGCTCGATCAGCACTTCTCCGTCATCCCATCCGGCATTGGTGTTGGCGTGGCCCAGGGAGTTCGCCGCGTTGGTGAACCGCTCTTCGTCCTGCTCCACAAGCCCTTGCACAAACCAGCCGGTCTTCGACTCCGGGTTGCACCGCAACGCATTGGAGGAGTAGCGCAAGGCGTCCGAGCGATCCTCTTTACCTGTGCTCCATTTGTATCGCTTCCAGTAAGCCAAACCCAGCCACGCATGAGCATCGGTCATATTGGAATCCAGCCCGACCGCCGTTCGCAGGTCCCCAATCGCGCTGTCGAGGAGGCCTGGAAAGTCGTACTGTTCAAGTTTTTCCTTGGCCCGGGCCACCAATCGCTCCGGTCCGGGCTTGATAATAAAGTCCAGTAGCGCCGGCGCGTAAGGTCTGAGCCAGATCGCCATGGCCATCAGTGCTGCAGCGCCCAAGAGCACCAGCCAAGGCCCCTGCTTCATTTCCGCAGTGGCGCCGGCAGGAACCCGAGTTATGGCTTCCACCCCGCTCCTGATCTCGCTGGCGCTTTGATAACGCCGCGCCGGTTCGCTTTCCAAGGCGCGCAAGACAACTTCATCCAGGCGCACGTCCACCTGCGCCTTTTTGGAGGGCGGCTCGAAGCGCCCCATCGGAACTTCGCCGGTGAGCATCTCGTAGAACACCACGCCCAGGGAAAAAATGTCGGCCCGGTGATCGACGCCTTGGGCGTTTTCGCGCTGTTCGGGCGCCATGTAGTTGAACGTCCCCATGGCGGCCTGCGACGTGGTCAACGTCGTGTCGGGCGTGGCGCCCAGCAGTTTGACCAGGCCGAAATCGGCGATTTTCACCTGACCCTTTTTGTTCATCAGGATGTTGGCCGGCTTGATGTCGCGATGGACCACTCCCTCCTCGTGTGCGTATTGAAGGGCGGTGCAAATCTGCACCACTAATTCCAGGGTTTGGCGCGGCGTGACGGTCTGGCTGTCGAGCAACTGGCGCAAGTTCATCCCGTCCACAAATTCCATAATGAAGTAATAATACGGGCCAGTCTGGCCAAAGTCATAAACGTCCACGATGCCAGGATGATTGAGTTTGGCCAGGGCCTTGGCTTCCCGGCTGAAGCGCTCGGCAAAGGAAGGATGCTTTGGGGACTCCATCGGCAGGATTTTCAGAGCCACTAAGCGATCCAATTGCGGCTGGCGAGCCGTGTATACCACCCCCATGCCGCCCCGGCCCAGCCGGTCAAGGATTTCCAATTGCGGAAAGTGGGGGGCCAATTCGGCGATTTCTTGGGCGATGCTTTGTTCGGCGGCGGAGGGTTCGCCGCCCAAGGGGGCTTGGGCCAGGCATTGGGGACAAAGCCCTTCTGCCGCCTTCTCAGGCAGCGGCTGCCGGCATTGTTTGCAAATTCGCACGGTGTCCATACAAAAGCGCGATTTGCCCGGCCAACCATTCAACAGAAAGTCACCCCCGCGCCCCGAGCGACGAGGTCGTGAGTGTCGCGCGTACGATTGGCTTAACCGTCGCCTTCCCGTTGGGTATGCACGTAGTGGTTGTGTAGGCAAGAGGAATAATAGTGTAACCAAATGGCCCAACCTCCTTACTAGTTTGGATTGGCGTCAGGACAACTTTGTAGTTTCCACTGCTGTCGGGCGTGGGGCCGCATTGAACGCCTGCCCAGTCCCCCTGGACTTGCCCGTAATAAAGAATTATTCCTCCGGATGATACATTGAAGCGCCTAGAGCAGCCGGGGGGGCTCGGGAAAAGCAAAACGAACTGGTAATTGCATAGCCAGGTGATACTCTGTTCACCTCCCGTGATACAGAGCGTGCGAAAGTCCTTTGTACCTCCGTCTGTAAATTGAAAAGTTTCGGTGTATGTGCCCGTGGTTGAATCGTTCACCATCGTATTGCTGAGAGTATAAATCACGTGAATTTCAGGAGTACTCCCGGAGTCTTTCGGCGAAGATCGCTTCTTTGTTTGATTTCTGTCTTTCATAAAAGCGTAACCGTTAATTAAACCGCCGCATATTAGGGGAATTCGGTTGCTAACGAAAGGAAAATCGGCGAAATTGTGCAAAATGGGGCAGCTTTGAGCCGGAATACTGCTCCTTCTCCGTCAGCTCCGCCGCTGTCAGCCACTCCATAAATGCTATCCCCCGAGACAACCATTCTCCACGAGGCAAACCCATCGGCGTCGGTGTCAACACCATATGTGACTGCCGGGAACCAGGGCTCTGTTTTGTGGCATAACCGTTCAATTCCTAATGGCCCATAAATGATCAACGGTGCGAATGAACAATTGATTGTCCGCGACGGCATAGGAAGCCAGCGAACGCTCTCCCAAATCGTTTTTTGAAATGAGTTCAAACCGGGCCCCGGCCCTGATCACAAAACCGGAGCCTGCTTCATTTTGAAAGTAAATCCGGCCCTCCGCATACATCGGCGAGGCGGAAAAATCGCCTTCCAGTCGTTCGCTCCAATGGACCGCTCCCGTTTGCGCATCCAAACAGGAAGCAATACCCGCATCCGACACAAAGTAAAGTTCCCGGCCCACCACCAGCATCGAAGGCGTGTTCGGCGCTTGTTTGGCGTATCTCCATGCGGCATTGTTTGAGGAGATGTCCCCACTTGCACGGTCAAGCCTGATCGCATACAGAATGGGTAAATCAAATCCTGAACTGATGAAAAGCAAATCGCCCGACAGCACGGGCCGGGGGACGACTGAATAACCATTGCCGTATCGAAACCGCCAAAGCTCGCGGCCGTCAACCGGGTCATAACCCGCCACGAAACCGCTTCCGGCGCTGACCACTTGCTTCGAGCCGCCGCGGTCCACCAACAGCGGAGTGCTGAAGGAGAATTTTTTCTTGGCTTGCGTATCGCGGGGCGTTTTCCACTTTACGTTGCCGGTTTTGGCATCCAACGCCGCCACAAAGGGATCAGTCAGGCCATCGCAATTAAAGACCAATGCGGAATCCACGAGCAAGGGAGAGCCGCCGTTGCCATGCACCGGCGAATACTTAAGTGCCTGCTGCCGCCACAAAACTTTTCCATCCAGAGTCAGGCACGCTGTTCCCATGTGCCCGAAATGCGCGAAAAGTCGGTCACCATGAATGATCGGAGTTGGACTGGCCAGGCTGTTTTTCATGTGTCCTGGGATCAAGACGGAAGAATCGGGATGAATCGCCTCGACGTTCCAAAGCGTCCGGCCATCGGCCGCGCTGAGGCAAATGACGCGAAGCGAAACTTCGCCGCTTCCCTCTGTTTGACAAGCGGTGGTCAAATAGATTTTACCGCCCGCCAACACCGGAGACGACCAACCCTTGCCGGGAACGGCAACTTTCCACGCGATGTTGCTGGTGGCGCTCCAACTCACCGGAACGTTGGTCGCCGTGGAGATACCCTGAGCGCCGGGGCCGCGAAATTCAGGCCAAGAATCAGCGGCCATTCCATTCCTTGGGCAGATGACCAGGAGAAAGAAACAACAAAGCACGTTCCACCACCCGCCGGGCCGGCCCCGAGAGGACAAACGCTCAGTGGCATCGTGCATCATGTTTTTCTGCATTGACTTGCGTTGGCGGCCTTCGGCAAGGCCGCGGTTGCTAAGGCTCGGTTTTCGCCGACTCCTTTCGGATTCGTGCTCGCTCCCGCTCTGCGATTCTTCGGCCTGCGTGGTCTTTCTGGCGCGGCGACTTTTCATGGCTGATAATCGCCGAGGCGCGCCCGGATCGCAAGGGAAAGTGGCCGGCGGCTTTATTTCGCAGGTGCTTGCGACTAGGAGAATCGGGTGGTGGAGCCGAGGGGAGTCGAACCCCTGACCTTCTCATTGCGAACGAGACGCTCTACCAACTGAGCTACGACCCCAACCAGTTTAACTGCAATTACTTACATGAACAATAAAAACCTGCGATTTTTCATTTTCACGACTCCCTTTCACGGGTAAATTGAAGCGCATACCCGCAACGGCAAATTTCGCCGCGTGGCCGAAATCTGTTCCGATATACTTCAAGCGGCGTTTACTATGCCCGTTTCCAGAGCAATGGCAAGAATATTTGCCGAAGTTTGCGGGCGACCGACCGCGTTTTGGCGAAGCGTCGCCTCGCCGAGGAGTATCGAGTGGTCCAGACGCTGCGTGGCCTGTCCGCAAATCAATGCCCCCAGAGCGGCGACAGCGCACGTGGAACTCGCCCTGGCTTTGTACCAGAATGGTCAGCGGGACGAAGCACTCAGCGAACTCCGCCAAGGTCGTCAGTCTATCCAAGACACATTCAGCAAGGATTTGGAAGCAGGCAGCGGCACGCAAGGCTTTTGGTTCGATTGGGTCTTCGCCCGCATCCTCCTGCAGGAGGCGCGGCAATAGATTCTTTGCCACCGGCGCGAATGCCAGCCGGGTTTTGTTGCTGATTGGCGCAATTACTGATAGCACGATGTCGCGTCATCGCAGACGCTTAACTAACATTTTGACTAAAGCACGAACCATGAATCATGCAATGCACACTCCCCGCTGGAAGCTCATCCTTCTGGTAGCGTCCTTGGGCGCCTTCGCCTACGGCGTTTTCGCCCAAGCCAGCTTGACGGTCGATGTTGACAAACCAAGTCACCCTATCTCACCCGCTTTATGGGGCATTTTCTTTGAGGATATCAACCTTTCCGCCGACGGCGGTATCTATCCCGAACTGGTCCGCAACCGATCCTTCGAGGATGCTGACCAACCCGACTTCTGGACGGTTTCCGATGCCAATGGCGGCAAAAGCACGATTGCTATCGATTCCAGCCGCCCCCTCAATCCATTCAATCGCCATAGTCTGCGTGTTACAGTCGATGGTTCAGTCGCCTTGGAAAACGAAGGCTACTGGGGGATGAACCTCATCAAAGGGGACACATACGCCTTCAAACTCGCGGCGCGCGCCGTCGAGGGCTTTTCCGGGCCGCTGACCGTGCGCATGCTCAGCGCCTCCGGCAACGAACTGGCCAAAAGGGAAGTCACTGGCCTCGGCCACGAATGGCGCTACCACACACTGGAGTTGACACCCGTCGCCAGCGATCCAAAGGCGCGCCTGCAAATCTCCACCGCCGGCAAGGGCGCATTCTACCTCGACATGGTTTCTCTCATACCGGAAAAAACGTGGAAGAATCACGGCCTTCGTCCCGATCTGGCTGAATCGCTCGATCGTTTGCATCCGTCCTTCCTGCGCTTTCCCGGTGGCTGCTGGGTAGAGGGAGATGACTTTGCCCACATGAATCATTGGAAGCGGACCATTGGCAACATCGACGTGCGCGAACCGCTCTGGAACATCTGGGGTTACCAGGCCACCCACGGCCTCGGCTTTTTCGAATACCTGCAAATGGCCGAAGACCTCGGCGCGACCCCGCTTTTCTGCATCAACATCGGCATGTCCCATCACGAAGTCGTCCCTCTTGATCGCATGGGGGAATGGGTCCAGGACGCGCTCGACGCCATTGAATACGCCAACGGTCCGGCCAACTCTGTTTGGGGCTCACGCCGGGCTGCAGCAGGGCATCCGGCGCCGTTTAATTTGGCCTACATGGAAATCGGCAACGAAAATGCCAACGGTCCCGCCTATTTCGAACGCTGGCCGCTGTTCTATAAAGCCATCAAGGAGAAATATCCCAACATGCGATTGGTGGCCGATGGCTGGGGAGATTATGGCGATTGCCCGCCAGATGTTGTGGATGACCATTACTACGACACTCCAGAATGGTTCATGCGCCACGCCACCCAATATGACCACAAGAATCGAACCGGCCCCAAAGTTTTCGTCGGCGAATACGCTGTCACTCAAAACGCCGGCAAGGGTAATTTGCGCGGCGCCATCGGCGAAGCCGCGTTCATGACCGGCCTCGAGCGCAATTCCGATCAAGTCATCATGGCCAGCTACGCGCCGTTGCTGGTGAATTTGAATCATCGCGCGTGGAACCCCGACCTCATCAACTTCGACAGTTCTGGGTGGTACGGCCTGCCCAGCTATTATGTGCAACAGATGTTCAGCGAAAATCGTGGCGACGTCGTACTGCCTGTCAAAGTGAATACACCGCTGGCTCAAGTCGCAGGCAAACTCGCAGGCATGATCGGCGTCGGCACCTGGAACACGGAAGCGGAATTCAAGGACCTCCACGTCACAGCGCCGGACGGCAAAATCCTGCTCGCATCTGATTTCTCGAATGATTCAAATGGCTGGAAGATGCTCGGCGACGGTCATTGGTCCGTCAAAGACGGCGCATTGCAGCAGAGCGTCGAAAGAGAATTCGTCCGTGCCATTGCCGGGGACAAGTCGTGGGCAGATTACACGCTGACGCTCAAGGCACGCAAAATAGGCGGCAAGGAAGGATTCCTGATTTTGTTCCACGTCGCCAATGACGAAGACCGCACCTGGTGGAATGTCGGCGGCTGGGGCAACACGCAGAACGCCATTGAATACGGCGGCACGATTGACCCGAAACCCGGGCAATCCAAACCGGGCGCTGGTATGACATCCGCGTTGAAGTCAGTGGCAAGAGAGTAAAATGCTCGCTGGACGGTCAGTTGGTCCATGACGTGATCTACGCAGACCAAGATCCCGTCAAGGCGCTCTACGCCTCTGCGTCGCATGACGACCACACTGGCGACGTGATTCTGAAGGTTGTCAATGCCAGCGCCGAAGGCATCGACACCGCCGTCCACCTCAAAGGCGCGAGCAATCTGCCTCGGAGCGCTCAAGCCATCGTGCTCTGCTCGGAAAATGCGGCCGACGAAAATTCCCTGCACGCGCCCGACAAAGTTTCGCCGAAGACTCAAACCTTGAGCCTCGGAGGTCCCGACTTCCAACACGTCTTCCCCGGCAACTCGCTCACTGTCTTGCGCATCGGGACGCAGAAAAGCACACCATGACAAACGGCATGGATGGGGTCCCCTGGCGACCTTGATTCTCTTCGCTATGATCGGATGATTTCGGCCTGATGCCCGACTTCCATGTCGGGTTTAGGGATCAGAAGGCGCATTTAGACATAGAACAATCTATGTCGAGAATCCCAAAAGTTCTCCTTTTGGTGGATTCATCGCGCGGCTCGGGTCGCTCCTTGTTGCGCGGGATTGCCAATTATGCTCATCACCATGGCCCTTGGTCCTGGAAGCCGGCAAGGATGTGTCGTGTTCTCAACTCCGCCGACAGAGCTTTTCTAATCGCATCCGGAAGGCCGGCTTTGATTGCTGCGACTTTTCGCTTGCGCGAACGTCAGAAAGTTCATCTTGGCTGCAAGAGCGCGTCCCCATGTCGCGATGGCTGCAATCGTTGACTAAACCTCTGGGTCTGATGGCTTGCAACGACGACCGCGCCCGCCAAGTGGTGGAGGCTTGCAAGTTGGCCGGCGTCTCGCTGCCGGGGCAAATCGGCATCGTCGGGGTGGACAATGACGATGTGGTCTGCGGATTGTCGGACCCGCCCCTGTCGAGTGTCGCGGTCAATTTCGAGCAAGCCGGGTACGAGGCGGCAGGTGGACAAAATTGCGCAGCTCCTGGTCGAGACCCAGATGCCGTTGTGCGAAATCGCCGAGCAACGACATACAGCCTAGGGTTCAGAGGTCAAGGCTGCCGTGCCCGAGTTCATGGGTCTGCCGGAGTTGGAACGATGCCCTTGCGCCCCAGTGCGCTTGACATTGTCGGCATGAAAGGCGAGTCTCGGTTATCGTGAACGCGGAGATTTTTTGGCTCGACTTCGTTTTGTTCGCTTTGCTGGCGGGATGCATGGCGGGGGCTGAGGCCGAAGGGACGCCGGATCGCAAGGCTGTGGCCGCGTCCTTTCTGCTCAACCCCGCCCTGGTCTTCGACACGGCAAATGGCCAGACGCACGCCGGATGGTCTGTGCTGGTGACCGGCCCTCAGATCGCCGCGGTCGGTCCTGCCGCGCAGATTCAAGCACCCGCCAACGCGGTGATTATTGCGTTGGCCGAGATGACCCTGCTCCCCGGCCTCATGGACATTCACTCGCATATTTTTCTCCACCCTTACAACGAAGCCTCCTGGGACGACCAAGTCCTCAAGGAGCCGGTCGCCTATCGTTCGGTCGAAGCGGTTTTGCACGTGAAGGATACACTGCTGGCCGGCTTCACCTTGCTTCGCGATTTGGGCACTGAAGGGGCCGGGTATTCAGACCTGTCCATCAAGCGCGCGATCGAGGAGGGGCTGATTCCCGGTCCACGCCTGCTGGTGGTCACCAAGGCCATCGTGGCCACTGCCAGCTATGGTCCCGGACCCCGCGGCTATGCCGAGAACGTCTTTCTCCCCAAAGGGGCGCAGGAAGTCTCGGGAATTCCCGAAATCCTGAAGGCGGTGCGTGAGCAGGCGGGCATGGGCGCGGACTGGATCAAGGTCTATGCCGATTACGGCCGCGGCCCGGCGGGCAAGCAAGGCCCCACCTTTAGCGTCGAGGAGCTCCGGGCTTTGGTGGAGGAATCCCATTCCGCCGGCCGTCTAGTGGCGGCCCACGCCACCACCGCCGAAGGGATGCGGCGGGCCGTCGAGGCTGGAGTCGATACCATCGAACATGGTTTCGGGGGGACCGAGGAAGTTTTCCGCCAAATGGCAGCCAAAGGGGTGGGTTACCTGCCGACGCTCACCGCCGTTGAGGCCATGGCCGAATACTTTCATGGCTACAAGCCCGGCGTAAGTGCGGCCACTGCTGAAATGCAGACGGCGCTCCATGCTTTCAAACTCGCGTTGGATAACAAAGTCACCATCGGCGCCGGCAGTGATGTCGGAGTTTTTGCGCATGGCACCAACTATCGCGAGTTGGAATGGATGGTGCGAGGGGGTATGAGCCCGACCCAAGCCATTCTGGCGGCGACGTTAACCAATGCCAGGATTGTACGAATGGAGGATAAGTTGGGAGCAATCCGCGCGGGAATGCTGGCCGACCTGATCGCCGTCCCGGGCGACCCCACCACGAACATCCAGGCGTTGCGGGACGTGCGTTTCGTCATGAAAGACGGTGTGATTTACAAGCAGCCGTAGTTTCTAATTTGGCGAAACTCTCCGGCTCGCTTCGAGTTGCAATTGCAGTGATTGCGCGCGGGAGATCTGCAGCCGCTTGATGACAACCGCGGCCACGCGTTTCATGAGATCATAACCGAAAGCCGGGTCGTCGTCACACTCTTCACGCAGGCGGGTGCCGTAAAAGAAAATCGCCTTCGCCGGCTCAACGGCGCGCGCGGTAAAATGCCAGTAATAAGGTGGAAAAAGCCAAGACCAGCCCAGCACCTCGTCTTCGCCGAGCATTTGAATCAGCGGGGCGGCTTCGTTGTCGCGGGAGGTTTCCAGGGCGATTTTGCCCTGGCAAATCAGGTAAAAGCGATTAGCCCGATCGCCTTCCCTGAAAATAATTTCATCCACCTTGAACTGTTTGAACATCGCCACGTCCACCAACCTGCTCAGATGTTCGGGTTTCATCTTCGCGACGAACCGATGCGCGGCAATGGCCTCGGCCAGCGAAGACGTTCCTTCGCTTTTGCTCCCACTATTCGTTTTCATATTTTGCTTCGCATTGTACAGGCGGTCCGGCCGTTTTCCAGCTAAACTGCAACGGTCGGATTGGGGTTTTTTGGACAATTCTGTTGCCGTGGCGATTTCTCAAAGCGCTTATTGACACCAATCAGGGCCAAGTCATTGGTCCCCCGGCGACGTCCAGTCCGGGCGGGTAGATGCCATTGAGTTTCCACTCGCCGCCAATTTGTTTTAGAACGAACTGGCGAGTCGCGCTTTCGCCTTCGAAATAAACATTCAGTGTCGCCTGATCCGGGGAATACAACTCTTGCCCGACGAGGTAGAATCCGCTGGCCGGCGTCAATGAATCACACGCCATTTTGGTCGCCGCTGAAATTCTCTCAGCAGCGCTGTCGCCTGGAAATTTACCGCTGGCAAGCGTGGACCCGGTTTCGGAGGTCACGCTCTTCAGTAGCGCGTTGGTATCATTCCGGCTCATGGCGCAGAGGGCCGTTTGCAATGCTGAGTCCGGCTCGGCGTAGCCCGCCGGCGTTAATTGCTCCTTCGGCCAATACGCCAAGGCGGATTCCTCCTGGGGCAATTCCCGGTTTTTGATGGCCGCGAGCAATTCCCGATGGGTCAACTGGAGCGCCGCTAATTCGCGCGCGCTCTGTCGCAGTGGCCCGATCTCGCCCCGCAGCCTCAGCAACTCCCTGAATTCATCCCGGGAAAGAACAGAGTTCGTCTGTTGAGCCACTATTTCTGCCAGACTTTGGTTTTCCGCCGTCAACACCGCCATTTTCCAAGCTTGCTCCAGCAACAACTCTTCCTGCTCGCGACAATGCGATTGAGCGTGACGCTCAATGAGCAAAATCGAGCTCAGGCTGGCAAGCACGATTGCCCCGACGAGACCGAATTTGAACGCATTCCTATTCATGGGCCGTCTGGCGAAGCCATGTGAGAATTTTCATAGTCGCTAAAATAACCATTGTCGAGAGTGCCAGCGGGAACGGATCCATATTGGGCAACGCCATCGGCCATACCGTCAATTCTACCCATCTTCACGCTGCCATCGCCGTTGACTAATGGCCAGAGGCTCTTTTCCCGGAACAAAACCACTTCAAGATTTGGGTCCAGGTTGGTGAGCGAATCGAGCGTGCCTTGGTAGAGGATTTCAAACTCATCGGCCGTCACGCCGGTCCCTTGAGGGAAATTGGTGGGCCAATAAAACTCGGCTTGCGCGAAACTGTCTGGAAGCCGGCCTTGGTTGGCTTGGGCAAACGAGATGAAGGCGCGCACCCAAGCCTGCGCGGATTCCGATTTGGCCCAGCCAAGTTCCCTTTGCTGCAAGGGCGTCAACGACAAGGGTGTTGCGGGCGGTCGCAGCCGGCGATTCTCCTCCCGGAGCGCGTCCACGTCCTTGGCCTGGCTGCGAAGCAATTCTGCTTCCCCGCGCAGTTGGAGCAACTCCACCAACTGCGCTCTCTGAGCCGAATCATTCGCTTGCGCGGTTTTAAGCCGATCGTGTTCAGCGGCGAGTTGCGCCAACTGCTCCTTGTGTTGACGTAACAATTGATCCTGATCACGCATTCTGGCTTGTGCCTGGCGTTGAACCAACAGTGGGGTCACCACGCTGGCGATGACGATGGCGCTGACGACAGCGACTTTGAGTTTTGTGACGGCCATAAATTTCAAGGCAGTGCATGCGGTTTCGGTTCCCGCTGACGCCGTAACGAGCGCAGCGCTGGAAAGGCTGACGGCCAATCCCGCGGGGGCAGCCGTGACGGCTTCGCTCGCGAGCACCGTGCCCAAGGCAACCGCGGAAAGAGCCAGGCCTCGATGTTTGAGGAGACCGCGCAACTTTTCCAATGCGCGGCTGAGGCGTTTCTGGGCGGCGTTTTCCGTGCTGCCCAAGGCTTCGCCCACCGCGCCCAGACTGCGTTGTTCAAAGAAGCGCAGCAAAATCACCGCGCGATCCTCCGCCCCAAGTTGATTGATGGCTTCGTCAAGAAGCGGCCTGACCCGGGCCAGGTTGCCCGCCGAGTGGTCTTGGATGTCATTCATGGTCACGGCTTGTCTTTCACGGGATTGGCGGCGCCTCTCGGCTCGCATCAGATGGGCCGCTGCAAAGCAGGTGTCGCGATGCAGCCATCCACCCAACATGACATCGGGGGAAAGGGTGTGCGCCTTGCGCGCCAGATCCACGAAAACCGTTTGGGCCACGTCCTGCGCCAGATCGGCATCCCCGCCGACCAGCCGATTCGCCGTGGCACACACCAGGTCCACGTAGCGTGTGACCAGTTCGCGAAAGGCCGGTTCGGAGCCATTGGCAACGTAATCGGCGAGCAATTTCTGGCTGTCATTCATCTTCTAATCACTAATATAAGCCCGCTAACAGGGGAAAGCCGCCAAAAACTTTGAGCCAGTTCTCCCGATTCCGCGACCGAAAGGCGCGTAACCTTTCCCTTCCAAAACGTCAGGCAACGGTGGCATGATCTATCCAAATTGTGATGACCGCTGAGCCGACACAACCGACGCCGCACCCGCCCCGGCCGGAAGTGCCGGTCGAGGATTTTCGGACGACACGGTGGACGCAGGTCAGCCGGGCGAAAGCCGACTCTCCAGAGGGCCGCCGTGCCCTGGCCGAACTGTGCCACGCCTACTATGAACCGGTGGCCGCCTTCCTCCGCTGCGAGTTGCGGGACGGGGATGCCGCGCGCGAACTGGCGCATGACTTCTTCGCAAACATGCTGGCGGGCGGCGCCATCGCCCACGCCGAGCAGGAGCGCGGGCGGTTTCGTTCGTATCTGCTCGGCGCCGTGAAGCACTTTCTGTCACATCACCGTGAGGCGGGGCGCCGATTGAAACGCGGCGGCGGCGTGGAAAATATTTCTCTCAATGACACCGATGCCGGCGAGGCTCGCTCGGTGGCCGATGCCGGCGTGTTGTCGCCCGACGCGGCCTTCGACCGGCAATGGGCGCTGACGGTGGTGGCGCGGGCGCTGGAATCGCTCCGAAGCGAATGCGCCGCTGACGGTCGCCTGGAATTCTTCGAGCAAGTCAAACCGTGGCTTACTGGCGATGCCGCGCGTGGCGATCAGACCGCACTGGCCTCCAGTGGCGGCATGAACGCCAACGCGCTGAAGGTCGCGGTGCATCGATTGAAACGCCGCTTTCGCCAGTTGCTGAAGGCGGAAGTGGCCGGCACCCTTGAAAACCCCGCTCTGGTCGCGGCGGAGATGCGCGATTTGTTCGCGGCCTTGGGAAGCTGAGTTAAGAATCTTGGTAACCTAACCAAGTCTTCGCGTCAGGACATGGTATGAACGAATCAATTCCAGCTTCGAACTCCTGCCCAAAGTGCGGCTCGGCCCTGCCTTCGGCCGCAACGGGTGGCTTGTGCCCGCGCTGTCTGATGGCCGAGGCAATGGCGCCGACGCAGCCCGGCGCGGAGGCGGCCGCGGCGCAGAAAACGCTTGCGCCGGAGGAACTCGCGCCGCACTTTCCGCAGCTTGAAATCCTCGAATGCCTCGGACGTGGCGGCATGGGCGTCGTTTACAAGGCGCGGCAAAAGACCCTGAAACGTTTCGTGGCGCTCAAACTCCTCGCGCCGGAGCGTGTGGGAGACGGGAAATTCGCCGAGCGCTTCACGGGCGAAGCGCAGGCGCTGGCGGCCTTGAACCATCCGAACATCGTGACAATTCATGATTTCGGACAGGCGGGCGGATTCTATTTCCTGTTGATGGAATTTGTGGACGGGGTGAATCTTCGCCAGCTTTTGCGCGCGCGGAAGTTCACCCCGGAGGAGGCGCTGGCCATCGTCCCGCCGCTGTGCGACGCGCTGCAATTCGCCCACGACCGGGGCATTGTCCACCGCGACATCAAACCGGAGAATCTGCTGCTCGACAAAGACGGCCGCGTGAAGGTCGCCGATTTCGGCATCGCCAAAATGCTGGGGTCGGTTGAGCGGGGCGGTAAAACCGGCGAATACGCCGCGCCCGAAAACGCCACGCAAAGCACCGTTGGCACGCCTGGCTACAGCGCACCCGAACAGAAGACGGATCCGCAGCATGTGGATAGCCGCGCCGACATTTATTCCCTCGGCGTTGTCTTCTACGAAATGCTCACCGGCGAATTGCCCGGCCAACGCCTCGAGGCGCCGTCCAGGAAAGTTCATATTGACATTCGGCTTGATGAAGTGGTGTTGCGCGCGTTGGAGAAGAATCCAGAACTCCGCTACCAGCAAGCTAGCGAGATCAAGACTGCGGTGGAAACGGTTGCCGGAACGTCTGCCCCAAATAGCAGCCAACTCGAGGACGCTCAAATTAAATCAGAACACGTTCGGCTTTTTTCGCTTAAACGCAGGAATCTGTGGAAACTATGCGCCGTTTGGGCGGTGGTGCTGGCCCTGATCTTTGCCGAGCATAGGGCGATCATCGGCTATCTCGGAATGGGAAGTTTGCTTCGACCCGACCAAATTCAGGAGGAACATTCCAAAAGCGCCGAAGGAACAGGACGCTTTTACATTGGCCAAACGGACTTTCCCTATGGCGATTCGATTGCAATCACCTCCGTCGATCGATCTCCCGACTGGATCGCTGTCAAAGGCCATTACAACCTGGCCAGCCATGATCAGGCAACGCTCGCGCTTTACATCACTTCAACCAACCGAACAACCAACCGAAGCGTGACTGAGGATGCCGAGCAGCAGACGCAGATTGCCAAAGGACGAGGTGATTTTGCTTTGATCCGTTCGCACCTTGTTCCTGGTCTGCCGCATGTGGCGATGTATGCCGATGGGGCAAATTTCGCCGACGTGTATTTTGGAACCAAGGCCGAAGCCGCCGAAGAAAGCAGAATGACTTTCCATTCAACCAGGTCCTTCGGTCCTGTAATCGAACGGACTTTAATGATCGATGGGAAGGAGTGTGATTTCCTGGTCTTGCGCACCGGCGAGGTCTTGCGCCATTCGTTCGTCGAGGTTGGGGATTTGCATGAGTCAACGCCTCCCTCCGCCTTTCTGCAATGGGTGAGGGAAAACGGGGTGGACATCGGCTTCTGTTTCAGCTCCGATAAGCAATATGTGCCCCTTGGCATCTCGACCTTTGAGACAGGAACATTCCCATTCCCGTACGACACAGTTCCACAAAGCCAGATTCCCGACTTCCGCTCCAAGGCCGAATTGGAAGCCTACTCCGTTCGGCACGGCTGGCCCCTCAAGAGGCCTCCTCTCGTTGGTTCATTGGTGGGTGTGACTAATATTTGGAATGATCTCAAGGCGGCGCAATTTCACGGCCAGTCCAACGACGTGCCCGACTTTTTCCTGAAAGATAAACCTTTTGCAATGTGGCTTGGCGTAACCAATTTCATGCACCCCATTGCATTTTCGACGCGTGACGGAGTCGAGGGACTCTTGCAAGTCACCGGCTTCACGAACAACCCGCCCAGCGTGAAGATTCGCTACAAGTTGGTGCAAAACGGCGACGCACCCAAAACCAGTTCCGCCGTCGGAATCCTGACGATAGGACGCAACCCGGATGTGCTTCGTGTCCAACTCACCCAGGCCGAAGACCTAGTTGCCAGTTTTAAACAAATGAGCGAGGTGAGTCTGATTCCCACGGCTCATCTCGAAGCGGCGCAGGACAAAGTGGACGTACTGAAGGCCGAACTCGAGGGAGACGATGTGCGCGTCGCTCAAGCGAGGCTGGCGGCGGCGCAGCATGCTTTGCGGCGCGTCTCGCAGTTGATGAAGATAGGCGCGGTTCCCAGCTCAGAAGCCGAAGCCGCCCAAGCCGAAGTGCAGGTGCGCGAGGCGGAATTGAAGGCGGCGCAAGCCGCGCAAGGCGGTCGTGCGTCGCTCGGCCGGTGATCGAGCGGGTGGTGAACGACGCGATTGATAGCCGGATAGTCACGAGTCGCCCATCACCGTGATCGCAATCGTGCGCCGCCGCGGTTTGATGTCGCACTCGAGATGGAAGATTTGCTGCCACGTGCCCAGCACGAGTTTGCGATCTCTGATGGGCACGGTGAGAGAGAGCCCAAGCATCGTCGCCTGCAAATGTGAATGGCCATTGCCATCGTGCCAGGCGCGTTCGTGGCCGTAGTCGCGGCTCGGCGGAAAAAGTTTGTCCAATATATGGGGCAGGTCTTCCTGGAGACCCGGCTCGAATTCAATGGTGCCAATCGCGGCGGTGCTGCCGACGTTGAAAAGATGAACCACCCCGGAGCGCACGCCTGATTCGTTCACGATCCGGGCCACCTCGTCGGTGAGGTCGTGCATCTCTTTATGTCCGGTGGTTTGAACCTGGATTTCTCGTTGATAGGTCATGCCGTTGTTTATATCGAAGCCGCCGTCCAAGCGAGGCTTTACCTTCGGGCCTTGGGGTTGCAAGTCCCTTCATGCCCACTATCTCGCGGCCCATGACATCCCGTGACATCGCGACACTGGACATCCATGGCAAAGCCAAATAAACTCACAATGATCAAGCAGAAAGGTGATACCGAGTATTCGAACTGTCGTCCAGTGCCGGGCATATTTGCACATCATGGATCTACCACACCGATATCCATACAATCCGCAGTGGCGGCTCACCTTTTGGTTTATTGCAATGGGCGTCTTTTTGTTCTCTCTTGCGAGTATTCATTGGGCTTCTTTTGGATTTCTTGGACTAGGCGCGCTGCTTACGGTCGGGGGCTTGGTGTTCACGGTGCGTCGGATTGCGTTCCCACGATTTCTTGAGTTGGGACAGGACGCTGTTTTGCTCCCAACCGGCTTGCTTCAGAGACGAACCACAAAAATTTACTATGCAGATATTGAGTGGATACAAGAGGGCATGATTCAGAGGAGTCCGCAACTTTCAATAGGAGCCAACGGGCGCACATTCGAGTTTAATCCATTCATGCTGGGAACGGCAGACTTCTTTGCTGTAATACATTTCCTAAACTCGCTTCCGGCACCAAAGGAAAAGGCGATCTCCCGGCAGAACCAGCCTATTGAACGCGGCAAATACTGCTTTCTATGCAGTCACAAGGGCAACGGCAAGATTTACGATTCTAGAGGCGAGATTGTCTGGCTGGTCCAAACGCCGCGTTTCAATCATCGTCGCCTTTTTCGGCTGGGATTTTGTCGTTTGCCCGATTTTGTTGTTTATGACAAGACGGATAAGGAGTTGATCAGGATCAAATGCGAACGGAGGCTTCCGGGGGCTCGATTCGTCATGCTCGAAGATGGCGCGCCCGTCTGTAGAATCAGGCAGCGAAGTATTCTGCTGAACAAGTATAGAATGGACTTCGCAGGCCAGCCAAAATGGACGTTTCATATGCCGCTGTTCACTGGCAACTTCAAAGGTAACTCTGAAGGTGGTGCCCGAATCCAGGTTCATCTCCAGACTCACTATCAGTGGTATGTGTTCATCGATAGCGATGCGGACAGCCTGCGGTTGGTAGCCGCGCTGGCCTTCATTCACCGGGAACGGTTGCGTTACATTTAGGCTACCTTCACTTTTACGCGCATTGGACGGACCACTTAAGGCCGCACGGCAGGGAATCGGCGGCAAATTCCAGATGCGCCACGCGACGGTGTTTTGGCTCGCGCGCAGTGGAGGAGGCATGCAGTAATAGGGGGCGCATCAGCAACGCTCCGCCGCGCGCGATAGCACATGTCGTCGGCTGCTTTTCCGTTCGCCATCGAGCGATTGTATCGCTGTCCAATCTTCCTGCGGTGTGCGAGCCGGAAAAAACCTGGAGCGCGCCGTTCGATCCGTCGCAATCGTCCAGATGCAGGCGCAGCGTGAGCATTCGTTGGAGAACCGAAACCGGAGGCTGGACATGCGCCACTCCCTCTTTCACCGACCACGCCGTGAATCCCGGGACTTCTATTTTGGTCTGCACGGCGATGGTCAAGTCTTGGTGCCACGCTACCTTCCAGTTAGCTTGCGGCGTTTTATCCAGGAAGATGCTTCGGGCCACAAACGCATTTGGCCCGAGCACCTGTTCGACCAACGCCCGGACGGCGGAGCTATCCGCCATTTCCTTAAATGCTGGAACCGATTGCACCAAAAGACGCATGGCGTGACCGGGAAGGGGCGCCATTTGTGCAGCCAATGCGTCCACGGCGCGCGTGGGCAGGACTTCGGGCACGATGGCGAAGCCGTGCTCTTCCAATTCACGTTTCCATACGGGAAGGGCGATCATCTCCGTCAATCTTCCGGGCGCTCGCCGCTGGGGGCCATTTTGACGAGCTTGGGATCGAATTGGCCGAGGATCGTCACCAGGTCTTGCTGCGCGGCCATCACGGCGCGAATTTCTTTGTAGGCCATCGGCGCTTCGTCCAGGCCGGCGGAAAGCAAGGTTACGCCGCGCTCGCGGAGAAGACGATGCACCTCCTTCCAGTTGAATTTTTCATGGGCGGCCTTCCGGCTCATGGCCCGGCCCGCGCCGTGCGAGGCGGAGTTGAGCGATTCGGCGTTGCCCTTGCCGCTGACCACGAAACCCGGCGAGGCCATCGAACCGGGAATGATGCCCAGCACGCCCTGGCCCGCCGGCGTGGCGCCTTTGCGATGCACGACGACTTCACGTTCCACGCCGCCGATGAGATGCCGTTCTTTCCAGGCGAAGTTGTGGTGGTTTTCCAAATCCAGCAGCACTTGCGCGCCGAGGTTCGACGCGATGTGTTGATGGATGAGCGCGTGGTTCGCCGCCGCGTATCTTCCCATTAGCTCCATCGCCGCCCAGTATTCCTGCCCTTCCTGCGAATCCAGCGTCAGCCACGCCAGGCGCTTCAACTCGCCCGGCAAATCCTTGAAGCGGGCGAAGGCGAGCTTCGAATAATGATCGCACACCGCCGCGCCCGTGCCGCGACTGCCGCTATGGGAGAGCAACGCCACGTATGTGCCCGGCTCCAGGTTCTCAATTCTGCCATGCGCGGTGAACAGGCCGAATTCGACAAAATGATTGCCGCTGCCGCTGGTGCCCAATTGCGACCACGCGCGGTCCTTGTGCTGGAGGGTAATCGGACTGGCCGACCAATCCGCGTCCAATACTTCATGGCGGCGGCGTTGTTGGAAGTTGGCGCCGACGCCAAAGCGCGTCTCCGCCTCGATCGCGCGGGTGAGGCGATCGGGCTTTTGCTGCAAATCGCGGACGGGCAGGTCCAGCACCGTCATTTTCATGCGGCAGGCGATGTCCACGCCGACGGCGTAGGGGATGACGGCGTTTTCCGTGGCCAGCACGCCGCCGATGGGCAGGCCGTAGCCGACGTGGGCGTCGGCCATGAGGGCGCCCGCCACCGCCACCGGCAGCAAACAGGCCCGTTCCATCTGCATGATCGCTTCGTGCTCCAGACCCTGGCCCCATTGCCGATACTTGACAGGCTCGGCGCGCGGCGGAGGCGGCGCTTCCAACAAGGCCCGGGCCAATTCCCCGCGCAACGGGTCACCCGTGAAGGCCGCCGGATGGGCGACAATGGCCGCGACTTCCTCGCGCAGGCGCGCCTTATCGCCGCCGCGGAGGATGAATTTGGCGACGAAATCCGTCGCCCGGCGAGTGGCCTCGCCCAAGGGAACGCCCAGGCGCAAAAAATCTTTGGTGTTCATTTTTCACAGAGGAATCAACCTCAACATTCGCACCGCCTCACTGGTTTCCGCCGCCGCTGGCGCGAATGCCGCGCATGGCAAATCTGGCGAAACTTGCCGAGGACGCTTTCGGTTTCAGCATGGATTGCGCTTCGGCCTCGGCAAAACGTTGCTTGTTTTCCCGCACGCCCTCCACCGCTTTGAGGAAGTAGGCGGTAGGCTCTTTCATTTCAAAGCGCTTGACTTTGTCATAGGCGTAGAGGGCTTTGCCGTCCTCGATTAGACGCTTGAGATCAGCGCCCGTGAAACCTTCGGTCGCCGGGACCAAGGCCGCCACGTCCACCTGCCGCACTTCTTCGGGCAATTCGGCGACGTGGCGGGTGAGGATTTGCGCACGGGCTTCCTCATTCGGCAGCTTCATCTCCAGCCACAGTTCCACCCGCCCGGAGCGGATCAACGCGGCCGGCAGACTGGCGACGTTCATGGCCGTCATCATCACGCAGACGCGCCCGGCGCTTTCGCTCTCCAATCCGTCCAACATCGTGAGCAGGTAGCGATAAAGCCCATGCTCCTTGCTGTCCTCAAAAATCGCGTCCGCATCGTCAATAAAAATGATGGCAGGGGCGTTATCCTTGGCCGTCTCAAAGACCTGGCTGATGCGGTTGTAAAAACTATCCGTCCCGGCGATGAAAGTGCCGTCAATCAGAAAGAATTTGCTCTTGAGCCGATGGGCCATGGCCCGGCCGACAGTCGTCTTACCAGTGCCAGGCGGGCCATAGAGCAGCACTCCCCGTTTAGAGCGCAACTTGAACTGATGGGCCAGCGCGTCGTTCTCCAATGGCAGGACGATGTTGGTTTCCAGATTCCGCAAGACGTCGTCCACGCCCTTGAGATCGCGCAGGTCCACCGCCTGCACTTCCCCCAGGTCCACATTGCTGGCCAGGCGCTGGGAGCGAAGATAATCAATGAACACATTGGTGTTGAGCGACGGATGGCCGGCCAGCCATTTGCAGGCGGCCTTGAGTTGGTGCGCGTTTAACTTGGGCGCAAAGCGGAAAATCTTGTCGAAATCCAGATCGGCTGATTTCTCGCCCAGCCAGCCTTTGACCAGCGCGGAGTAATCCTCGACTTTGAAGCGGTCGATGCCGAACGAATAGCTGCGTTGCGCGGCTGCTTCGGCCAAATGCTCCGTGGTGCCGAAGATCAACTTGCGGTCCGATTCCAACGCGTAGCTGCATAGCCCCATGATCACCGAGTTAAAATATCCTGCACGCGGATAAAAGTGGCAGCCGCTGGAGAACAAATCGAGCAGGTGCAAGTCATCAAGGATCACGACCGGGTGGGTTCTCAGAGCATCGAGCACCAGATTGTAGAGGGTCTCCTCCAAGGCCAGCGGATGCTTGAGGCTGGCCGCCGCGACAAAATCGGTCATGCCGAGGAACGCACCGCCAGTGTGCTGGTGCAGTTGCTTCAATACGGTGGTCTTCCCGCGCCCCACACCGCCCCACAGGCGGAAAATGGAACCGATGGGCAGACCTTTGAGCAGCGCGTCCAGCAAGTTTTGTTGCGCCGGACATAATTGTACTTTGGATTTGTTGGTCATAAACGCGGTTAAGAATGCATTGGAGAAATGATAGTGGGTAAAGACGCACATTCTCGCTTTCCGGCTCTTCGCGAAGAAACTTGAGCAGGCAACTGGTGTCCAGATAAATCACTTCGGTTTGCCAATCAAGGCACGATCGGCGCGGCTTTGCGCCAGCGTCGCGTCACTACGAGATAACTTTCCCCCGGCAATCCTTTTTTGCCAACGAGCATGGGCCTTCATGTCCCATCGGGCGCGGGCGTTGGCGGCCGGGTTAACTCGGACCAGCATGGCGACCGGTTTGGAATCGCGCGTGATGAGAATTTCGTTCTCCACCTTCAACGCCGCTTCGGCCTCCGGCCAACGCTGGCGCAAATCTCGAATCGTGATCGTTTTCATGGAGCAAAGTATATCATGTTTCACAAATGGATCAACCTTACCCTCAGTCCTCCACTTTCAAGTCGTGTTTGAGCCGGGAGGAGAGGATTTTACGGGTGGGGATGTAGGTGGCGGCGAAGGACCGGCGATATTCGGCAAAGGTTCCCGCCGCCAGATTAGCCCGGATTTCCCGCATTACATCAAGGTAGAAATGGGAGTTGTGGACGCTGAGCATGCGCAAGCCTAAAATCTCGTTGACGTTCAACAAATGCCGCAGATAGGCGCGGGTGAAGTTTTGGCAGGCGAAACAGGCGCACCCTTGCTCAATGGGGCCGAAGTCCGCCTTGACGGCGCCGCCTTTGATGCTGATGGTGCCGCGGCGGGTGAAGGCGGTGCCGTTGCGGGCCACGCGGGTCGGCAATACACAGTCAAACATATCGACGCCGCGCGCGACCAGTTCCACCAATTGCGCGGGCGTGCCCAGGCCCATGGCGTAGCGGGGCAAATGCGCCGGCAGGAACGGCTCGGTCAATTCGACCGCCTTCATCATTTCGTGCTCGGGCTCGCCGACGCTCACGCCGCCGATGGCGTAACCGTCGAAATCCATGGCCGTCAATTCCCGGGCGCAACGCTCGCGCAAGGCGGCGTGGATGCCGCCTTGCACGATGCCAAAGACGGCCTGCCCGGGGGCGCGCGGTTGGGCCCGGCATTCGCGCGCCCAAGCCAGGGTGCGCTCGACGGCTTCCTGGGCGGCTTTGGGGTGGCAATCGTGCGGCGGACACTCGTCGAAGGCCATGGCGATGTCCGAGCCGAGCACGCATTGGATGGCCATGGCTTCCTTGGGGCCGAGGAAGAGCGGGGAGCCGTCCAGGTGCGAACGGAACTCGACGCCGTGCGGGCGGATTTTGCGGATTTTGGCCAGACTAAAGACTTGGAATCCGCCGCTGTCGGTGAGGATCGGCCCCGGCCAGTTCATAAAGCGATGCAGGCCACCGGCGGCTTGGAGGATGTCCAAGCCGGGGCGGATGTTCAAATGGTAGGTATT
Organism: Verrucomicrobiales bacterium; assembly: GCA_003140095.1. Taxonomy (GTDB): domain Bacteria; phylum Verrucomicrobiota; class Verrucomicrobiia; order Limisphaerales; family Palsa-1400; genus Palsa-1400. The sequence goes on along the minus strand of PLIU01000248.1, from coordinate 23,636 downwards.
GCCGAGGACGATTTGCGCGCCCATCTCGCGCAATTCGCGCGGATCGAGCGCTTTGACGCTGGCCTGGGTGCCGACGGGCATGAAGACGGGCGTGTCAATGACACCGCGCGTGGTGGTCAAGCGCCCCAGGCGGGCGCGGGAGGCGGCATCGGTCTGCAACAATTCAAACATCGGGTTGGTGAATCGGAGTGAGCAGTCGTCAGACATCGTCAGTCCCGTTTTACATGGCCGATGGTGATGACGAACTTTGTGCTCACGGCAATCCGTTCTAAGGGAATTGCCAGCGATGGGCAACGGAAAAGAAGCCGTGTCGTGGAGCACGGGGCGCATTTCACTTAATTGGGTCGTACTTACCTTCTTGCACGTTGCCAGTGAGAAGGGCAGGCGATACTGTCGGATGTGTGCGAGCATCGATCAGGAAATGGCTCACCGGATGCGTGGCGGCGGCCGTGCCCCTGATGGTATTCCTTTCGGTGGACCACTCGCGGCACCCTGCCGGGGTCTGGGTCGGAAAACCGTTGCCGCCGGGCAATGTTACGCCGCGACTTATCGTTCCCGAAGGAGCCGGTAGTCTGGGCGCGGCATGGTTCCTGGCGCCTGATGGTTCTCTCTGGAATTGGGGAAAATGGCGTCTGGGTTGGAATAACAGTCTCGGGATCGGAGCGATTCCACAACGCTTCGGGTCGGATACTCATTGGGTGAAGGTGGCGGAGGCTGGTTTCGCAGTGCTCGGGCTGAAAGATGATGGCACCCTGTGGTCCTGGGGTTGGAATCAGCAACTGGGTCCTGGCACGGCGCTCAATTTGGCTCCGACGCGCATCGGCGCCGAGACCAACTGGGTTCAGATGGCTGCCGGCTGGGACCATGGCTTGGCACTGAAAAACGACGGCTCCCTTTGGGCGTGGGGCCTCAATGATCATGGTCAACTGGGCGATGGGACGACCAATCACAGGCCAAACCCTGTTTTGGTTGGAACGGACAAGGATTGGGAGGCCATAGCGGCTAACTCGATCGCAAGTTTCGCGCTGAGGACAAACGGCACCCTCTGGGCCTGGGGACAGATTGCCGGCAAGATCGAATTAGCGCCCCGGCAACTCAACGCCGATACAAACTGCGTGGCTATTGCGGCCTGCACGGATGAATTGCTGGTCCTCAAGTCGGACGGAACACTCTGGCGGCGTCCAAGGATTTGGTCCTCTAGCCAGGCACACCTGACACAAATCGGAACTGGCCGGGATTGGAAGCAGATTGATACGGGGCCCGGTGGCCATTCCGCCCGCAAACAGGACGGAAGTTGGTGGGTGTGCGGATTGGCGTCGGATGCGCCGCAACCCGTTCCCTATGGATTCGACCCGTGGGGGTTGGGGTTGGGAGATCAAACGACCGTGGTGTTGACCAAAGACGGGGCACTTTGGAGTTGGGGCAACCGCCTTGGATCGGAACCAAGCCTGGCACGAATCAAAATCCAGGACATCTTAGCACGGATTGAAAGGCGCTGGCCGTCGCTCGGCCACTTCTTCCCGCCGAAAATCGGTGTGTTCGAACTGGAAGTGGATAAAACGCCCCATCGACTCTGGGAACTTCCGGCGGAAGTGCGCCGCTCTCTGGCAAAGGAAGAGCTCCTCGCTGGCGCCGCATCAACTTGACGCATCTCGGCGTTGAGAGTATCATTTGGCCATGAAACCTGTCAAAGGGAGACACCGATGACTCGCCTTGGAAATGGCGCGGTGAAAAACCGAAGGAAGAAGGATGAAAGTGGAAGCAATTAGGCTTCTTACTGCCGCGCGGTCAAACCCAGTCAAACCCAGTCAAACCTGCTGGGCGGGATGGCAGGACAAAGATGAACGATGAAGGATGAAGCGACGTCACTTCAAATCCAGTCAAAATGTTTTGAGCAAGCATAGTATCCTAAGCGAGATGCTTATGTTAGCGGCATGGCCGAAATTGCACTCGGTCGGGCTAATCAAACCAAATCAAACCAAATCAAACCTGCGCGGAGGAAAAAAGTGCAAATTTCAAGGGTTTACGGTCCAAAATTCAATGTTCAAAACACCACAATACGCGGAGAAGGCAAAACAAGTATGACCCATCTTTCATGGAAAGTACACTGATCTGATGGAGATTACTATTTTGATTGTGAAAGAAGGAACAGGACGGCAGGATGGAGGCCCGTGTGGAAGGAGTCACTCACGATTGGCTTGCGACGCGTCTTGACCGCGGAGGCCCTTGGTTCCAATATACGGCCATGAATCGAAGAAAGTTCCTTAAGGTGTCGTCCGCCGCCAGCTTGGCGCTTTGCGCGGCCGGGCCTTTGGCTGCCGTGGCGGCTGGGGAGAACAAACGTGTCGGGCTGATCGGCTGCGGATGGTATGGGAAGAGCGATCTTTGCCGCCTGATCCAGGTGGCGCCTGTCGAAGTAGTTTCGCTCTGCGATGTGGATCGGACGATGTTGTCGGACGCGGCGGACTATTTCGCCACGCGTCAAAAATCGAAACAGAAACCTCGAACGTATCGCGATTACCGCGAGATGCTGGCGGCAAAGGACCTGGATGTGGTGCTGGTGGGCACTCCCGACCATTGGCACGCGCTGGCCATGATCGCGGCGGTGGAGAGCGGGGCGGATGTGTACGTGCAGAAACCGATCAGTGTGGACGTGGTCGAAGGTCAAGCCATGCTGGCCGCCGCGCGGAAACATAAACGCGTGGTCCAGGTGGGTCTGGAGCGCCGCACCACCCCGCACCTGATCGAAGCCCGGAATGACATCGTCAAAGCGGGCAAGCTGGGGACCATCAGCCATGTGGAGATTTACTGCTATTATTCCATGCGCGCCAGGCAGAATCCGCCGGACACGGCCCCGCCCGCCAACCTGGATTACGAAATGTGGACCGGCCCGGCACCGATGCGCCCCTACAACAAGCTGGTTCATCCGCGCGGCTGGCGCAATTTCATGGAATACGGCAACGGCATCATTGGCGACATGGGCGTCCATATGCTCGACTTAACGCGCTGGATGCTGGGGCTGGGGTGGCCGATCTCCATCAGTTCCTCCGGCGGCATCCTCCTAGATAAGGAGGACAAGCCCGATACGCCCGACACGCAGACGGCGGTGTTTGATTTTGGGAGCCTGCAGGTGGTCTGGCAGCATCGTTCCTGGGGGGACCCGCCCGATCCGGAATACTTCTGGGGCACGACGTTTTACGGAGACAAAGGAACATTGAAGGCAAGCGTGAACTGCTACGATTTCATCCCCAGGGGCCGCGGCCAGCGCATTCACCGGGATGCCGTCCTGGAATTGGATCAATATCCCGAGGACCGGACGGAGCCGGGGATCGAGACTTTCGCCGCGCCGGGCAACCGCGGAAATATGCAGGATTTTATGTCGTGCGTGGCTTCGCGCGGAAGGCCCATCTCGGACATCGAGGAAGGTTATATCTCCAGCGCTTCGTGCATCCTGGCCAATGTCTCCATGAAGCTGGGGCGCTCGTTACGTTGGGACAACCGGGCCGGCCAGGTGGCGGGGGACGCGGAGGCCAATGCCCTGCTGCGCCGGCCCTATCGCGCGCCGTGGACCCATCCGGAGCCTGGCGCAGTCTGAACCTGGCGGAAACGCAAGAATGGGCGAGGCTTCTCCAAGAAAGAGTTGAGTCAAGCAAATAGTTGTGAGATAAGCGGACAAGCGCGGGGGTGTAATGAGCCACCCACTGATGGCACGAAATGAAAAGATGCATTTATATTGTTGACGATCAGGTGGCCGTGCTGGAAACGGCCGTGCTGATCCTGCGCGGCAACGATGACTTGTGGGACGTGGCCGGATTCAGCGACCCGTTGGAGGCTTTGGCCGCGGTCAGGGCCAAGGCGCCCGACCTGATTCTATCCGATCAACTCATGCCGGGCATGCAGGGGAGCCAGTTGTTGGAGGAGGTGCGGAAAATCGCGCCGGGGGCCATTCGCGTCATTATGTCCGGTTACGTTTCGCTCAGCAAGCTGACGCTGATCACCTCGGCCCATCAGTATATCGCCAAGCCGTTCGAGATCGCCCGGCTGCGGGAACTGGTGCAGAGGAGTTTCTCGGCGCAGGATCGAATCGTCAACAAGGGCTTGCAATCGATGGCGACGTCGTTGCGCTCGATTCCCTCGCTGCCGCAGGTCCACCAATCGTTGCTGACGGAAATAAATGACAACCGCACGGCCGGCTCGGTCATTGCCCGCATGGTGGCGGAAGACCCCGGGCTAACGATCAAGGTGCTGCAACTGGCCAATTCGCCGCTTTTCGGGCAAGGCTACTTGATCAACAATCCCACCGACGCGGTGATGTGCCTGGGGACGGAAATGATCGCGGCCATCGTGCTCTCGCAAAGCCTTTTCCGGCACTATGAGACATTAGGGCATGCCGAGCTGGATTTGCCGCGGGTCTGGAGCCACTGCTGGGAAACCGCCTATTTGGCCCAGCATCTGTGCCGGCAAAAGAGGCTTCCGCGCCGGACGGCCGAGGAGGGGTTTCTGGCCGGGCTGCTGCATGAGGCGGGCCGATTCATTTTGGCTGATAACTTTCCGGGACAATTCGCCGCTGCCTGCCAGGGCGCGCGGCAGCTCAGATCCCCGCTGGCGCCGCGTGTGCTCGAAACTTTCCAAACCACGGCGGCGCAATTGACGGCTTATCTCATGGAGCTTTGGGGCATGCCCGCCGAGGTTGTCACCGCCCTTTCCTTTCAGGATTATCCGCAACAGGAGCCGGGCGGCGCTTTTTCCCTCACTTCCGCCCTTTATGTCGCCGACCACATCGCTTCGCGCAAAGCGCCGCCGGATGACTTTGCCTTGGAAGAATGGAACCTGACCTATTTGCGGACGGTCGGGTGCCAGGACGATATTCCGCAGTGGGAGGATCCATCATTCCCGTTCGACAGCGGCCAGAAACATTGATCCCAAATTGGCCGCCCGAAAGGGATTGAACTGGCGGCGCGGCGCGGATTTCATTTGCCCCGATATGTTAGCAGGAACTTATACAGCCCTCGTGACTCCGTTTCGCAACGGCAAATTCGACGCGCCGGCGTTCAAACGGCTCATCGACATGCAGGTCAAGGGCGGCGTGGACGGCTTGGTGCCCGTCGGCACCACCGGCGAATCGCCGACCCTTGATTACAAGGAGCACATCGAGGTGATCGCGCACGCCGTCGAGTACGCCGCGGGGCGAATTCCCATCATGGCCGGCACCGGCGGCAATTCGACCAGCGAGGCGGTGTATTTGACACAGGAGGCGGCGAAAGCCGGGGCCAATTCCTCGCTGCAAGTGGCACCCTACTACAACAAACCATCGCAGGAGGGATTGTTCCAGCATTTCCTGGAGATCAGCCGCGCCACCAGGCTGCCGCTGGTCCTTTACAGCGTTCCTTCGCGGTGCGGAATCGAGATCGGCGTGGAGACCGTCCGGCGCCTGGCGGGCGCGACTCCCCGCCTGGTTGGCATCAAGGAAGCCGGCGGCAACCCCGACCGGGTGAGCCAATTGCGCGCGGCGTTGGGACCGAGGTTTTCCATTTTCTCCGGCGACGACGCGCTCACGCTGCCGTTCCTGGCGCTGGGCGCGCATGGAGTGATCAGCGTCGCCTCCAATATTGTCCCGCGGCAAATCTCCCGCATGGTGGCGGCTTTCCGCGCGGGAAACTTGCCCGTCGCGTTGAAGCTGCACGAGCAATTTTACCCGCTGTTCAAAGACTTGTTTATCGAGACCAACCCGCAGCCGGTCAAAGCCGCCTTGGCCATGATGGGTCTCATTGAGGAAGAATTCCGTCTGCCGTTGGTCCCGATGAGGGCAAAAAACCGCGGCGTGTTAGAATCGACCCTCACTCAATGCGGAGTGCTACGTCATGGCTAAAATCATTATCGCCGGCGCCAAAGGGCGAATGGGCCAGGCCTTGCTGCGCTGCGCCGAAACGATGCCCGCGATCACCGTCAGCGGACGAATCGATTTGGGCGACGATTTGGGCACGGTCATCGGCCAGGGCGACGTGGTGATCGATTTCACGTTCCACCAGAGCACTCTTGCGTTTGCCCGCCTTTGCGCGGCGCGCCAAAAGGCCATCGTCATCGGCACCACCGGCCATTCCGAGTGGGAACGGAAGGAATTGGCGTCGTTGGCCACGCACATGCCAATGGTCTGGAGCGCGAACTATTCCACCGGTGTCAACGCATTGTTTTGGTTGACACGAAAAGCGGTCGAGATTCTGGGGCCGGAATTCGATTTGGAAATCGTCGAGATGCACCATCGGCTCAAGAAAGACGCCCCGAGCGGCACGGCCGCCACGCTGGCGAAAATCCTGGCCGAAGCGCGCCGTCAGCCCTTGGAGCAAGCCGCCCGACATGGCCGCCAGGGTCAGGTGGGCGAGCGCACGGCGGCGGAGATCGGCATCCACTCCATTCGAGGAGGCGACGTGGTTGGCGACCACACCGTCATCTTCGCGGCGGCGGGCGAAAGGCTGGAATTGACGCACAAAGCCGCCAGCCGGGACACCTTTGCCATCGGCGCGCTTCGGGCCGCACAATGGGTCGCCGGCCAAAAGCCCGGGCTTTACGACATGCAGGACGTGCTGGGGTTGAGAGGGTAAGCTATCGTTTCTCATTCCTTTGGGTTGTAAAGATAGGTTCCTGCACACCGTCGCAGGAAGGCACATAAGACGCTTGATTCTGGCTGGATTGAGTGATACGATATTGCGATGACATACGTGACGATTGAGGCTGACATCGAGAACGGAAGGATCGTCCCAAATGGAAACGGCCAACTGCCGGAACGTGGGCGCGCTTTGTTGACGCTGTTGCCCGATGCCTCGAGGCGTCCGAACTGGGAGTCAGTGGATTGAGGAGGTTTCGATATCCGGCGCAGTGATTGAACGGACCATCCAGATCCGCAAGTCGGAACGCATAAAAGTTCCCGATGCTCCGATCGCCGCCAGCGCCGAAACTGCTCAAGCCATGCTAGTGACGCGCAACACAGGTGACTTTCAGCGCGCACCAGGTTTGACCGTGGTTCACCCGGACAATGTGTAGCGCTTTGCGGGCCAGCTCTTTGCTTGATGAACAAACATTCGCGCGAAATGGCCTTTGTCGCCCTTGGCTCGAATCTGGGCGATTCGGTGGAAATTGTCCGGCGCGCCTTGGGCCGGTTGCAAACGCTGTCGGACGCGCCGTTGCTGCGCTCTTCGCTCTGGCAAAGCGTTCCGGTCGATTGTCCGCCCGGCTCGCCGCTTTTCGTCAACGCCATGGCCGGGTTCCGGCCGCGCGCGGACCAAACGCCCCAATCGCTGCTGCGTCAACTGCAAGTTCTGGAGGAGGAGTTCGGACGGCGGCGGGGCAACATCGCCAACGAACCGCGTTTGCTCGATCTCGATTTGATCGCGTTCGGCGCGCGCACGGCCAAACAGCCGGAGCTGGTTCTGCCGCATCCGCGCGCGCACTTGCGGCGTTTTGTCTTGCAGCCGCTGGCGGAGATCGCGCCGGAGTTTGTCCTGCCGGGGCAGGTCGGGGGAGTGGCGGCCTTGTTGGGCGAATTGTCAAATATAGAACGTTTGGTGAGGCTGGAGTGATATGAGATTCAGATCACTCCCACTGACAAAGGGACTCGACGTGCGCGGCGGAGCCGTCGCGCAGCCAGCCGTCCAACTGCGCCGGGTCTTTGAGCTGCTGGCCGCGCAGGCGCGGCACGACCACGAACTGGCAACGGGCCTCCGGCAACGCGCTCATGTCGCCCCACAACTTCTCAAATTGCGCGACGGGGAAAATGTCCTCCTGGCCGTGGCCCCACCTTTTCTTGACTTCTTTGAGCGTGATGTAAGTAGGCATGCGGGCGGCCATGTTGCGGATGGCCGTGGAAACTTTTTTCGCGTTGGGCAAGTCCTTGGCGGACAACTCGAAGAGCGCCAGCAGTTGGGGGACGTCGATCCACGTGCTCAACGAATTGTAATAGGAGAGGGCGAATTCATCTTCCTCTCGCGGCATGGCCAGGCCCTCCAGAATGCGCGGGCGGCCCTGGACTCGCGCCAAGCCGCCGCCGCGGTCTTCCAGGCGGCGAGTGGTGACCTCGAAGGACAAGCAGGCCCCGAGCCGGATGTGCAATCCCAACAGGCCCGGGTCCAAATCGACGCCCAGGCAGTCGATGTTGTGAACCAGCAGATAGCGCAGGTTCGGACGCTCTTGCAAAAGTCGGAGCAGCACGCCGTTGCGCATGAGGTTGGAAACTTCGTACCAATGACCCACCGGATGGAGGCATTGCGCCGGGACGTTATCGGTGTAGTCGCCGCCTTCGCCGGCCTGTTTGGCCCAGGCGATGAGGGCGGTGTGCAGGCTCTGGCGAACTTTCTGCGCTTGTTCATCGAGCAGTTGCTGGGGCATTTCCTCCCACAAAAACCGCAGGTCGCGCTCCATCGGCACCAGGCGCAGCCCAATAGCGCGGCCGGGCGAGAGCAACAGCGGGCCGGGATAGCCGTAGTGGTTTTGCCGCCGGAGAAATTCCTCGATCGGCGCGTGAGTCAAATAGCTAGTCGTGACGACGTGCGGCAGCATGACGCCGTGCTGGCGCCCCGCGCGCCGGCTCTTGGCCAGATGCACTTCCAAAAAAGTGCGATGGCGTCCGGCCCACTTGCGAAACGGATGCAGGGCCTTGACCACTCCCGCCCCTTGCGTCCAGCGGCTGCCCAGGCCGGCGGCCAGCGTGACGATCGCCGCCGCCCCGCTGGCGATGGCCTCGCGCCCCCGGACCGCATCCTCTTCTGGCAGGGGGATGGTGGCGTCGATCACGTCGCCGGGTTGGACATCCTGAATGACCGCGCTGGCGGGCAAGCGGTTCTGGGCCAGGCCGAGGCGGCCATCGATGAGGTCGGCCCGGATGTGTTCGTGTTCGGCGCGGTCAAAGCCATTTTCAGCCAGCATGGCCTCCAGGCTTCGCTCCACTGTGGACTCGCGCGGCAAACGCGGCAGCAAACGGTCGAAAACATCCCGCACGACCCCGGCCAGTTCGGGCTTGCTTTGACTGGCGGCGGCGAATTTGTCCAATTCGGCCCGGCGCATCCGGGGCAGGGTGCGCAAATCCAGCTTGAGCAATTGCGGCACGACCATGGCGTAATAAGGCGCCGGGAGCAGGGCGTCATCGCCTGTCAACAAGTCGGCCCAGGTGCCACGCTCGTTGAGCGCGAAATCATAGACCACCGGTTCCATGGCGAACGGCAGGGCGCTTTCCAGGGCGCGCTTGGTTTTGGACATGATGGCTTGCAGGCGGTCCTGCGCCTCGGCTTTGCGGGCGGGGGCGAAAATGAACCCCATGCCGCCGCCGGACATGCCGCCGAGCATCCAGAAGCCCCAAAAATCGGCGCCGAATTCGGCCCGGGCCTTGTCAATCAAAGTTTCCGTGTAAAAGTTGCCGGCCCAGGGAATGATCGTTTGCAGCGGCCCGGCGAAGTTGCGCGAGGTGGCGGCGCCGATGCGCGGCATGTCCTCCGCCCGCAGGGCGGCCAGGATTTCGTCCAGGATGCCCAGCGCTTCGCCCCGCGCTTGCCACTCCGGCTCCGAGCGCAGCAGGTACTTCTCGGTGACCATCTCCAGGATGGGGCCGACGTTCTGAGCCATGCCGCCGTGGACGAGCACCAGACTCTCTTGCAATTTGCGGCGCACGGCCTCGGAAGCGTCATCGAGGCCGAAAACCTTGTGTGTCGGCATCAGGCGTCCGCGGCTCAAGCCGAATTCCGCGTCGCCTTCCCTGGCCAGGGCGCCCTGGATGAGTTTGAGGCCGGGCCAGACGCCGCCGGAGTCCTGCCAGCCGCCGCCCGAGCCGCCCAGCCATTCGCCCAGGATGGCCCGGGCCAGCACCAACCGGCGCTCGTGCTCGGCCAGGGCGCCTTGCAAGGAGCGGGCCTGGCCGGTCGCGCGCATGCCGGCGGAAATGAGCGCCGCCAGCAAATTGGTGGAAACGGCCAGACGCGACCCTTTTGGAATATTGTTGACGCTGCTGACCAACTCCAGTCCGCGGCCCGGACCGACCAGGCGCGCCAGCAAATCGGCCAGGCTTTGGCCGGAGCCTTCCAACCCCGGCGGCACGATGCCGGCGGCGATGACCGCCGCTTTCAAAAGCCCCAAATAGTCGCGCGCGAAATCAAACACCTCGGCCAGGCTGGAGATGTCGGCCGCCACGCCCAAATCGACGCTGGCCAGGCGCAAGACCGGCTCGTCAATGACGCGCAGATAGACCTCGATCGGCGGTTTGGGCGCGCGATCCCGTCCGCGCACGCCCAAATCCACCGACGCATTCAAGACCTTCGCGCCTTCCGGGTAATCCATGCCGAGGAAAAAAATGTCGCTCCAGGCGCTGTGCGTCAGGTCCATGCGCACGGGCGTTTGCTCGCGCAGGACGGGGTAGCAACCGTCGGCCTCGCGTTGCAACAATTCGGGCCGGAGGCGCAAGGGCTGGTCGGCGGGGTGGCCCATGCGGAACATCCATTGGTTGCCGGGCACCGAGCGGACACTGCGGCGGACCTGGTCGGCGAGCGTTTGAATGCCCAACCGGTAATAGGCGGCGGCCAGCGCGCTGGAAATGGCGTCGTTGGGGCCGTCCTTGCGCTGCGCGTCAAGAAAATTTTTGACCGCCTCTTCAAACCGCCGCTGCAGAAGGTGGGACCAGCCGGTGAAGGGAATCCAGCCGAGACGGTTCAGGCCCGGCTGCAAGGGCAGATGAAAGCGATGGAGGGCGTAAAGGAAAAAGAGGGCGCGCACCCGTTCATAAAGGCTCTCGCTACGGCGGCGGAACAACTCCAGGTCCTCGCATTCCGCCAGCAGTTGCTCCAGCGAAGAGCGGCGGCAAAGGGCGTCGAGCGATTGGTGGCGCTCGGACGGGTCCGTGGCGGTGATGATGTGGCGCAGGCGCGGAGTCATGCAGCGGGGGTTTGCTCCCAGCGCACGGCGAGCATTTCTACCAGATTGGAGAGAACTTCGTCCCGGTCCCGGCCGTCCAGGGCGAGGGCCAATTGGGCTGTCAACAATCCGTATTTGAGGCCGATGTCGTAGCGCCTGCCCAACAATTCCAGACCGAGGTAGCGCTCCCGGCTGGCCAGGGCGTTGAGGACGGCACTGAGGGTGACGCCGGTTGTGCCGGCAACGGCGATCTCCTTCAAACGTTCCATGACCATCGGCGTCAAGACATGCATGCCGAAGAAGCACAGGTAGCGTCCGGCTCTCAGGCCGGGGACGATCAACTTTTGCTCCGCCTCTGTCGGGGTGGGTTTCTCCAGCACTGTCTCGATCTGGTAAAGACGCGGTCGTCCCGGCGCCGGCCGTCCGCCGGCAGCGCCATAGAAGGGCAATTTGCTCTCGTGCGTGGCCTGCACGGCCGAGACCGAGCACGATTCGGCGCTGGCGGCCTGGACCAATTGTTGCGCGCAATTTTTCTCCGCGCGGCTGACGTAGAGGTGGTCGCCCACCAGCAGGAGAAACGGGTCGGCGGCGGTAAAGGCGGCGGCGCATTGGACGGCGTGGCCGTAGCCGAGCGGGGCGGGTTGTTCGACAAATTGCAAGCGGCTGGCGTGAGAGCCGGCAGCGGCGCGGTAGGCGTCCTGGTCGCCCGGGCAGATGACCACGCACACTTCCTCGGTCCCGGCTTTGAGCACCTCTTCGACGATGATGGTCAAGGCGGTTTTTTGCTGGCCGTCGCGATCCACCAACGTTTGCAGCGGCAATGTGCGCTGGCTTTTGCCGGCGGCGGTGATGACGGCTTTTTTTATTTGCACGGAACGGCTTTCGTTATTTGAAAGACACGATTGCAAATGCGCGCGTTTTTTCAACCTTAAATTCAAAGACCCGGAAAAGAGGTCAATCTTCGGGCTTAGGCTCGCGGCTCATCAGATCCTGCACGGCCTGGCGAACTTCCTTGCCTTCGTAAAGCATGGCATAGACTTCGTCGATGATGGGGGATTCGATGCCAAGTTTGCGCGCCAGGCGAAAGGCCGCGCGCGCGGTGGGATAGCCTTCGGCCACACTGTGGGTACCGGCCACAATCGACTCTACCTTTTCGCCCCGGCCCACTCGCTCGCCAAAAGCGCGGTTGCGGCTGAGCCGTGAATAACAGGTCACGGCCAAGTCGCCCAATCCGCTCAAGCCGAAGAAAGTGTCCGCGTGCGCGCCGCGCGCCACGCCCAAGCGCCGCATCTCGGCCAAACCGCGCGTGATCAGGCCGGCCTTGGAGTTGTCGCCGAACCCAAGGCCGTCGCCGATGCCCGCGGCCAGAGCCACCACGTTTTTAATGGCGCCGCCCAATTCGACGCCCGGCACGTCTGGGCTGGTATAAACGCGAAAGGCTGGCCGGCCAAAAAGCACCTGCACGTGTTTGGCCGTTTCGGGGTGCGGGTGGGCCGCCACGATGGCCGCCGGTATGTCCCGCGCTACTTCCAAGGCCAGGGTCGGACCGGAAAGCGCCGCCGCCGTTGCTTTGGGCATCGTCGTTTTGAGGAGGCCGGACATGGTCAGGCCGCTTTCATATTCGATACCTTTAGTCACGCTGACCGCCAAGCCGTCGAAGGCGGAAAACTGGCTTGTCACTTCGCGGAAAAACTTCGACGGCACGGCGATGACAACGCATTCGGCGCCCTGGATGGCTTCCTGCGGTCTTTCCTGGAATTTGATTCTCGGCGAGAGTTCGACGCCGGGCAAATACAGCGGGTTGACGCGGGTTTCCCGGATTTGGGCGAGGTGCTTGGCATCATGCCCCCAGAGTGTGACGGCATGATCGTTCTGGCACAACAAATTGGCCAGCGCGCTGCCCCACGCTCCCGCGCCGATCACGGTTACATTCATGTCACTCTCTTTCCGATGCGGCTTTCCTGGCCCTTGAGCAGGCGCTGGATGTTTGCCTTGTGTTTGTAAATCGCCAGCAAGCTCAGCCCCGTCATCGCCAATGTCATGGTCGTGCTGCCGTTCCAAAACCAGACCGCGAAAGGCAGGATGATCGCCGCAGCGATGGAGGCCAGCGAAACGTACTTGCTCATCGTCAGGACCATTCCCCACAGCGCCAGCGCCGTCAGACATGCCAGCGGCGCCCAAGCCAGCACGACGCCGCCCGAGGTGGCGATGCCTTTGCCGCCTTTGAAATAAAGCCAGAAAGTGTAAATGTGCCCCAGAATCGCCGCCACACCGGCGACCAGCGCCAAATGCTCCCGCAATGTGCCTGGCGACGGAAACAGGTACAGCGCCAGAAGCGGAACCCAACGCGCGGCCACGAAGCCTTTGAGCGCATCGGCCGCCAGCACGACCGCGCCGGCGTTCCGACCCAAGACGCGGACTACGTTGGTGGCGCCGATGTTGCCGCTGCCGGCCGTGCGGACATCGATGCCGCAAGCCATGCCCACCAGATAGCCGGAGGGCGTGGCTCCCAGCAAATAGGAGATGACAACAACAAAGATGTAAGCGCCGATGTCCACGTCTGTTTCTTCTTAATTTCCTAATCCTAATCTTAATCTTAATCTTAATCGAATTGCACGAAAGAGATTAAGATTAAGATCAGGATTAGGATCAGGACAAAAAAACTAATGCCTTCGCGCCAAAAAGCAGAACAGCCCGAAGAGCACGATGACGAAGACCAGGGTCAGGGCGACAAAACGATTGCGGGCCACGCGCTTCTCGTAACGCAAGGGGCGCAAGCCTTGAATGTTGCCGGCGGCTAAATAGTTGACAAGCTTCGGATTGGCGGCGGGCGGGCCGCGGAAATGCCGTTTAATCCGAGCGGCCAGTTCCATGAGATCAAACTTGCGCGCCCCCATTTCGTTGTAATGGCGGGCGGTGGCCAGCGGTTCGGGAGGGTCTTTGAGTTGTTTCTGGTCCACGCGCTCGAACACAGGTTCGGCGTTGGCCGCGCTGGCGGCGCGCCGGGCGGCGGTCGGCGCGCCGGGCGGATAAGCGGTGGAGCGGATGCGCCGATGGTCTTCCGGCTCAGCTTGCCGGCTCAATTGCTTGATCCGGGACTCCAGTTCGGCAATTCTGGCGGTCAACTCCCGCGACCGTTCAGAAATGGGATCCGCTCTTTTTTTAAAGATCCCCATGCCATCGGTCAGCGACGCCATAACAACGCCGCGAATATGCACGCTCCCAACAACACCAGCGGCCAATTCAGCGCCAGGCCAAACTTGCACAACTGCAATAAATCGGCCTCGACCGGAAAGACCGATCGGGCTGGAGCCGCGGCCGGGCCGGGCGCGGCGCGTGGCGCGCTGGCCAGCAACGGAAATTTCAGCCTCGCCGCGTTCCATTCCATGCGGGCATTTTCGACGGTGGTGGCGGCACGGGTCAATTCGACGCTGTGATTTTCGGAGGTCCAAGCTTGTTCGTTGATCGCCTGCACTTTCTGCGCGGCCTGGCGGAACTCGGCCAGCGTGCGGGCCATTTCCTCAGTGTCGCGGCGCGAGTTCAATTCCGCCTCCTCCAGCAGGCCGACGCCGCGGGTGAGCTGTTGGAGGATCTCGGCGCGGCCGGTTTGAAATTCGACTTGACGCCTCCGCAGTTCTTCCAGGCCCGCCCGCTCGCGCTCCAATTCTTCCTGCGCCCGCTTCAACTCCGCCAGCTTGATTTGCTTCTCGCTGACCAGCACCTCGATCTCCTCGCGCGTGGGCGGACGGTTGGCCGCGTTTGCGCCCGCCGGCGGCGCGGGGCAGGCCGCAGGACGGTCCGGTTGAAAGTCGCTGTCAATGAATTCGCCGGCATCGTGATGAGCGGACATAGGCATAAGGGGTGGGTTCTATTGGGGTGAACTCATGCGGTTATTTGGCCATGACCATCATTTCCTCGCGCGGTCGCGCCTCGTCTTCCTCCGCCTCGATGGATCGTCCCGGCGGCGGCGGCTCCAGCAGCGGGTTGCCGTTCGACGCGTCGTGGGTCTTGTGGAACTTGACGCTGACAATTTTGCTCACGCCGTGTTCCTGCATGGTCACGCCATAGAGCACGTCCGCCATCCCGATGGTGCGTTTGTTGTGCGTGATGATGACGAACTGGGAATGCACCAGGAACCGCTGCAACACGTGAATGAACCGGTTGATGTTCGATTCATCCAGCGGCGCGTCCAATTCGTCCAGCACGCAGAAGGGGCTGGGCTTGACCTGGTAGATGGAAAACAACAGCGCCACCGCCGTCATGGTTTGCTCGCCGCCCGAGAGCAAGGAGATGCTCTGCAACTGTTTGCCCGGCGGCCGCGCCACGATGTCGATCCCGCATTCCAGCACGTCGCCTCCCTCGGTGAGGATGAGGTCCGCTTTGCCGCCGCCGAAGATTTCGACAAACATCTGGCGAAAATTATCGCGCACCTTCTCGAACGTCTCCAGGAACATCTGCCGGGTCTGCGTGTTGATGCGGTTGATGACTTCCACCAACTGCGTTTTGGCCTGCACCAGATCGTCGTTTTGTTTGGTCAGGAATTGATGCCGTTGCTCGGTTTCCTCGTATTCGTCGATGGCCACCAAATTGACCGGCCCCATTTCATCAATGCGGGCTTGCCACTGGATCACTTGCCCGGACACGGCCTCCCAATCGGTGGCGGCGCCGCTAACGGCCATTTCTTCGGGCGTCATCGTGTGAATCTGGGCCGGCCCTTCGTCGGCCAGCGTGATGGTGATGCACTCGCTGCGAATGTCCTCCAGGTTGAGCTGGTATTTTTCCCGGATGCGGTCGCGCAGGTTCTGCGCCGCCATGTTTTTCTGCGCCAACTCCACTTCGGTGGCGCCGCGCTGTTGTTGCAAGTCGGCCAAACGGCGGCGTTGTTCGCGCAAGGCGCCGTCCTCAGTCTGGATGTGCTCCTCCAGCGCCTGCTTTTGCGAGAGCATCTGCGCGACTTTAACATTGACCTGTTCGCGCTGGTGGCACAGGGCTTCGATTCTCTGGCGCGACTCGGCGATTTCCAAATCAGCCTGTTGTTTTCGGTCCAGGAAGGTTTGAATCTCCCCGCGACGCTGTTCGGCTAGATTGGTCAATTCAGCGATCCGCTGTTCCAACGGCTTTTTCTGGCTGGCGAAGGAATGGCTCAATTGCTCCTCGGTGGCCAGGGCGACCTTGGTTTCGGTGAGCGAGGCGTTGGCCGCGTCGCGCTGCTGGCGCCAATTCTCGAGCGCGGCGGTCAACCGCGTCACTGCGGCCTGTCCTTCCTGCTCGGCGCCTTCGAGCGCGGCGGCCCGCTCGGCCAGCACCTGGCGCTTGGCCGTGCCCTCGGCTTCCTGCGCCTTCAGGCTGTCAATCTCATAGACGACGGTTTCGATTTTTTGCGCGAGCACGCGCGCGGAATTCTCCAGCGCCTTGAACTCGCCCTGACGCGTGGCGATGGCCACTTCCTGCGTGCGCAATTCCGTCTGGGCCTCTTGCAAACCGGCCTGCAACTGCGTCTGTTCGCCGGCCAGCGCGCCCTTTTGCCGGCTGATTTCATGCACGCTTTCCTGCAAAGCGGCCGTGGCCTGGTGCAACTCGGCGATCTGATTCTTGCGGCCCAAAATGGAGGCCGCCGCCTGGCTCGAACCGTGCCCGTTCAAATAACCGCCGGTGAAGATGCCGTGCCGGTTGAGCAATTCACCTGCGGGCGTGACGAAGTCGCAAGCGCCGTTGGCATCCCGCCAGGCCATGGTGGCCGAGGCCAGATCGGGCGCAATCAACGTCTGGCCCAGCAACCGCTCCAACAGCGGTTGCACCGACGGCTCGGCTTCGATGACGCTCAACGCGCCGACGGTGTTGGCGGGCTGTTCTTGCTTGGAGCCGTTGGCGCCGGAGGAACCGGGCTGCGGGGCTGTCAAATGCAGGGCCGCGATGCTGGCGCGGCCGGATTTGCTGGCGCGCAGGTCCTCGACGATTTGGCGCGCCGTTTCCGGCTGTTCTGTCAATACTAATTGTAAATGGTGGCCCAGCGCCGTCTCAATGGCCACCACGTAGGGGTCCGGCACCCGCATCTTGTCCGCCAGCGAACCCAGCACATTGCCGGCGGTCTTGAGGGCGGAGAGGGCGCCGGGGGCGAACCCCTCGTGCTCGGCCTGCAATTGCTCCAGGACGTTGAGGCGCGAGCGTGTTTCCGCCTGTCGCCGCAGCCCGTCGTCCAGTTGCAGCGTGATGTCGTTCAACTGTTGTTGAATCTCACGCAATCGCTGCTGCCGGTCCTCCACCGTGCCGCGATGGGTCTGCGCGTTTAAAATCTCCTCCTGCACCGTGGCCGAGAATTGTTGCAGCCGGCCTTCCAATCCGGCGCGCTCCTCTTCGAGCTGGATTTTTTCGGCGGAAAGCTTTTCCAGGCGGACGGCGTTGCCTTCCTTTTGCAAATCCAGCGCGGTGATTTCGTTGCGGGCGCGGCTGAGTTGCTGGGCGGCCTCGAAGGCGCGCGTTTGCGCCTGGCGCAAGGCCTCCTGGTCGGCGCGCAAGGCATTCTCGACGCTTTGCAAAGCCAGGCGCTTGGCCTCCAAGGTTTGCTGATGCTCGCGCACCGCGGCCTCGGCCGTGTTGAGGCGCGCGACCACACTTTCAAACTCCTGCCGCGCGGCCAGGGCGCGTTCCTCGGCTTGGACGATGTCGCTGGTGGCGCGGACGTTTTGGGCTTCGAGGTCGTGCAACCTGTCCTGGTTGAATTGGATGCGGCTTTCGTGCTGGTCAATCTGGCCCTTCAATGCCAGCCCCTCCTGTTGCCATTGGCCGATCTGCTGTTCCTGCGTGGAAAGCTCTTCGCGCAACGCGCTGATTTCATTTTCGGCCCGCAGCACCGTTTCGGAAAGCGCTTCGATCTGCGCGCGGGATTGCTCCAACTCTTGAGTGCGGGCGCGGATGTCCGTCTGCAACACGTCGAAGTGGTGGCGGGCCAACTGCGTTTCCAGATGCTGGAGTTCGAGCATCAGTTGCTTGTAGCGGCGGGCTTTGCCGGCCTGGCGCTGGAGCGAACCGATCTGCCGTTTGACTTCGCGGATCAGGTCGGCCACGCGCAGCAGATTTTGCTCAGTCGCCTCCAACTTGCGCAAGGACTCCTTCTTCTGCGCCTTGAATTTGGTGATGCCGGCCGCTTCTTCAAAGACCACGCGCCGGTCTTCCGGTTTGCTGGAAAGGATTTGCGTGATGTTCCCCTGCGCCATGATGCTGTAGCTGCTCCGGCCCACGCCCGTGCCCATGAAGAGTTGCTGAATGTCCCGCAACCGGCAGGGCGTTTTATTCAGAAAGTATTCGCTTGAGCCGTCCCGGAACACACGGCGCGTCAAAGTCACCTCGTTGTAAGCAATCTCCACCCCGGCCGCGGTCAAATGCTCGCCATCGATGCCGCCGATGGTCAGGGAAACCTCGGCCATGCTTAGGGGTTTGCGCGAATCCGTGCCGTTGAAGATGATGTCGGCCATTTCGCCGCCGCGCAGCGCTTTGGCCGATTGCTCGCCCAGAACCCAGCGGATGGCATCGGAGACATTGGATTTGCCGCAGCCATTGGGGCCGACGATGGCGGTGACGCCCGGCTGAAAATTCAGCGACGTTTTCTCCGCGAAAGATTTGAACCCCAACACAGTTAAATTCTTTAAATACATCTTAACGCACAAAGAAACATCAAGCCCGGGAGAAAGTAAAGCGAAAAACCACTATATAATGGGGTTGCCGCAAGATAAAGCCCCTGTAATGGGGTTTTTGCCTGCTTTTGGAGTTTAAAATTGGCAGTTTTGTGATCAAAGGGTCACCTCACTTTCTGTTTTGACTCAGTTTGACCAGTTTGACCGGGTTTGACTTGTTTGACTGGGTTTGACCCTTCGGGAGGGGCGAGCAGCCCGCAAAGCGGGCCGCCCATAATTTGTTCTGACTCCTGCGAGTCCCCGTTTGACCGGTTTCGGCCGGGTTTGACTGGGATTGACCAGGTCTGGTCCGGTATGATTGGGTTTGACCGGGTTTGACCAAGCTGCCTTCCTCCGATCTCTTTTCCGCATCGCATTGTCCAATTTTGGGACACGCCAGCAGCCTCGCAGGTTTGATCCGGTTTGATTTGGTTTGATCCGGTTTGACTGGTTTGACTGCGTTTGACCCGGATTGATCGGGTTTGGCTGGATTTGCCTGGGTTGTCGCCTCAGTCATTGGCGTCTATTCGCGTCCATTCGCGGTTGATTAGGTTTGACCGGGTTTGACTGCGCGCCTGTGACGTGGCTTGGCTGCTTCATCCTTCATTCTGGATCCTTGTCTTGGCTCTTTGTGTTCTTTTGTGGCCAATTCAAATGTCTTTTTAAGGTTGATCGGCCTTCTCTCCTGGCCGTGGCTGCAGGCGGACATTTAACTCTCCGCGCAGGTCGTGCGGCCACCGCGCCATTTCTCCAAGGCAGGTCATCCGCATCCCCCCTCTGATAGGGCCCTCATGGCCAAAGGATACTACCAAAGCCGATGTCCGTCCAGTAGCGCCGCGCCACCAATCGGTGCGGCGCCCACGCCCCGCAGATATGGGGTGAAGTCCCCATAGCGCCCGCGCGGTTTCCAAGCTTTATTGAGTAGGAATGAAGTTATTGCTGCCATGACCCTCAAAAACAAGTTGAAAGCCCACGATTCAGCGTGCGCGCCACCTCAACGCAAATTGAATCTTCGGCCAATCTGTTGAGGCATCCAAAATGGTTGCTACCCTTAGTCCACTTGTTGCTAAGCCCAGCGCCGCTGATGCTCCACCCAAGGAGGCTGCTTCCGCGTCATCGGCCGGGCTTACAAGCGAAGAGGCGCGCCGCCGATTGGAAAAGTCTGGCCCCAATGCCGCGCCTGATACTTCTTCGCATCCGGCGCGAAGGGCCATCGAGAAACTGTGGGCGCCGATCCCTTGGATGCTGGAAACGGCCGTCGTATTGGAGTTGGTGCTCGGCAAGTATGTCGAAGCCGGGATCATCGCGGCGCTTCTGTTGTTCAACGCCGTGCTTAGTTTTTTCCAGGAGGGGCGCGCCCAGGCAACGCTCGCCGCCTTGAAGAAACGGCTGGCCATGACCGCCTCGGTGCGCCGCGACGGCGTGTGGAAGGTCCTCCCGGCTGCGGACCTCGTGCCGGGCGACATCATAAAGCTATCTCTCGGCGGCGTTGTGGCTGCGGACGTGAAATTGATCGAGGGCAACGTCCTGCTCGATCAATCCATGCTCACCGGCGAGTCCATCGGCTCCGAAGCGGGCGCGGGTTTTCAAACCTTTGCCGGCGCGCTGGTGCGGCGAGGCGAGGCGGTGGCACAGGTCACGGCGACGGGCATCCGCACCAAGTTCGGTCGCACGGCCGAGTTGGTTCGCACGGCCCATGTCGTCAGTTCCCAGCAAAAGGCCGTCTTGCGCGTGGTGCGTAATCTCGCGATATTCAATGGCATCCTGATTGTCATGCTGGTGGCGTATGCTATGGCCCATGCCTTGCCGACAAAGGACATCATCCCCTTGGTTTTAACGGCCGTTCTGGCTTCGATCCCTGTTGCTCTGCCAGCCACATTCACGCTGGCCACCGCTCTGGGAGCGCGAGCCTTGGCAGGCCAGGGCGCCTTGCCGACACGCCTCTCGGCCGTGGATGAAGCGGCGTCCATGGATGTCTTGTGCGCCGACAAAACCGGGACGCTCACCCGCAACGAGCTCTCAGTGGCGGCGGTCCGCCCAATGCCCGACTGCGACGAATCCCGCGTCTTGACCATGGCGGCACTCGCCAGTTCCGACGGCGGACAAGACCCCGTGGACGGGGCCATTCGTTCGGCCGCTTTAAAGAAAGCCGCTCCCAACCCGCCCAAATTATCTCGCTTCGTGCCATTCGATCCCGCGACGAAGATGTCCGAGGCGATGGTGGTGGATGCGAGTCTTGGAACGCTGCGGATCATCAAGGGCGCCTTCGCAACCGTCAGCGTTCTCGCCGCCCCTTCGCCGACCGCCCAAGCGGCGGCGAAAGAATTGGAATCGCAGGGTTTTCGCGTCTTGGCGGTCGTGGCGGGACCTTCCTCTGCGATGCGTCTGCTGGGATTGATCGCGCTGAGCGACCCGGCCCGCGGAGATTCCGCCGCCTTGGTCACCGAACTCAAATCTCTCGGCATCCGCACGGTGATGGTAACGGGCGATGCACCGGCGACGGCGGCGATTGTCGCTCACGCCGTTGGCCTCGAGGGCGCGGTGTGCCCACCCGGACCGATACCCGACGACGTGCGCCCTGAAAGTTTCGCCGTCTTTGCCGGCGTTTTGCCTGAAGACAAATTCAAACTGGTCAAGGCGTTCCAAAGGACCGGGAACATCGTGGGCATGTGCGGCGACGGCGCCAACGACGCGCCCGCGCTGCGTCAGGCGCAAATGGGGATCGCGGTTTCGACGGCGACCGATGTCGCCAAGTCCGCCGCCGGGGTGGTGCTCACCAATCCCGGACTCGTCGGCATCGTTGCCGCGGTCAAGGAAGGGCGCCTTACCTTCCAGCGCATTCTGACCTATACCATGAATTCCGTGACCAAAAAGTTTGTGCAAGTGCTCTTTTTGGGCGTCGGCCTCATCATGACGGGGCACGCGATTTTGACTCCCATGCTGATGATCATCGTGATGATGGCCGGTGATTTGCTGGGCATGTCGTTGACCACCGACAATGTCCGGCCTTCCTTGCTGCCAAACAATTGGCGCATCGGCACTCTAACGATCGTAGGCATCGTGATGGGCATTTCCGAACTGGTCTTCTGCGTCGGCGCGCTCGCGCTCGGCCATTTCCGCATGGGGTTGGGCCTTCCAACCTTGCAGACGCTGGCTTTCGTGGCCCTGGTGTGCGGAAACCAGGCCACCATGTACACTCTGCGCGCTCGTGGGCGGATTTGGTCATCGCCTCATCCCAGCCGCTGGCTCGTCTTATCGTCCGTTGTCGATTTGGCGATAGCCGTGACCCTGGCCGGATGCGGTTGGCTCATGACGCCGCTGCCGCTCTGGGTGTTGGGGAGCGTTGTGGCCGCTGCCATCGCCATCGCCTTCGTCATGGATTTCGTGAAGGTCCCAGTCTTGAGTCGCTTAAAGATCACATAATCGCGCTTGCGTCGTCGGCGCGGCGTGGTTCAGCTTTGGGGCGTCAGGCATTCGAGGCGCTCATGAGTATCGAATCTTCCATGGTCAGCTACTACGCCGAGCGGGCGCGGGAATACGAGCGCATCTATTACAAGCCGGAACGCCAGCATGATTTGCAACGGCTGCGCGCATTCGTCGAGCGCGCATTCGCAGGCGCACACGTCTTTGAAGTCGCTTGCGGCACGGGTTATTGGACGGAGATTATCGCGCGCGGCCGCGTCGGTCGTCGCCACGGACATCTACGAGGAGGTATTGGCGGTGGCGCGTTCCAAATCCATGGACACCGGCAGGGTGGAGTTGCGCAGAGAGGACGCTTACGCGCTGCCGGTTTTGCCGCGGAAATGCGACGGCGGTTTTGCCGGCTTCTGGTGGTCGCACATTCCGCGGGCCAGAATGCGGAGCTTTCTGGCCGGCTTTCACCGTGTTCTTTCCCCCGGCGCGCGAGTGGTGTTCATGGACAATGTCTATGTTGAAGGCAGCAGCACGCCGATCTCGCGCGTCGATCAGCATGGCGACACTTATCAAATGCGCCGGCTGGATGATGGGAGCGGACACGAAGTGCTCAAGAATTTTCCGACCGAGTCCGCGCTGCGCGCCGCCGTGGAGGGTTTTGCCGCAGAGGTGCGGGTTGAGTTTCTTCAGTATTATTGGATATTGAGTTACCGTCTATCATGACTTGTTCACAACATTACGCCAGGATTTTTCTCACGTACTCGACGGATTCGGTCAGGCCCACCATCGGGTCCTTCTCGGCCTTTTCGTATTCAAAGGCCACGATGTGCGAATAGTTGACTTCGATCAAGGCGGCGAAGATGCCCTTGATGTCCAGGTGCCCCTGTCCCACTGCGACCGGAATATCCTGGGTCGCTCCCACCTCCGCCAGCGAATCCTTCATATGCACGTCGTATAATCGCGGATGACATTTCCGCACTGCCTCCGCCGGATCGGCGCCCGCGCGGTAGGCGTGGCCGACGTCGATGCAGAGCCCGATTCGTTCGTCGTAGGATTGGACTGCCTTCCAGGCGTCGAAGGGGGAAGGGTAGCCATTGTCGCCGGGGCCGTGATTGTGGATGGCCAGCCGGATATTGTATTGCTTGACATATTTCTCGATGAGCGGAAAGGCATCGCGGGCCGGCTTGCAAATCATGGTCGGCAATCCGACCGCCTGGGCGTTCTCGAAGGCGCGGCGCACGGTGCCTTCCTGGTTGGGCAAATTGATAACCCCGCAGCCGGTCACCGTCAGGCCGGCGTCTTTGAATCTTTGCGCCGCCGTGCGGCATTGTTCCGTCGTGCCGGCCGCCCAGGGGCAATGCGTGCCGAACAACGACACATTGTGCAGATCCAATTTCTTGGCGTCCGCGATGACCTCGTCAAGCGGAAGCTTGGATAAGGAATAGGTGGCAAGGCCAAGCTCAAAAGTATGCGCGGCGCCCCGGGCCTCCCAGGCGGCGCCCGTCCAGGCCCCCGCCGCCAGCACCGCGGCGGTTTTGACCGCCTTTCGTCGAGTCATCATGCGGTTCATGGCCATAGTATTGCGCCCAAGGACAGCGCATGGCAAGCGCAACTCGCTTTTTGCAGTGGGTGTCCCGGCCCCGCCTTGTCACCAGGGCCATTTCA
>PLIU01000489.1 GCA_003140095.1 Verrucomicrobiales bacterium | reverse complement strand
TGTTTTTGTTTTTTTTTGATTGGGTTTGATTTGGTTTGATTGTGTTTGTCTGGGTTTGATTGGGTTTGATTGGGTTTGATTGGGTTTGACCGGCACGGTCTGAGCGCGACGGCGGCGGCCCGTTGGCTTCGAGGGCATCCTGCAAGCTCGTGCGGCGGCATCCCGGTCGAATTACGCAGACCATCCAAGTTGAGGCCGGGGAACTGAGCCTTGAATTGCCATCCCTCTTGGTTGTTGTGCAGGTGGACATTTAACTCTTCGCGCATCTCGCACGGTCACCGCGCCATTTTTCCCAGGTGGGTCATCCGTATCTCCCTCCGATAAGTCTCATGGCAACATTATCTTACAAATGTCGATGTGCGTCAAGTGGCGGGGCGCCGGTCACTCGCGGGTTGAACGCGCCAGCCGCGTAGTCATGGTGTCGCTTACTAATGCATCACTCGCCCTTTCGCGCAGCCAAAAATCATTGCCCTCGTGCGGGCCGCCAGTCCGGCACCGCCTCCGGCGTTGCCGCTACCGGCCAACTGGCGCGGTAGGTGTCCTGATAAAGGCCGATCTCCTCTACCGGGATTGGCCGGAAGCCGACCGCCGCGAACAAAGCGGCGCCGGCCTTAAGACGATAGTCGCCCTTTGCGGCATTGACGAAGCCGGGGTCCTGCTCGCCAAAGTCGGCGTTTTCGATCAGGTCCAGGGCTGCTTGGTTCCCGGTCACCACGGGGCCGCAGCGGTAGAAGACGTTGCGCCAGACCCAGTTGATGCCGGGCTCGACGAGCATGGTGGCCATCTCGGGATAGCGCTTGAGATACAGGTCATTGATGTAGAACCCAGCCGGCAGCGGCTTTGCCGCGGCCTTTGACCAGAAGACGTTGCCGGGATCGTAACCGCCGCTGATGCCCTGCTTGCAGTCCACGAACAGGTTGTTGTCCATGACATTATCGCGGCCGCCGTTGATCTGCACCGCGCCGAATACGCCGTGGGCGCAGCGGACGAAAACGTTGCCATAAACCAGCATGCCGCTGATGGCGTCGTCAAAGCGGATCGCACCCTGGCCTACGATGGTGCGCCCTGTTCCGCTCTTCCCGCAGTTGTCGAACCGATTGTAGCGGAATACAACCCCCCGGTAGGTGGGGTTCCCGAACAGCTCCATCGCGCCTTGGTCGTCGGATTCTTGCACGACGTTGTGGACCGCGTTGAACTCGATCACGTGATCGTTGCCCTCAATCCGCATGGCGCAACTCGGACCGTTATACATCAGGTTGTGCGCTACCCGGTTGCCAACACCTTCAAGCATGATCGCCGGCGTGTAAGTTCGATCGATTCGGCCGAAATTGTAAATCCGGCAATTTTCGACGAAGTGCCGGCCCGGCTTGAGGGTGGCGCGGTCGCCGCCGTTGACTCCGGTCGCTTGCCGGCCGATGGTGTGGATGTCGCAGCCGAGCAGTCCGTCGGCCTCGCCACCCTGGATGGTGATGCCATCGCCCGCCATGCGGCGGACAGTGCAGCCGGCGACCAGGCAGCGGCTGCAGCCAGTGAGCACCAACCCGTTGTACCGAGCCAGGTCGAATGTCAGGCCTTCCAGGCGGACGTCGGTGACCTTTTCCATCGTCACCATCGGCGTCGTGAGCATGCCGATCTCCACAGTCGCCTGCGCCAAATCGGTGGGCGGATAAAGATAAAGGACGCCGGCCTTGCGGTCCAGGTACCACTCGCCGGGCTGGTCGAGCTCTTCGAGCAGGTTGAAGGCGTAATACTGGATGCCCTGGCCGTTGTCCATGCCAGGCGGCCCGTATTGGTACGCCTCGGTGGCGAAGGTGTGCGCTGCCGGATCAACCTTCGTCACCTTAACCGTGGCGTCGGCCCAAAGGTAACGGAAGTAACCGAACAGCCAGGTGTCGTCGGCATTCGTCCAGCGAGCAGCGCGGTCATCGATGTACTCGAAGACCGAGGGCTGGCCGTCCGCCTTCGACCCGGCCTGGATCAGCTTGCGGATGCCGACGAAACCCTTCTCGGGCCAACGCGCCAGAGTCATCGGCTGGCCGCTGACGAACAACTCCAGGGTTGGCGGCGAGGGCGGCTGGTGAAAGCCTCGGACTACGAGTTGGCCGTAATCGGTGATGCCGTGGGCCTTGAGATCGCATCGCAAAACGTGGCTGCGCGCCTCTTGCGGAAGCCGTTCCAGGATGGCCGGTTCAGTCACAGGCTGGAACCCGGTGAGCCGCTTGCCGCCATAGAAGATGGCTTTGCCCGGCTGGACGGCCTGATAGACCACCGGGCTTTCAGGCGCGCCTGAATCCTGCTGGGAGAGCGCCAGCGGCCCAGTGACCAGGTACTCGCCCGGCTGAACGGCGACGGCGATGGCGCCGGTGGTCCCTGCGGCCTTCAGCGCTCGCACCAGATCACGAGCGCGGGTGAGAGTGGCGACCGGCGCGGCCTCAGACCCGTCATTCGCGTCGCTGCCATTCGGCGAGACGAAGACCTTGGCGGCAAAGACGACTCGGGGTAATTTCGTCCGGGATCCGGCGGGGTCTCGGAGGGGCAGTCCCCGTGCAGCGCGGTCCAACTCTGCTTCACAGTCACTGGCTTCGCCGCGATGCACCAGGGGGTAGGCGGCGTTCGCCGCGATCCGGGCGTACTCCCCTTTTGCCAGGTCAGTCTTGCCCTCGGCGGCGTAGCTCTGAGCGTTACGGAGGTCGGCATAACTGCGGAGGCCGGCGGGCGCGTCGGGCGAGTCTGTCACCTCGGCGCAGGCGACGCGGACGGCGGTGTAGTCGCCCGCTGCCCAGGCTTGGTGCGTTTTGGCAAAGGCATTCATGAGCGCCTCCCGTTTCTCGACCGCAGCCGCCTCGGGCGGCTCCGTGACGCCGAACGTGCCCTTCAGCCGGTCAAATTCCGCCCTCACCTCGGCCCGTGACAAGGCGCGCCGATAGACCTTCACCTCCTTCAACAGTCCCCAGTAGTTGTGCCAACGACTGCCCAGCGTAAGCGCGCCGCCGAGGGAGAAGTCGCCGGCGAAATCCGCCCGTAGCGTCGTCACGCCCTGGTCAAAGCCGTTGATGTAAATCTCCACTTGGCCTCTCTTGCGGTCGCACACCAGCGCTACGTGCGCCCACTGGTCTATTTTCAGACCTGCCGCCGATGAGCCGCGTGCCGCAATGGTCGCGCTCGCTCCGCCAGGGCGATAGCAGAAGTAGAAAACGAGACGGCCATTGGACAGGATATCGATCACCATGCTGGCGTCGGGATAAGCGCCGAAGCTGAAGAGCCGGCGCTGGTTCTGGCGATCGTCGATGGTGAACTGCTTGGGCTTGAGCCAAGCGCTGAAAGTCCATGAATCCTTGCCGAAACGCTTCCCAACAGGAAGCTGGACCGTCACGATGCCAGCCGGCTGGCCATCGAATGAAAGCGCCTTGCCCGATGGAGAATCAGTCCAGGCGGCGCTCACCACGCCATCGAGTCTGGTGCCCGAACTATCGGTCGCGACTTTGCCCTGGCCCTCGTCGAGGGGGTAGTAGAGGATCGGCGCCTCCTGGGCCTGGACGCCGCCCCCCGCGCCGATCAGGATGACAGCAAACAAGATCAGCGGAACGCACGAAATCAGGAGCGTGTGGAACATAGTTGGGCGCCCTTGAGCAGGGCAGGACAACGATAGGAATTTGCTTTTCATCGCGCCGCCCCTTCATGACCTTGCGCGGGCGAAGGAGAATTGCTTTCGGGCCTCACTCATCATGGCCGCACGCTATCAAGACGAGTCCGGATTGTCAAAGTCATTGACTGAGCATCTTTTGCGTCAGGAATGCCAATTCGGCAGAAGTGAATGGCGGGCATGAACGCCCGCTGGCAAATCTTTTGACAAAAAGCCGCGCATCAATTACCCTTATCCAGCAGCCAGGCGCGATGATTCTGACGACAAAATTGACGCACGAAAGATGCATACTCTAAAACAGTATGAGATCGCGAAATCTCCTTTCCAAGGCTCATTTCGCGATTTGCTCTGTCCACTCATTTGTCAAACATAGCTTTCCACTTTCACTCTTTTTTGTCATTCTCGGTTCGAGTTCAGCCCATGCGGGAACGCGCGTGTTGCCAGGGCATGTGCAGGCGGCGGAGGCGCTTCTGCAACCGCTGGGCCGCCTTCCCGGGACCAATTCACTGCGCCTCGCCATCAGCCTGCCCTTGCGCAACCATGACGCCCTTCTGAACCTGCTTCAACGCCTCTATGATCCCGCCAGCCCCGATTACCATCGCTACTTGGCGCCCGCGCAATTCAACGAAATGTTTGGACCGACCACGCAGGATTATCAGGCGGTCATTCATTTCGCCAGGACCAACGGGCTGGAGATCGCCGCCACCCGCGACAGCCGCATGTTGCTCGACGTCCGGGGAAAGGTCTTGGACGTTGAGAAGGCCTTCCATGTCCACCTGCAGACTTATCAACATCCCACGGAAGCCCGGTCTTTTTATGCCCCGAACGTCGAGCCTTCGGTGGATGCGGACTTGCCCATACTGGACGTCGTCGGACTGAGCGATTTTGTCGTGCCGCGCCCCATGGTGCGCTTGAAGCCGGAGAACACGAGACCGGTGACGGCGTCAGGCTCGCAGGCCGATGGCTTTTACCTGGGAAGTGACTTCAGGAACGCCTATGCCCCGGGTGTTTCACTTACTGGCGCCGGTCAAAGGGTGGGCTTGTTGGAGCTTGACGGCTTTTTCTCGAATGACATTGTGTCCTACGAAAACTTGGCCAAGCTCCCCAACGTCCCCGTGGAAAGTGTCCCGCTTGGTTACACCGGACCTCCCGGTTCAGGGGTTGTTGAGGTCTCGCTCGACATCGAGATGGCCATTGCGATGGCGCCCGGTTTGGCGTCGGTGGTCGTTTTTGAAGGCTCGATCACCAACGGGACTTCCTGGATCGATATTCTTGACAGCATGGCGTCCAGCAACCAAATAAAACAATTCAGCTCCTCCTGGGGTTACAGCGGCCAGCCAGACCCCAACACATCCTTCGATACAGAGTTTCAGAAAATGGCCACGCAAGGCCAATCTTTCTACCAGGCATCGGGAGACGGAGACGCATGGGTCGGCCTAATCTGGGTGCCGGCTGACAGCCCATACCTGACCAGCGTTGGCGGAACCATGTTGACGATGAGTGGCTCAGGCGCGGCCTACAGTTCGGAAACGGTTTGGAATGAGGGCAACCAAGGCGTCGCGAATGCCTGGGGCCCGAACGGAAACGGATATATCGGGAGCGGCGGCGGAGTCAGCATCGTGTATTCGATCCCGTCCTGGCAGACTGGCCTTAGTAACAGCGCCAACCACGCCTCGTCCACCATGCGCAACATCCCGGATGTCGCCCTCACAGCCGATGACATCTGGGTCATATACGGCGACGGCCAATCGAGCGGGGCCGGTGGGACGAGTTGTGCCGCGCCCTTGTGGGCAGGTTTCACCGCCCTGGTCAATCAACAGGCGGCGGCTGGCGGCAACCCGACCGTGGGCTTTATCAACCCGGCCATTTATGCGCTCGGTCAAGGAACTTCCTACACGTCCTCTTTCCACGACATCGCTACCGGCAACAATACCAATGCCCAAAGCCAGAACCTTTACTTTGCGGCTTCCGGCTACGATCTCTGCACAGGCTGGGGCACGCCGAACGGGGAGGGCTTGATAAATGCCCTCTTACCCGAGGAGGCGCTTCAAATTACTCCGTCCGCTGGCTTTGTCTCCTCCGGCCCTTTTGGCGGACCGTTCAGCGTTACCAATCAAAATTTTACCTTGACCAATATTGCTCTGGCTTCGCTCACCTGGACCCTGGCCAATACTTCCCTGTGGCTTTCCGCCTCTTCCACGGGCGGCACGCTAACTTCCGGCGGTGCCGCCGCCCTCGTGAGTGTTTTCCTCAATTCCGCCGCCACCCAACTCACCGTCGGCGTCTATACCAACACAGTGTGGTTCACCAACCTCAGCGACACCACGGCGCAAGGCTTTAAATTCATCTTGACTGTGTCGAAGGCCGCGCCCATATTGAGTTGGGCCGCGCCATCCGACATCACTTACGGCCAGGCCCTGGGCTCCAGCCAGTTGAACGCCACGGCCAGCGTGCCGGGCAGTTTTGCCTACAACCCAACCAACGGCACCGTGCTCAACACGGGCGCCAATACGCTTTCGGTCCTGTTCGGCCCGGGTGATTCCGTGGATTACAGCAGTGCCAGCGCCAGCGTGAGCTTGGTGGTCTTGCCCGCGGCCTTGACCGTGACTGCCTTCAACGCCAGCCGTCCTTACGGGCAGGCCAACCCGGTTTTAGGGGGCACGATCACTTGTCTGGAGAACCAGGACAACATCACGGCCACTTACAGTTCCAGCGCCACCAGCAGCAGTGCGGTGGGATCGTATGCCGTTGTGCCGAGTCTTGTGGATCCCGGCGACCGCCGGACCAACTACACCGTTAGCCTGGTCACTGGCACGTTGGCGGTCACCCAGGCCATCCCGCAGGTAAGCTGGACCAACCCCGCCGCTATTATCTACGGCGAGCCCCTCAGTTCCAACCAGTTGAACGCCACGGCCAACGCGGCTGGCAGTTTTGTTTACAGCCCAACCAACGGCACCGTGCTCAACACGGGCGCCAATGTGCTTTCAGGCCTGTTCACCCCGTCCGACACGGTGGATTACAGCAGCGCAAACGGCAGTGTGAGCCTCGTAGTCTCGCCAGCGGCCTTGACCGTGACCGCCTCCAACGCAAGCCGGCCTTACGGGCAGGCCAACCCAGTCTTCGGGGGTACGATCACGGGTTTGGAGAACCAGGACAACATCACGGCCACTTACAGTTCCAGCGCCACCAGCAGCAGTGCGGTGGGATCGTATGCCATTGTGCCGAGCCTGGTGGATCCGGGCGACCACCGGACCAACTACAACGTCAGTCTGGTCGATGGCACGCTGAAGGTCGCCCAAGCCATTCCGCAGATTAGCTGGACCAACCCCGCAGCGACTATCTACGGGGCCGCCCTCAGTTCCAACCAGTTGAACGCCACAGCCAGCGTGCCGGGCAGTTTTGTTTACAACCCAACCAACGGTACCGTGCTCAACACGGGCACCAATGCGCTTTCGGTCCTATTCACCCCGTCCGACACGGTGGATTACAGCAGCGCAAACGGCAGTGTGAGCCTGGTAATGGTACCCACGGCCTTGATCGTGACCGCCTCCAACGCCAGCCGGCCATACGGGCAGGCCAACCCGGTCTTCGGAGGCTCGATCACGGGTCTGGAGAACCAGGACAACATCACGGCCACTTACAGTTCCAGCGCCACCAGCAGCAGTGCGGTGGGATCGTATGCCATTGTGCCGAGCCTGGTGGATCCTGGCGACCGCCGGACCAACTACAACGTCAGCCTGGTCAGTGGCACGTTGACGGTCACCCAGGCCATCCCGCAGGTAAGCTGGACCAACCCCGCCGCCATTATCTACGGCGAGGCCCTCAGTTCCAACCAGTTGAACGCCACGGCCAACGCGGCTGGCAGTTTTGTTTACAACCCAACCAACGGCACCGTGCTCAACGCGGGCACCAATGCGCTTTCGGTCCTATTCACCCCGTCCGACACGGTGGATTACAGCAGCGCAAACGGCAGTGTGAGCCTGGTGGTCTTGCCCGCGGCCTTGACCGTGACCGCCGCCAACGCCAGCCGTCCTTACGGGCAGACCAACCCGGTTTTCGGGGGCACGATCACAGGTTTGGAGAACCAGGACAACATCACGGCCACTTACAGTTCCAGCGCCACCACCAGCAGTGCGGTGGGATCATATGTCATTGTGCCGAGCCTGGTGGATCCCAGCGACCGCCGGACCAACTACACCGTCAGCCTGGTCGATGGCACGCTGACGGTCGCCCAGGCCATTCCGCAGATTAGCTGGACCAACCCCGCCGCCATCACCTACGGGGCCGCCCTCAGTTCCAACCAGTTGAACGCCACAGCCAGCGTGCCGGGCAGTTTTGTTTACAACCCAACCAATGGCACAGTGCTCGACACGGGCACCAATGCGCTTTCGGTCCTNNACGCCAGCCGTCCTTACGGGCAGGCCAACCCGGTTTTAGGGGGCACGATCACGGGTCTGGAGAACCAGGACAACATCACGGCCACTTACAGTTCCAGCGCCACCACCAGCAGTGCGGTGGGACCGTATGCCATTGTGCCAGGCCTGGTGGATCCGGGCGACCGCCGGACCAACTACACCGTCAGTCTGGTAAATGGCACGTTGACGGTCGCCCAGGCCATCCCGCAGGTAAGCTGGACCAACCCCGCTGCGATTACCTACGGTGCCGCCCTTGGTTCCAACCAGTTGAACGCCGCAGCCAGCGTGCCGGGCAGTTTAGTTTACAACCCAACCAACGGCACCGTGCTCAACACGGGCACCAATGCGCTTTCGGTCCTGTTCACCCCGGCCGACACGGTGGATTACACCAGCGCAAACGCCAGCGTAAGCTTGGTAGTGATGCCCGCGGCCTTGACCGTGACCGCCTCCAACGCCAGTCGTCCTTACGGGCAGACCAACCCGGTTTTCGGCGGCACGATCACGGGTCTCGAGAACCAGGACAACATCACGGCCACTTACAGTTCCAGCGCCACCACCAGCAGTGCGGTGGGATCGTACGCCATTGTGCCGAGCCTGATGGATCCCAGCGACCGCCGAACCAACTACACCGTGAGCTTGGTCACTGGCACGTTGACGGTCACCCAGGCCATCCCGCAAGTAAGCTGGACAAACCCCGCAGCTATTATCTACGGCGAGACCCTCAGTTCCAACCAGTTGAACGCCGCAGCCAGCGTGCCGGGCAGTTTAGTTTACAACCCAACCAACGGCACCGTGCTCAACAAAGGCACCAATGCGCTTTCGGTCCTATTCACCCCGGCCGACACGGTGGATTACACCAGCGCCAGCGGCAGCGTCAACTTGGTGATCCTGCCCGCGTCGTTGACCG
>PLIU01000445.1 GCA_003140095.1 Verrucomicrobiales bacterium | reverse complement strand
TCCCAGATGAAATGGCCCTGCCTGTCGGCGGGCGCGAACTTACGCGCGAACCATGACCCTGTTTCATCGGCGCGCAGGCTGAGATCATGCATTTCAAGATTGTCACGCGTGATCAAGGGCGATTTGAGAAATATTTCCCAACGGTCGAGTTGGTAACGCCTTGATTTGACGGAAAGGACTGCTTTTGCCTTTCTTCCTGTGTGTGGACAGGCGACGCCGCGGAGCGGCTGACCCTTTATTGAAGCGAAGCAAGCCCCTGACTGCCCTCTGGCTTACGGGGGACGCACTTTGGGCACCACCCAGCCAACATGCCAGTAGAGACTCCAAAGTTGCTCCAGCTTGACAGGCGTGACATGGCCATCTATAAAGGCCACGTTAATGGAGCCGACCAACGGCTGGCCGGGTGCAACGTGCCTTGGCGCGGCGCCAGGCGCCTTGTAGTTATGCCGCGCTATGGTGCGGCGGTCCATGCCGGTCTCACCGGTCATACTGTCCGATCCGGCGTACAAATCCGTGGAGGGTGCGTCAGTCTCATTAGGCCAGCCGTCCACCCAAATCGAGTCCGTAAAGTAGGGTGTTAGGGCAGTCTGGTAAACAGCGTTAAGTTTTATAAAAAACTCATTCTCAGGACCGAAACCCTCTGAGTACGCATCACCGTAACACCAACCATTTATGGCATAGCTTCCGACATAAGGGATGTTCGAGCCATCCCAATACCATGGGTAATCGGCTGTACCCCACTGCAGAGGATCATCACTAGGCGCTTTCCATGCGGTTACTGGCGTTGGCGGCGGCGTCGCCGGACAACACCGCACGCCTTGAGATGCGCTGTAATTCGTCGTGAGCCTTGCGATCCACAGGGTATCAATAGGATTTTTATCAATCATCTGATAGTAGCTTATCAGGTTGCCGTTGCTGTCGTCCACGTACATCATCATGCTCAGAAGCATCTGTTTGCTGTTGCTGATACAGTTGAGATCGACGGCACTTCGTTTGGCGCTGGCCAAGGCGGGCAGCAGCAGCGCCGCAAGAATGGCGATGACGGCGATGACAACCAGCAACTCTATCAACGTGAAAGCTGCCTTTCCAGACTGTAATAATGATCGATGCTTCATAATTTGACTCGCCTTTGCGGAGCCTGCAAGCAAATCCGGTTCCGGAGCCGGCCTTTGCGATTGCTGCGAGTAAAACTGGCATGATCCGGCACGAATGTCAAGCACCCTTTCGGACGAAAATCCCCCAGGCTCAAGAAACTCACGGCCGAATTTACGGTTTAAAATTCAAAATTCAAATTGGAAATTGACGCCCTTGGAACCCTTGGCTATTTCCTGTCGTTTGACTGTGAAATTGAAACGCCGCCTCTGTATGGTGGCGGCGGTGCTCGTGGCTGCCTTCGCCGCGCTGAATTTCGTGGCTTATCGGCAAGCCTACGCCATGACGCATTTCGTCGCAGGCGGCTCGCGCACCGCCCAGGCGGAGAATCTGAGCCTCGGGCAGAAGTTGAAGACGTTGCTTTACGGCGTCGATCTGCCCCGGCCGCGCACCACCCTCTCACCGGCCATTCTTGGCCCGGCCTGCCGTGCCTTTACCTTCGCCGGCGGCAACGGCGAGCGGTTGGGCGCTTGGTACTGCCCGGTGACGCCGGAGAGTCCGCTGGTCATCCTGTTTCACGGTTACGGCGACGAAAAGACCGGCACGCTCAACGAGGCCAGGGTTTTTCTGGAACTGGGGCTTTCGGTGTTGCTGGTCGATTTTCGCGGCTCCGGAGATTCTTCCGAATCCTACACGACCGTCGGCTTCGATGAGGCGGAAGACGTGGCGGCGGCGGTCCGCTACGCCAAGGCCAGCCTGCCCCATTCCAAGCTGGTTCTTTACGGGATTTCCATGGGCGCCGCGGCCGAGCTGAGGGCGGTCCACAGTTGCGGCGTCCAGCCGGACGCGATCATTGCGGAAGCTGTATTTGACAGAATGCTGGCCACCGTGCGGCATCGCTTTGAATTGATGGGCCTGCCTTCGTTTCCGGGCGCCGCATTGCTCGTCTTTTGGGGCGGACGGCAGTTAGGATTCAACGCCTTTGGCAACAATCCGGTCGAATACGCCGCCAGCGTGCGCTGCCCGATCCTGTTTTTGCACGGCGCCGCCGACCCGCGGGCGCGCCTGGCCGAAGCGCGCCTGGTTTATGACGCCGTGCCAGGGCGCAAATGGTTCAAGGAGTTTGCCGGCGTCGGCCACGCCGCCATCGTGATGCACAGTCCCCTGCAATGGAAGGAAACCGTGAGCCAATTTCTAAAGGACGCCCACGTGGAAGGCACGATGCCTGCGCCCGCGAGCCACCCATGAATGGCCGGCGCAAAAAGGCCAAAGTCCTATAGTTGTTAGTACGGTTTCCGTAATTGAAGTAAGCCACGTCAACCCGCCTCTAATCGCCCCGTGGCTTACGGGGGACGCGTGCTTGGTGTCACCCAGCCATCGTGCCAGTAGAGAGTCCAAAGTTGCTCCAGCTTGACCGCCGCGGCATGGCCATCGGTAAAGGCCACGTCAACCGCGCCCACCAAGGGCGCCCCCGCGGGAACATGTCTTGGCGCCGCGCCAGGCGCCTTGTACCCGTGCCGCGCAATGGTAAGGCGGTCCATCCCGCCGGAAGTGTCGGAACCGCTGTATAAGTCCGTGGAGGGCGCGTCAGACTCGCTCGGGGCGCAGTCCACCCAAATGGAGTCCGAGAAGTAGGGGGTAAGGGCAGGATGCGTCACATTGGATTCTTTCTGATAAACCTCGTCCTCAGGCATGCCGAAGACTTCAAAAGCATCCGCGTAACACCAAGCATTCAGAGCGTAGCCTCCGACATACGATGTGGCGCCTCCAGTCCAAAGCCATGGGTAATCGGCTGTGCCACCCACACCCGCCAGAGGCGGAGCCTCATCCGCCGGCGCTTTCCATGAGCGGATCGGTGTCGGCGCCGGCGCCGCCGGACAACACCGCACACCTTGAAATGCGCTGTAATTTGTCTGGAGCCTTGCGATCCACAGAGTGTTATTTAGGTTGTCGAAGGGGTCATTGTAGCTGATCATCGAGCCTTTGGCATCGTCCACATACATCTGCATGCTCAGAAGAATCTGTTTGCAGTTGCTGACGCAGTTGAGGTCCACGGCATTTCGCTTGGCGCCAGCCAGGGCGGGCAGCAGCAGGGCCGCCAGAATGGCAATGATGGCGATGACGACCAGCAACTCAATCAACGTAAAAGCTGCCTTTCCAGACTGCGCTAAGGATCTGTGCTTCATAATTGACTCGTCGTGGCGGAGCCCGCCAGCGAATCCAGTTCGAGAACTGGTCTTTGCGGTCGTTTCCTCAAACGCTCGCATAATCCCGGCACGATTGTCAAGCGCCCCTCCGGATGAGAAATCCACCAGGGTTAAGTAACTCATTCTCGCTCACTCATGGCGCCGGCCGTGACGTGACACGCCGCCACCGGATTTTCCACACGGATGCCAGTCAACGGCGCACGGCATACGCCATGTAGGCCGTGTTTTTCATCTCGACAATAGTGCCGGAAACATCCAGGGCGATCAGTCCGGCGGATGCCTTGGCGAGGCCTTCGAGGTCCTGCAGCACCGATTGCGCGGCCGCTTGGAGCGGCAGGCCATCGGCGACACGGTCGCAAAGGGATTTGGCCGAAAGGAGCACCAGGACGCGTTCACCAACCCCGGTCATGCTCACTCCCGCCTGCCGCGTGCAGTATGTGCCGGCTCCAAGCACAGGAGTATCGCCCACCCGGCCAGGGTAACATTGGCCCGTCCCGCCCGTGGACGTTCCCGCGGCCAGGCGGCCGGTCCGATCGAGGGCGACGCAGCCGACTGTTCCGAGACGAGGGTGCGTGTTTTTCCATTCCTGGGCCATCGCCGCATAGTCCAGTTCTTGGCAGGATTCGTTGAGATGCTCAACCCAGTATGCGATCTTGGCTGGCCTGGCTAAAACCCCGGTGGCATGGCCGAGGCGAAGGGCGAGTTGCACGGCTTCCGGTCCGCTCAACATAATGTGGGCTTCTTGCTCCAAAATGTATCGGGCCAGTCGAATAGGATTCTTGAGCAAGGGCGCCTGCACGACACAACCGGCCCGGCTGCGGCTGTCCATCAGGCTTGCGTCCACTCGCGACACTCCGTCGGCCTGGAGGTAGGAACCTGTCCCCGCATTGAGCAACGGCTCGTCTTCGAGACGCCGGACGGCAGTCTCGACGGCATCCAGGGCGCTGCCGCCAGCTTGCAGAACCTTCCAGCCGGCCTGCGCCGCGCGTTCGCACGCCGCATTGCGGGGCGCCTCTTCCTGGCGGGGAACCGACCCGCAGCCTCCATGAACAACCAAGGCCGGTTTGTTCGCGGTCGCCTTCGGCTTTTTGGTTTTCATTCTACCAGGATCACAATCATGGCCGGAGAATCCCACCTTGGTCGGCCAGCGTCAACCACGTCCGGCCGCGCCACTTGACGCACATCGGCATTCGTAGGATTGTTGTGGCATGAGAATTTTATGCTCATCGGCACTCAGTGCATGGAAAAAGGGCGCTTGCGAGGGCTGGCTTTGGCATCAGAAGAGGTGTGCCTGGGTCGCGCTGAGGCCGCGCCGGGCGAGTCTCAACAACGAGAGCTTGCTGGGCCGGGTCCATTCAGTAAGGCACGAGAATTTCAACGCAAAGTCGCAAGGACGCAAGGACGCAACGCAGCCGAGCCGCCACCCAATTCTCACCACGAAGGGCACGAAGAGCACGAAGAAGAACCATCCACATGGTCTGTTTCAAAACTTCGT
Organism: Verrucomicrobiales bacterium; assembly: GCA_003140095.1. GTDB lineage: Bacteria > Verrucomicrobiota > Verrucomicrobiia > Limisphaerales > Palsa-1400 > Palsa-1400. Next base: position 31,437 of record PLIU01000445.1, on the reverse strand, counting down.
GTCCTCCGCGCTCTTCTTGGTAGAAAGTTTTCTCAGAAATGAGCGAATTTGGGATATTGCACTGCAAAATGGGTTTCTGACCATGCCGGTCCGGGGCAGCGAAAGGTGGATGCTGCTCGTTGAGCCAATTGAGCTTCCTGTCTCTGCGTCTTGGCGTCTCGGCGTCTTGGCGTTAAGGCCCTGCCGCATGGTTTCGGCTGAGGGGCTAATCAAAGTGGATCAAACCGAATCAAACCAAATCAAACCTGCGCGGAGATAAAAAAGTGGAGAATTTAATGTCACGGCTCAAAATTCAATGTTCAAAACACCCGCAATACGCGGAGAAGGCATCACAATGATGACTCCTCATTCATGGAAAGTACACTTGTGCAATAGAGATTATGACGATTATGAAGGAAGAGGACGGCGGGATGCAGGTCGGTCAAATCTAGTCAAACCCAAGTTGGTTTTGTGGTGGATGAACGATTCTGTCAGATTCGGGCGTCCTGTTTGCGTGTTTGAATCGCCGACGGTCGTCTGTTAACTTGCGGGCATGGGACGACAATGGCTCCATGCCAAGCGATTGGTCGCCGGCCTCAAAAAGGGGCGGGCGACGGCCAAATTTGTGCGCGAAATCTCCGTCGCCGCCAAAATGGGCGGCCCTGATCCAGGCATGAATTCCCGCCTCTTTGCCGCAGTGGAAAAGGCGAAAAAGGAGAGTGTCAACCGCGAGGCCATCGACCGCGCGATCAAAAAGGGAGCGGGCATCGGTTCGGAAAAACTGGTGGTCGAACACATCGTCTTTGAAGGTTACGCCCCGCACAAGGTGCCGGTCATTGTCGAGGTTTATACCGACAACGTCAATCGAACCGCGCCGGAGATACGCATTCTTTTCAAGAAAGGGCAACTCGGCGCGGCGGGCGGGAACAAGTTTCTTTTCGACCATGCCGGCCTGGTCGAGGCCCATCACCCGGACGACAACACCGACCGCGAAGGCGCGGCCATTGAAGCGGGCGCCAATGAGGTTGAGACCCTGACTCATGAGCAGAACGACGATATTCCGGATGGGGCCGCCGGGGCGCGTTTCATCTGCGATCGCGCGGCGGTTCATGCCGTGTCCAAATGGCTGACCGCCAACGGCTGGACAGTGGTGACAAGCGAACTGGGATACGTGCCCAAGAATTTTCCCGAACTGAGCGAGTCGCAACGGACGGAAGTCGGAGAATTCCTGCAAGCGTTGGAGGAACACGACGATGTCCATCGGGTCTGGGCGGCTGTCAAATAGATCATGCGCTTTTACCCACATCGTCTGAAATTCCGCTTGATAAACAACCTGCCCGGAGTTGACTTTTAGCCGGTCATTATCAATGATCGAGGCCTGAAACATGAGATTGTTGAAGTGTTGCGCGCTCGGAGCCTTGGCGTCGGGCTTCGTTCTCGCCGGCGGGGCCGCGGCCAAACCGGTGGATTTTGTCACGGACGTCAAACCTATTCTGGAGATGAATTGCGTGTCCTGCCACAACGCGCAGCACGCGGAAGAAAACGGCAAGTACCGCATTGACACCAAAGAGGAAGCGTTCAAGCCGCACAAGAAGGACCAACGCATCTCGCCAGGCCATCCCGATGACAGTGAAGTCTATTATCAAACGGTGCTTCCGTTGACGGACGAGAGCCGCATGCCGCCGGCGAAGCTGGGTAAAACGCCGTTGACCAAGGAGCAGTCCGAAGTCCTGCGCCAATGGATCGCCGAAGGCGCCAACTGGCCCGATGGCCTCGCGCTCCAAACGGTGATGAAGGTCGAATTTGCCCGCGACATCGAACCTATCCTGGAACACGGCGGCCCGATTTCGGACAAAGCCAAGGAAACTTTGCGCCTGTGGATTTCGCAGGGTGCCGTCTGGCCGGGGGGAGTCAGTTTTCCATCGGCCAAAATCGCGGCGGGCGCCGCGGTCGCGCCGGCGGGGCAGATGGATTTCGCGCGCGATGTCGAGCCGATCCTGGCGCATGGCGGTTCGCTGACGGAGCCAGCCCGGGAAACGTTGAGCAAATGGGTGGCGCAGGGCGCCGTCTGGCCGGCGGAAGCCAAGCTCGGCCCGGCCAAAGGAGGGGCGCAAGCCAAGGATATGGAAGTGGTCGAGCAAATCCACATGGTCATCCTCGCCGCAAGCAAGGAACAGGCGGAGGCGGACATGAAGGTGTACACCAATACCATTCCCGGAACGTCGGTGACGTACGCGATGGCGCCCATTGCGCCTGGAGAGTTTCTCATGGGCAGTCCGGCCACCGAAGCCAAACGCAATGCGGACGAAGGCCCGCAGCACGGGGTCAAGATCGGCCCGTTCTGGATGGAGCAGTGCGAGGTGACGTGGGACGAGTACGAATTGTTCATGTATCCCGAGGACAAACCGGCCGCGCCCGCCGATGGCACGACCAATTACACGTCCGAGGCGGCCGACGCGGTGACGCGGCCGACCAAGCCGTATGTCGAAATGAGTTTTGGCATGGGCAAGGAAGGGTATCCGGCCATCAGCATGACGCAGCACGCGGCCAGCATGTATTGCCAATGGCTCAGCGCCAAGACCGGCCATTTCTACCGCCTGCCGACGGAGGCGGAGTGGGAATACGCCTGCCGCGCCGGCACCACGACGGCTTATTTCTTCGGCGACGACCCGGCCCAATTGGGAGAGTACGCCTGGTTCGCCGACAACAGCAATTTCAAATATCAAAAAGTCGGCAAGAAAAAGCCCAATCCCTGGGGCCTCTACGACATGATCGGCAACGTGGATCAATGGACGCTAGACCAATACGATCCCAATTACTACAAGCAATTCACCGAGACGGTGACCGAGCCGTGGAACAAATCGACCAAGCCGTACCCGCAAGTCGTGCGCGGGGGTTCGTGGCAGGATGAAGCCGATAAACTGCGCAGCGCCTGGCGCCGCGGTTCGACCGCGAGCTGGAAGAGGCAGGACCCGCAATTGCCCAAGAGCATCTGGTTTCTGACCGACGCGCAATTTGTCGGCTTCCGCATCATTCGTCCCTTGAAAGTCCCCTCCGCCGAGGACATGTACAAGTACTGGCACAGCGGGGTGGAAAAGGAGTGAAAAGCCGCCGTGCCTGATTTAATTGAACAAGCATAAACACCCAATCGTCAAAAACATCATTCTATGAATACGCGTCTATCCACCAGTCCCGAACTCACCCGCCGCAGTTTCCTCAAAACCACCACCACCCTGGCTGCCGCCGCGAGCCTGGCTCCGGGGGTTTTCGCCGCGGGCGACGACACGCTGAAAGTGGCGCTGATCGGCTGCGGCGGACGCGGCAGCGGCGCCGCCGACCAAGCCCTGAGCACCACCGGTCCCCTCAAATTGGTCGCCATGGCCGACGCTTTCAAAGACCGCCTGGACGGCAGCTACAACAATCTCAAGGCCGCGCACGCCGATCGCGTCGATGTGGCAGAGGAGAACAAATTCATCGGATTCGACGCCTATCGACATGCCATCGCGATGGCGGATGTTGTGATTCTGGCCACGCCACCCGGATTTCGACCGTCTCATTTCGAGGAAGCGGTGCGCCAGGGCAAACACATTTTCATGGAGAAACCGGTGGCCGTCGATGGTCCCGGAGTGCGCAAGGTTCTGGCCGCCGCCGAGGAGGCCAAGAAGAAAAACCTGAAGGTGGCCGTCGGCCTGCAACGGCATCATCAAAAGCCTTATCTGGAGACCATCAAGCGGCTGCACGATGGCGACATTGGCGATATCGTCGCCATGCGCGCCTATTGGAACGGGGACGGCGTCTGGGTGCGCCCGCGCAAAGATTTGGAACAAAAGCTCGGCCGCACGCCGACGGAAATGGAATACCAGATGTATAATTGGTATTACTTCGTCTGGCTATGCGGGGATCACATCAACGAGCAGCACATTCACAATCTGGACGTGATCAATTGGGTCAAGCAGGACCATCCGAAGCTGGCGCGGGGCATGGGCGGACGGCAGGTGCGCAAAGGCATTGATAATGGGGAGATTTTTGACCATCACTTCGTCGAATTCGAGTATCCCGACGGCACGCGCCTGAGCAGCCAATGCCGGCACATACCAGGTTGTTGGGACAGTGTCTCCGAACACGTGCAGGGCACCAAAGGGCTGTGCGACGTGAGCGGCTATAACATCACGGGGGAAAAGGCCTGGCATTTCACCGGGGACGAGGGCAAGGATCCGTACCAACAAGAACACGACGATCTTTTCGCCGCTATCCGCAACGACACCCCGTACGCCGAAACGGCCGAATACGGGGCCTACAGCACCATGACGGCCATCATGGGCCGCATGGCCACGTACTGCGGAAAGGAATTGACCTGGGACGACGCCATTAATTCGCAAATCGACACGTTCCCAAAAGTGTTGGGTTGGGACGCCAAGACGCCGACCGAGCCGGATGCCAACGGGCGTTACGCCATTGCCATTCCGGGCAAGACCAAGTCATTTTAGCTTTCCAATATGGCGACAGCGGTGGCGTGCCTCTCCGTGTGACTGAGGCTCAGATGGACGAGCCGGCCGCCGCGATTGTCAAGCAAAATTTTGCCTTTGTCGTGGAGCACGACGTAAGGTTCGCCGGATTCTTTCCGGCAAATCTCGATGTCTTGCCAGCCCAGGCGCCCGCCGATGCCCGTGCCGAAGGCCTTGGAAACCGCCTCCTTGCCCGCGAAACGCGCGGCCAGAAACGGCCCCGGCGTCTTGTGCGACAAGCAATAGGCTAGTTCGGAGGGACGGAGAATCCGCTCGATGAAACGGTCGCCAAACCGCTGGTAAGCCGCAGCCACGCGCTCTACTTCGATAATGTCGATGCCGGTGCCGAGAATCACAAGCCGAGGCCAGAGTCAAGTATTCGTTTCGCCCGGCGCGCCCATCAGCAGCAGCATCTCGCGCACGGCGGTGGCCAGGCCCACCACGACCGCGCGGCTGATGATGCTGTGGCCGATGTTTAACTCAACCAAGTGAGGCACTTGCCGCAGCACGGCCAGATTCTGATAATTCAAACCATGCCCGGCGTTGACGCGCAGCCGCAAACTGTGCGCTTGATTGGCGGCGGCGATCAACCGCTCCAATTCCGCCGCCCGCTCGCGTTTGCGATGGAAATTCTCGGCGAAGGCTCCGGTGTGCAATTCGACAAATTGGCTGCCCACGCGCGCCGCCGCTTCCACTTGCTCCGGGTCCGGCGCGATGAAAAGGCTAACTTCGATGCCCGCGTCGTTCATGCGCTGGCGCGTCTCGGCCAGGGACGGCCACTGGCGGGCGGCGTCCAAGCCTCCTTCGGTCGTGACCTCGGCGCGCCGTTCGGGGACCACGCAGACGATGTCGGGTTTGATCTCCAAGGCGATGGCGACGATTTCCGGCACGTTGGCCAATTCGAGGTTAAGGCGGGTTTTGAGGACCTGGCGGAGTTGGCGGACGTCGCGGTCCTGGATGTGGCGGCGGTCTTCGCGCAAGTGCGCGGTGATGCCCTGCGCGCCTACCGATTCGCAAATCAGGGCCGCCTCAATCGGGTCCGGTTCGCCGCGCTCCCGTCCGCGATAGCGGGCCTGGCGCAAAGTGGCGACGTGATCGATGTTGACGCCGAGCTTGAGCATGGAAGGGTCGTTCATTGAGACATGACTAGTGCGCAAGCGGCATTCCCGGCCCCGACATTTTTGCCTTGGGAAGCAAACTGTAGTCGATCGGGCCCGCCGGCGCGTCCGCCAGCCAGTGCGAAAGCAGAACCAACTCCAATCCCGTCAAAAGAAACTGCGAACTGCGCAAGACGGTCAATTCGGTCGGGGAAGCCCGGCTCACTTCCGTCACGGTGTTGCCCAGAACCGGGGAGCCCAATTCAGCCAGCCAGGCCTCGGTCACGGCCAAGGGTGTTTGGAGTTGGTTGCCCAAGGAGGATGGCTTGTCATTCCGCGCGGCTTTTTGGGGGCCAGCGACACTCTTCGGAATCGGCGACGGAAAGACAGGCAAAAGCTCGGAGAGCAGCCGCCATTGCCTCAGGCGCATGCCAGTGAGCTCCCAATCGTAATAGACCACGTCGTCGCGTTGCTCGAACTGACTCCATAACTGGTCCGACGCCGGAACGTACTTCGACTCCAACGCAAACAGCTTGGCCAGCAGGAAATCACCGCTTTTGTCGTGTGCCGGCTCCAAAGAGGGAGCTGTCAATTGCAAGTGCGTCCACGAGAGCCGGTCCACTTTGGGCATCCAGGTCAACTGCGTGTGATCGCGTGCCGCCAGCATGGGATTCAAGACTGCGGGCGTTGTCGCTCCCAGTATGCGTATGGTATTGGTAGGGTCGGTCACCGGCCAAGCGGCATAGCTTTCCAACCCCATTTCCCGCATGGCCCAGCAAAAAAGCTGGTTGGTCAGAGGCTGACTGCCCAAGCGCGCGAGCGCCTCGTTCGGGCTTAGAAACGCCGCCAGATCGCGCGACGCCGTGAAACTGCTGAGCGGGCTGCTCACCAGACCCTTGGGGATGCGCCACGGTTGAGACTGCCATGGAATGGCCTGCGGGTAGGAGACATGGGCTGTCATATGCATTCTTCCGCCGCGGGCGGTCACCTCCAGCGTCGTGCGCGCCAGTTGCAGCGGACACCTGGAGAGCGGCGCCCAGGTGGCCAGCAGCGGCCAGTCCACATCCGCGCTCAGCCAGCTATCTTTCTTCACCGGCCCGGGCCGGTTGTCCTGTTTGATATTTTGCAGGTATGCGGTGCGGACCGGCAGCAGGTCTTCGCCGCGACCGGCCACTATCCAGTCGCGCGCCCGGAGAATCCAAAGCACATTATTGCCGGGCCGGTTCCAGCGCTGGCCGGAGAATCCTTCCGCCGTCAGCGCCTCGCCTTGGCCGTGCAGGGCGGTCTCCAGGCGCTTCTGCCACGCCTCCGCGCTTTTGGCATCAAGCCGTGCGGCCAGGACGAAATCCATCCGGTCTTTGTCGTGCCCGCCGAAACTTCCCATCGACTCCGCTTGCAACAAGTCATTGAGCAGCGGCCGCAGCAGCGCGGCCGAATCACCACCGGGGTCAAATTGGAGCGCGTTCCAATAAGCGCCGGCCAACCGATCCAGCACAAGGTCTTGGAAGTGCTTGCCAGGGGTGAGTTTGAAAAGCGTCTTAACCCTGTCGAAGTTGGTGTTGCCGGCCAAGTCCGTCCCGCCGGCAAAATGGTATTGGACTGCCACGGCGTCCGCGCTGCCAGCCGCGGACGCTTTGACGGTGAGACCGGCGTGCGCCAGAGTTGCCAAAAGTGCCGCCAAAAAGATGTTGCCGATTCGCATAAAGAGCATTCTTGTCTGCCAAAAAGCCCCCGTCTTGGCAAGGCCGCATAAGAAAAATTTCCACGCTTGCCCGTCAATCAGGATTGCTTTGCCCTGGCTGTTCCGTAGTATCGCCGCATCGAATTGACCATACGACAAGCTGTGCCCGGCGACGCGGACATTCTGGCCCAGTTCAACGTGGCTTTGGCCAAAGAGTCCGAAAATCTGGTGTTGGACGCGGCGCGGGTGAAGGAGGGCGTGGCAGCATTGCTGCGCGACCCGGGCAAAGGCACGTACTTCGTGGCAGAAGTGGGCGGCTCGGTGATCGGGCAGTTGCTGATCACGCACGAATGGAGCGATTGGCACAACGGCGATTATTGGTGGTTGCAAAGCGTTTATGTGCGGTCCGATTGCCGGCGGCGCGGCGTTTTTCAGGCTTTGTTTGAGCATGTGATGGCTCGCGCGCAAGGCCGGACGGACGTCGCCGGCATCCGGCTTTACGTGGAGAAGAACAACGATCCTGCGCTCAAAACTTATGACCGTTTGGGCATGAAAGAAACCCATTATCGCATCTTGGAATGGCTTGTCCCATGATGGAACATCAATTTTCCATTGTCACCCCAGCGAAAAACCAGCCACAGTTTTCGACATGTCAATTCTGCCAGAAGCTCCGGCTTCCTACAAGAAGCTGCTCCGTCGCGCGCGGGAAATGGCGCTGGCCGCCAGCGCCGCCAGCGCGCTGACGTGGGATCAGGAAACCTACATGCCCGCGCAAGCGCTGGCGTTCCGGGCCGAACAATTGGCCTGGCTCACCGGTCATGCCCATCGCCTCTTTATCGCCAGGCAGGTCGGCCAATGGATCGCCGAGTGCGAACAGCACGGTTTCCCGGCCGCAGCCGCGGAATTCGGCAATCTCCGCGAGTGGCGGCGCCAATACGATCGTGCCACCAAAGTGCCGACGCGCCTGGTGGAAAAGTTGGAGAGAGTCCGCGCCCACTCGCGGGAGGCCTGGCGGCAGGCGCGCCAGCAATCCAACTTCGCCCTGTTTAAGCCGCACTTGGACAAGGTTCTGGCCTTGACCCGGCAAATGGCCGATTGCTGGGGCTACAAGGATTCTCCCTACGACGCGCTGGTGGAAGGCTACGAACCCGGCGCCACCGCCGCCCAGTTGCGCCAGCTTTTTTCGGAATTGCGCCCGGCCATCGCCTCCGTTCTTGCGCCCGCGATGGCCAAGTCCGCCGCCGTGCCCCGGGATTTGTTGAAGGGTCACTATCCAGTCCGGGCGCAGCAGGACTTCAACCGCAACGTGGCCGAGGCCATCGGCTTTGATTTCCATGCCGGCCGCATCGATACCACCACGCACCCCTTTTGCTCCACCCTGGGCACCGGCGATTGCCGGTTGACCACCCGCTACAGCGAGGCGGAATTCGTCCAGTCGTTTTACGGCATCCTGCACGAGGCAGGCCACGGTTTGTACGAGCAAGGCCTTGTCCAGGAGGACTTCGGCACGCCCAACGGCAGCGCCGTCTCGCTCGCCATCCACGAATCGCAGTCGCGCCTGTGGGAGAACCACGTCGGGCGCGGCCCGGCCTTTTGGGAGCATTGGCACCCGGTGGCGTGCGAGCACTTTCCCGGCTTGCATAAGTTTTCCCCCGCGGAAATCACCGCCGCCGTCAATCGCGTTGCGCCCTCCTTCATCCGCGTCGAGGCCGACCAAGTGACCTATGATCTGCACATCATCCTGCGATTCGAAATCGAGGTGAACTTGGTCGAAGGGACATTGAAAACGGCGGACGTGCCCGCTTATTGGAACGAACAATTCGAAAAAATGTTCGGCCTTAAGGTGGCCAAAGACTCCGAAGGCTGCCTGCAAGACATCCATTGGTCCATCGGCCTGATCGGTTATTTTCCGACCTACACGCTGGGCAATCTCAACGCCGCGCAACTGATGCGCCGGGCCGCCGCCGAGAATCAGGCCCTGGCCGGCGAACTGGCGCGGGGAGAATACAAGCCGCTGCTCTCGTGGTTGCGGGAAAAAATCCACCGCCAGGGATCGCGCTACGCTCCGCGCGAACTCATCCGCCTGGCGACCGGCGAACCGACCGGCATCCGCGACCACGTTGATTATTTGAGCGCGAAGTTTGTCGGTTGACGGCCGTTGCACACGTGGCGCCCGCGATCAAAGCAGCCCAAAGGAGGCATTGAAAATTCATCGTCACAGCATGGGTTTCAATTGAGGATGCCGGGCGGCCCGCTCAGGGCCTGGAGCCAGACCAGTAAACCCATCAACGCCGCCAGCGCCAGGCTGTGGAAGAAGACGTAGCGCAAAATGCTGGCTTCGTGCCCGTACCAGTTGGTCGCCGTGCTGGCGACGACGATGCTCTGGGCGTCAATCATTTTTCCCATCACTCCGCCGCTGCTGTTGGCGGCGGCCATCAGCGCAGGATGGAGCGCCAGTTGCCGCGCGGTGATCGTTTGCAGCGAACCGAACAGCACGTTGGAGGCGGTGTCGGACCCGGTCAAGGCCACCCCCAGCCAGCCGAGCAAAGTTCCAAAAAACGGATAGAGCGGGCCGGTGTGGGCGAGCGCCAGCCCCAGGGTCGCGTCGGTCCCGGAATAGCGCGTCACGTACCCGAGCGAAAGCATGGCCGCGATGGTCAACAATGAAAAGCGCAGGCGCCAAACCGTTTCCACGTAAATGGCCGCCATGGAGCCGGGCCGGTGGCCCATCAAACCGCCCGCGCACAGGGCCGCCAAAAGGATTCCGGTGCCGGTGGCGGAGAGCCATTCCAGGCTGTAGATTGCCTTTTCCGGCGGCGCGCCGGGCAGCGCGGCTTCAGGGCCGCGCGCCACCCGCTCGTGCAAAAAAGGGACCGCCCATTGGCATCGGTCCGCTCCCGTCACGCGGTTGAGAACCCGCCGCACCGGCGGCAGCCCCCAGGTGAAAATGAAGACCGTCAACAATAACCACGGCGCCCAGGCCCGCGCCAGGTCGCCGCGCGAGCAGACGGGCCGGTCCGGCGCGGGCGGCTCGTCCTCCAATTTCCAGAGCGCTTTCGGCCGCCAGAATTTCAGCAGCACGGCCAGGGCCAGGATCGAGGACACCGAAGAAACGATGTCCACCAGCCATGGGCCGTGAAAATGGGAAATCAGGTATTGCGGGATGGCAAAAAAAGCGCCGGCGGCCAGCGCGGCGGGCCAGACTTGGATCATGCCGCGAAATCCCGCCATCGCCCACACCACCCAAAACGGAATGAGCAGCGAGAACGGCAGCATTTGTTTTCCGATCATGGCGGAGAGCCGCAAAATATCGATGCCGGTGACCGCGCTTAAGGCGATCACCGGCGTGCCCAAAGCGCCGAAGGCGACCGGGGCGGTGTTGGCAATAAGCGACAACCCGCACGCCATCAAGGGCCGAAAGCCCAATCGAATGAGGATGGCGCTGCAGATGGCCACCGGCGTCCCGAACCCGGCCGCGCCTTCAAAAAACGCGCCAAAGGAAAACGCGATCAGGATGACCTGCACGCGCGGATCCGGCGCCAGCGTGGCCAAGCTGCCGCGCAACACGGCGAATGATCCTTTGCGCACCGTCAATTCATAGAGAAAGATCAGGTTGAGAATAATCCAGCCGATGGGAAACAGTCCGTAAGCCGCGCCGAACAAAGCCGCGGCCACGGCGGCGTTGCAAGGCATGCGATAGACCGCCACGGCAATAACCCATGCCAGCGCCAGCGCCCCCACGGCCGCGAGATGAATCCGCACCCGCCACAGCGCGATGGAAGAGAGCAGCGCCGCCACCGGCGCCGCCGCCACCAAGGTGGACAGCGCCAGCGAACCGAGCGGATTGTAATGCTGCTGCCAGACGGGCGGCATTGCGTTTAAGAGATTACTCGGCGCGCAAGATGGTGGAAGCAACGCCGCTCAGCAATGAATTTTTCCGCGCAACCACAGGGGAAATGCCTCACCAACTCTTGAGGCCATCTCGCAAAGGGCCAAAACCTTGAGCAAACAATTGCTCTAAAGATGACAGGTTTTCCGCAAGTCGTGATGCCGCTTTCATCATCACTTCGGTTTCGAGGTCCAACGAAGGATGGGATGTGCCGTAAAGTTTACGCTTCAGTCCCCTTTTGCTGTACGGCATCGGTCCCTGTTTTAAACCGTTAATCCACGCGGCTTCCGTGACATGTGGGTCAGCGCCGCACAGCAACCAGGCCTCGATTGTCGGCACAGCCAGGCCCAACGCGATTTTCAACAGCGGCAGCGTCGGACGCGGACGAACGTTTTGCCGGACATCGTCGGCAATCCGGCGCAACTGGCAGAGACGGCACTTGCGTTCGGAAGCGTTCGGCTGCTCGTGCTCCTTGGAATGTGGCGGCGAGCCGTTGGAATCGACAATGAGCACGAATCCTTCGGCGTCGGTGTGATAGTGCAGTTCCTTGAGAACGGCAGGCAGCACGGTTCTCACCGTCGGCCAGCCACGGTGACGCAATCCAGAGTGGCTGACAGGCTCTGTCTTCCTGGCAAGTATGGCTTCAGTTAGCATGGCCAGCGCCGCCGCGTCCGCCGGGGATTCCGCGAGATAAGCGATTTTCATGTCCCTGCCGGAACACCACCGAGCACACCACTATACCAAACTTCGCTCAATGGAGCGTCGCCTAGGATTTCCTCCAAATCGCTCCGGTCGGAGAGGCGCGAGAAGGTGGCGTCCAATCCCACTTTTTCAGCGATGACAATCTCTTCGGGATGATCGCGGAAAAGGTCGAGGAAATAAGGATTATGCGTCGTGGCGATGACCTGCACGGGCTCACGCTTTTCATGCGCGGCGTCCGGATACGCCAGGCGATACAAAGCATTTCTGACATCTCGCAGCAAACGTGGATGTAAGGCGTGATCAGGCTCCTCCAGGCAAATGATCGAAGGCGGCTCCGGCAGCGAGGCAATCGTTAGCAGCGCCAGCGCGATGAGCGTGCCTTGGGAAAGTTGGGTTGCTCCAATTCTATGTCCGCCTTGGCGCGTTCGCAGGGCGATTGAGCGATGCCCTTGCACCGGCGTATCGAATAGGACTTGGTCGAACTCTGGAATCCAACGACCCAGTTGCTCGTTTAGCCCTGCAAATCGTTCGGGGCTTAAATCGCGAAGCCTATCCAATACTCCCGCCAAATTAGCGCCATTGTAGGCCAACTCCAGTTGAGGCTGAAGGAGAACCGGTGCGGCAACCGCGACTGCATCCAAAGCGAATAACCGACCACGATCCAAAGCTGCCCGGAGACGCCCCGGCTGCCGAATCCGGTTATCAGCATGTGCAGAATACGAAGGATCGTGCTGCTCGGCACTCTTCCATTGCACTGAGACAATATAGTTGTTCCCCTCATCCTTCCAATTCGCACTCAGACTGACCGAGGTCCAATCTGATACGCCTGCGCTACGGATTTGGAAAAACTCGTGTGTCCTGGGATTGCGGAGAGCCGAAAATGCCTGGAGCGCCGTGCTCTTTCCGCTACCATTCGGCCCAACAATCAAAGTGAAACGGCTCAGCGGCAGCGTTGTGTCCCGCAACGCCTTGAAGTTTTTGAATTCGATTGATTCTATCATACAAATCGCTGAACTGCCAAACTTTAGCCGCCCGAACGCCTGAAATCCAGCAGCATTTGTTCTTGCATTCTCGACCGGGCAGACATGGAGCTGTGTCACTTGACGCGTGCCCCGGCTTCCCAAACCAGACGCAGCCCTTCCAGAGTCAAAAGCGGTTCCACGGCGGTGATCTCCGGCAGCTTGGAGGACATGAGCCGGGCGTAGCCGCCGGTGGCCACGACCGGCAGGCTGGGGCAGCGCATCGCCCGCTTCAATTCGCCCACCAACTCGCGGATCAGCCCGCGATAGCCTTTGACCGCGCCGATCAACATGGCTTGCCTCGTATTCTTGCCCACCACGGCCGATACTTCCCGAATGCGAATGCGCGGCAGCAGCGCCGTCTTTTCGTGCAGATAATCGGTCATGACGTTCAGACCGGGGGCGATGATGCCGCCGATGTAGTTGCCCGCGGCATCGACCACGTCAAAGGTCACGGCCGTGCCAAAATCGACCACCACGGAGGGCGCGCCGTAATGATGGTTGACAGCGACGGCGTTGGCCAGGCGGTCCGGGCCGATCGTTTTCGGTCTGGGATAATCGATGCCTACGCCTCGCACTGTGCGCGCGGTCAGTTCCAGGCAAGCCAGGCGGAACTCGGCGCGGAGGAATTCCTCCACCACCGGGGTCACCGCTGGTACGACGCTGCAAAGTATGGCGCCGGTCAGCGGCGCCTTTTTCAAGAACCGGGCGGCGGCAGATCGGGCCGTGCCGGCGCGCCATTGCCCGGTCAGCACATCCGTTTGGCGCAAAACGCGGCGCGAGTCGGCCAGACCGATGTGCGTGTGGGTGTTGCCGATGTCAAGCAACGCAATCATCCGGGCATCGTCGCTCATTTTGCCGAAAAAGTAAATCGTCGGGCTGAATTTGTGATACAATGCGGTCGTGCGAACCGGCTTACCGAGCAAAGTTCTGGAAGAGTGCGCGGACCCCCAGCGGGCCAAGGCGGCCGTGGAGCTGCTGCGCACGTCGGATGCGGCGCCGGCGTTGCGGAAACTTTCCGCCGAACAGGCCCGCGTCCTGGCGGCGCTGCTGAGCGGTTCGCAGGCCGCGCTGGAAGGACTGCTGGCTCATCCCGATTGGCTGGCGCCTTTGCTTGCGCCCGGCTTTCTGTCCCATCCGCGCCACGAGGAAGGGCTGCGCGGCGAGGTCGAACCGTGGCTCAAACAGGAAGACTACGAGGCCGCCTTCAGCCGCCTGCGCCTGTTCAAGCAGCGGGAGATGTTGCGCATCGCCGCCCGCGACCTGGCGCGCTTGGGCCACTTGGCCGAAATCACGCGCGAGATTTCCGACGTGGCCGACGTTTGCCTGCAGGCAGTTTATCGCTTGTGCGCCGCGCGTTTGCGCGCCCGGCTGGGGCAGCCGTGGCATTTGGACGCGGAGGAAAAGTGGCGGGAGACGGAGTTTTGCGTCATCGGCCTGGGCAAACTGGGCGGCCAGGAGTTGAACTACAGTTCGGACGTGGACGTCATTTTCGTCTATAGCGAAGAGGGGAGCGTTTTTAAAGCGCCTCCGCGCCCAAACGAACAAACGGGCCGGGGCATGGCCAATCATCCGTTCTTTCTGCGCCTGGCCGAAGCGATGGTCGCGGAAATCGGCCGGATGACGCCCGATGGCGCGCTGTTCCGCATTGACCTGCGCTTGCGGCCGGAAGGCAAAACAGGGCCGCTGGCGCGCTCGCTGGCCGGCTACGAGAATTATTACGCGCAATGGGGCCAGACCTGGGAAAGAATGATGCTCATCAAAGGCCGCCCGGTGGCCGGCGCCGCCGCCCTGGGCGCCGAATTTTTGGAAATGGTGCAGAGCTTTCGCTATCCCCGCTCCCTGAACCCGCGCACGTTGCGCGAAGTGGCGGCTGTCAAAAAGAGGATTGAAACCGAGGTGGTCAAAGAGGGCGAACTGGAGCGCAACGTCAAATTGGGCCGCGGCGGCATCCGCGAGATCGAATTTATCGCGCAGGCGCTGCAAATTCTGCACGCCGGCCGCCTGCCTTTTTTGCAGGGGGCGGCGACGATGACGGTGTTGCAAAGGCTGGCGCGCTATGCGCTGCTCAAGCCCGGCGATGCCAGCGAACTGGAGGCGGCTTACGCTTTTCTGCGCGACATCGAGCATCGCTTGCAGATGGAGGCGGGCCGGCAAACCCACACCATCCCGACCGAGCGCCGACTGCGCCAACGGCTGGCTCACTTGATGGGCTTCGCCACGCTGGTGGAATTTGAGGCGGCGTTGCGCCAGCACACCGGCAACGTGCGCCGGATTTACGACCAGATTCTGCCTGGCGAGGATGCGTCCGGACCTTCCCTGCCGCCGGAAGACATGGAGGCCGC
Source organism: Verrucomicrobiales bacterium (assembly GCA_003140095.1). Classification (GTDB taxonomy): domain Bacteria; phylum Verrucomicrobiota; class Verrucomicrobiia; order Limisphaerales; family Palsa-1400; genus Palsa-1400. The sequence continues at coordinate 16,220 of PLIU01000445.1, read as the reverse complement.
CGCGACAGAATGGAAGACCTTGTTGACCCGGCACGGCTTCCGCGACGCCGACCTCGCCCTGCACGTGCTCCAGCTTTTTCTCAACGGACCGGATTACGCGCATGTCTCCCAGCGCACAATGGAATTGGCGCGGGAACTGTGGCCCCGCTTTCTGGCCCTCTGCCCGCAAGGCGCGTCGGCGGGCAAACAGGACCGGATTCTCTCCGACCCGGACCGCGTGCTGGTGCGTCTGGACGGCTTTATCGACGCTTACGGAGCGCGGGCGACTCTTTACGACATGTGGACGCAGAATCCGTCGTTGTTCGAGTTGTTGTTGCTGCTTTTTGACCGCTCGGAGTTCCTGGCCGAGCAGGCCATCCGCGTGCCCGACCTGGTGGATGAGTTGGAATCCAGCGGCCGGCTCAACCGCGCCAAAAGCGCCGAGGAGACGCTGGCTGATTTGCGCCACGGCGCGGGCGATGCCGACCAGCGTTTGTGGCTGCGCCGCTATCATCAGGCCGAGTTGATGCGTATCGGGTTGCGTGATATTCTTGGTGCGGCGGACTTTGAGCAGAACGTCTTGGAATTGTCGTGCCTGGCGGACGCCTGCCTGCAATACGGGCTGGAAGTATTGATGCGAGCGCATAAACTCAAGAAGACGCCCTTTTGCGTGGCCGGTTTGGGCAAGCTGGGCGGGCGAGAGATCAATTACGGATCGGACCTGGACATCATGTTCGTGACCGACGCGCGCGCCGCCGATCTGCCGCGCCTGCAGCCGCTGGCGGCCGAATTGATGAATTTGCTTTCGGCGCGGACAGAACAGGGCGCGGTTTTTCAAACCGACGCGCGTTTGCGGCCGGACGGGGAAAAAGGTTTGCTCGTCAACACCCTCCAAGGGTGCGAGGAGTATTATCGACGACGCGCGGCGTTGTGGGAAATCCAGGCGCTGACGCGTCTCCGGCCCGTGGCCGGAAATCTGGAGACAGGCGAGCGCCTGCAGCGGCTGGCGGGGGCGTTGACCAATTTCGCCGCGCCGCCCGGCGTGGCCGCTTACACGCCCGGATGGCTGGGCGAAATCGACCGCATGCGTCAGCGCGTCGAGAAGGAACGCACGCCGCCCGGCAAGGACCATCTGGCCATCAAAACGGGTGTGGGCGGATTGATGGACGCGGAGTTTTTGGCGCAGTCCCTCTGCCTGGCCCGCGGCTGGCAGGAGGCCAACACGATGAGGGCCTTGCGGCGCGGCGGCCAGGCGGGCGCATGGCCGGCGGCGGACGCCGGCGCGCTGCTCAAAAGTTACGGCCAGTTGAGGCGCATGGAAGGCATCCTGCGGCGCTGGAGTTTCGAAGGCGAAACCCTGCTGCCGGACGATGAGCCGGCGCGGCATCGGGTGGCGGTGCGTTGCGGTTTCGCCGGCGTCGGCGATTTCATGCGTGCCCTGGGGGAAGCGCGGGCAGCGTTGCGAGCGGTTTATGCGCGGCACTTCCATCGCGCATAGCCATGATTTACAGTTGAGGAATAACGCCATGCCAATATACGAATACGAACTATGTGAAGGCGATTGCGTCGTGTGCGGTGGCCAATTCACCTTGCGCCGCCCCATCAGCGCGCCGCCGTTGAAAGTTTGCCCGGCCTGCCGCCGGCCCGTGCGCAAAATCATTTCCACCTTCAATTCGCCCGTCAAATCCAAGCCGCCGTCCTTCTCCGACGCCAAGAAAGCCGGCTTCACCGTGCTCAAGCGCCTGGGCAAAGGCGAATATGAGAAGCAATAGACCATATAGACCATCACTCCAGTTGACTGTTCCGTGAATTTATGCTCTGTTGTTGTTCATGAGACGCGCGTTTGACAGAAGCTCAAGACATCAGGGATCACTCCGCTTTCTTTGCGCGTTAATTCTTTGGGTTGCCGCCTCAATTGCCCACGCCGCGACGATCGAGTGGCACTTTCTGGGAACTGGGGCCGCCTCTACGCCACCACCTCCTTCGTTCGTGATCTATCCCGCGGCCCCGACTACCGACGATACCATCATCTTCATCGCTCCGGCTGAGGGTGAGGGCGGCATAAATGCCGCCGCGGCCGCAGATGCGTACGGCAATCCTGCCATCGCCGTTGATTCGACCAATCGGACTATCAGCGTGACCTTCTCTCCCCGGTTGGATGAGCCCATCCCGAATGTCATATTTCCCGTCGGCGGAGTTGACGGGCAAATCGGACCGCTCGACGCCGGAACCTGGGTTTTTGAGATCCTCACCAACTTCTACACCTTTACCGTGGTGGCTGGGTCGCCATTAGCCCCAACCGCAACGGTCGAGTGGCACCTTCTGGAAACTGGACTTGGCTATACGCCGCCACCGTCTTCATTCGTAATCTCTCCTGTGGATCCGAATACGGCCGATACCATCAGCTTCGTCGCTCCGGCCGAGGGTGAGGGCGGCATGAATTACTTTGCGGCCGCAGACACGTACGGCAATCCAGCCATCTCTGTTGATTCAACCAACCGGACCGTCAGCGTGACCTTCTCCGCCCCTCTGGATGAACCCATCCCGAATGTGGTCCTGCCCGTCAGTGGTGTTGACGGGCAAATTGGACCACTCAAAGCCGGAACCTGGGTTTTTGAGATCCTCACAAACGCCTACACCTTCAACGTCGCTGGGCCGTCATTGGGAATCACCCCGGCGGGCAACCAAGTCGTCATCTCCTGGACGGCCTCGGGTTCAAATTTAGTTCTGCAAGCCGCGACCGACTTGTCCACGGGTAATTGGAGCAATGTCACCACTGGGATTACCACCAACGCGGTTGCACCCAACGGCATCACTTATGTCTTCACCAATGCAGTGAGCAGCCAAGCCGCCTACTTCCGCCTCAAGCAGCAGTAAAGACACCTTGCTGGTCTCCTCGCAGGGTCCCATCAAGGCGGTGCCAGGCGGAAAAATGTTTGCGGCGCTTTGAGGCTATTGGTAAAGGCGTTAAGGCCATTGCTGGTGAAGACGGCATTGGTGGAAAACGTCCAGCCGGCGTTCAAATTGGTATTGATTTGCACCAGGAAATTGGCGGACGAAAAAGGCCAGGTTATCAGCACTCCCGGCGGATTCGCCCGTGGCGTGATGCTCAAGGTGCGCTGGAAATCATACACGACAAAATTTACGATCGAGGCGAAGTCGTCGTAAGGAGCCAGATTGCCCCCGGCGAAGGCGAGCACGGCGCTGTTGGTCAGCGCGGTGGCGAACGGGCTTGTGCCCACGATTTGCAGGTTGACGCTGGTGTTGTTGGTCAGGATGCCGATGTTCCAAGTAAGCGTGCCATTGGTGTTGGTCCAACTTCCCGCGCTGGCGGTGGCGGAAACAAAAGAGAACGCGGCCGGCATCGTGTCGGTCACAACGGTGGAGGAGACGATGGACGGCCCTTCATTGGTCACCAGTAGCGTGTAAGTGATGTTGGTTCCCGGCCCGGCCACAATGGGTTTGGCCGTCATGGTCAACAATACCGTGCTTTCCTTCGTCACGATGAAGCTGTTCGTGCTCGTGTCCTTGCCGTAGGGCGTGACGGCCGTCAGCGGGCCGCTGCTGGCGCTGGCGGGCACGAGCACTTGCACCTGATTGGTCGTCGCGCTGGACACGGCGGCGGACACGCCGTTGAACTCCACGCTGGTCACATCGAAAAGGCTGGTGCCGGTGATCGTCACGACCGTCCCGGCGGGGCCGATGGACGGACTGAAACCATAAATCTTGGGCAGAATGGCAAAGGTGTTAGTGCTGATAAAAATCCCGCCCGGCGTGGTGATTTCGATCTGGCCGGAGATGGCGTTGGAGGGGATGGTGGCGACAATTTGCGATGAGGAACTGGAGAAAGCATAATTGACGCCGTTGATTTGCACGGAAGCCGTATTGGTCAAACTGCGGCCCGTCATGGTGAAACTCGCATTGACGATGCCACCGTTGGTGCTCAGCGCAGTGATCCACGGCTGCATGTAAAAGAGCGATGGACTGGAGCCGCTGCCGCTGGCATTGGCGGCGGTAATGATGCCCGAAGTGGCATTGGCCGGCACGGTGGCGATCAGGACGGCCGTGCTGGTGGGAGTCTGATTGCTGGCGGCGATGCCGTTGAATCTGACGGCAGGAGAGTCCAGGTCGGTGAAATCGGCCCCGTTCAGGGTCACGCTGGTTCCGCGCACGCCGTTGGCAGGGGTGAAACTAGTGATGATCGGCGCCTCGCCCGTCACGATGAAATTGCTGCTGGTGGTGTCACTGCCCAAACTGGAAACCACCTCGATGTCGTAGCTCCCCGCTGAGATATTTGGCACGGTGGCCGAGATTTGGGTGCCACCGTCTCCGGTCACAGAAAACGAAGCGGCCTTGGCGCCGAACTTGACCGAAGTGGCGCTCGTAAAATTTAACCCGTCAATCGTGACCGGGGAGCCGGCCGGACCGAGCCCGGGATAGAAATCGGTGATGAACGGCGCCGCGGTGTTGATGAAATTGCTGACTGTTACTGCGATGCCCGCCGGCGTCACGACTTTGATCGGGCCGGTGCCAGGATTGTTGGTGAGGTTTATTTGCAAAGGGGTTTGCGCGGTAATGAATTCGCGGACGCCATTGACGGTCACGCTGGTAGCTGACGACAGGTTAACCCCGTCGATCGTCACATAGGTGTTCATCGCGCCCACAGTGGGCGAAAAGTCAGTGATGATGGGACCGGTCCCTGTGAAAAAGTTGCTGGTCGTGGTGGAGCTGCCGTGGCTGGTCGTCACAGTAATCGGGCCAGTGGCGGCCCCCGAGGGAACCGTCGCCGTGATCTCCGTGGTGGAGACAACGCTGGGGCTGACGGCGGAAACCGAGCCGAACTTGACCTTCGTCCCGCTAAAGAAATTGCCGCCGAAAATGGTCACGGCGGCGCCGTTGGCGGCGGCGGTGGGCGAGAAAGAGCTGATCGAGGGCAGCGCGCTGGCCAGGAAATTGGTGGCACTGACATTGGTTCCGGCGCTGGTGATGACGGTGATTGGGCCATTGCCGGCCCCAACCGGCACGGTGGCCTCCACTTCGGTTGGGCCAATGTAAATGGCACTGACTCGGTTGGTGGCGCCGGAGAAGATCACCGTGGTTCCGTTGTTGACGAAATTTGAGCCCAGGATTGCAACCGAGGTCGGATTGGTGCCGCTTTGCGGGTAAAAGGCGCTGATGACCGGCGCCACCAGAAAATCGGACGCGCTGGAAACTCCGGCGCTGCCCGCAAACACCTCCAACGCCCCGCTGGCCGCCCCTTGCGGCACCACCACCAGCAACTGGCTATCTGACACATTGGTGAAATCACCCAAGGTGGGGGAATTGGTGTTGAAGGCCACCGTGGTCGCGCTGTTAAAGCCCGAGCCGTTGACGGTGATGACGGTGCCCGGCTGGCCAAAGCCGGGCGAAAAGCCGGTGATCGTCAGGCCCGACGCCGCCACCGGACAAAAGAGCAGCAGCATCCCCGCCTCCATTCGCCGAGATGTCAAACGACTCCTTATCTTGCCAAACCAGCTAAACATAACTGTCGCGGACAAAACCGCGCAGAGCGGACAACTCCAAATCGTCGTCAATAGTATGCGCTTTGGCAAATTCCCGCCAGTCAATTCTGAGGCCCGCCTGACGCAACAGTTCCATTTGCGGCCGCGCCATTTGGATGGGGATGAGCGGGTCATGTGTGCCGTGCGTGATCAAGAAGCGCTGCTGCCGGGCTTGGGGCGACAATTCGCGGAGAAGCTGATCGGGTTCATGCACGTATCCGCTGACTCCTACGATGCCAGCCACGCGATGGGGATACCGCGCCCCCACCTCCATCGACATCAGGCACCCTTGGGAAAACCCAAAGACAATAATTTTTTCAGCCGCGAAACCTCCGCCGCGCGCGTTGTCCAGCAACTCAAACAGCAGCTTTCGACTGCGCTCGATAGCCGGTCCAGGATCGCTGTCCATGGGGTACCAGGCGAATCCAGTGTAATACCGATCCGGCGCGTTGACCAGGAGGTAGCTTAACCAAGGCAACTGCATCGCCTGCGGCAGCCAGCGATAACCTTCCATGCTGTCACCCAGGCCATGCAGCACGATCATCAAGCGCGGCTCCATGGGCTGTTCGGCGCGAATGAGTTCGGTATCCAACACAAGCTACTTTCTTTGGGCGGCAAAAGGACTAGGCGCCAATTTGAGCCGCGGATACTTGGCTTTCGTTTTGGCCCTGGATGGCTCAGATTCCGCCCGGGCCGCCGCCGCTTGCAACAACTCGGACTGGCTGCGCCGCAAAGCCACGCCGCGGGAGAGGTGGGGGCGCGTGTAGGCGCCACTGGATTGCAGAAAGCGAGCCTTGACGTTGTCGCACAGCATGGCTTCCAAAATTCGGCTGCGGATGCGCTCCCGCAAATTACCGTCTTCGATGGGAAAAAGCACTTCTATCCGACGGAGGCAATGGACGGGCGTCCAGTCGGCGCTGCCGACCCACACTTCCTGCTGGCAGGCGTTCTCGAAGTAGAATATGCGGCTGTGCTCCAGGAAGCGGTCCACGATGCTGCGCACGGTGATGTTCTGGCTCAGGCCCTCGACTTGCGGACGCAAACAACAAACCCCGCGCACGATCAAATCAATGCGCACCCCGGCTTGGGCCGCCTCGCAGAGTGCGTCGATGATGAGCGGGTCTTCCAGGGCGTTCATTTTGGCGATAATGCGGGCGGGCAATTCTTGCAGGGCGTGAAGGGTTTCGCGCCGGATCAAGGCCAGTATCTTGGCTTGCAACTCGAAGGGGGCGACAACCAGCTTTTTGGTGCCGGGAAACTGGCAGATGCCGGTCAGCAAATTGAACAGATTGGTCGCGTCCTCCCCGAACGCCGGGCGGCAGGTCAGCAGCCCCAGGTCCTCGTATAAGTGCGCGTTGACCGTATTGTAGTTGCCTGTGCTCAGATGGAGATAGCGCCGGATGGCATCGTCATCCTTCCGCACCACCAGGCACATTTTGGCGTGAACCTTGCAGTTGACCAAGCCATAGACGACATGCACGCCGGCCTCCTCCAGGCGGCGCGCCCAAAGAATATCGCCGCTTTCATCGGAGCGCCCCTTCAATTCCACAACGGCCGTGACCTGCTTGCCGTTGCGAACCGCGTCCATCAACGCGCTGACAATCTGCACATCTCCGCCCGTGCGGTAGAGGGTCTGTTTGATCGCCAGCACCTTCGGGTCGGCCGAAGCCTGGCGCAGAAAGTCCACCACGCTGCTGAAATTCTCATAAGGATGGTGCAAGAGCACGTCAGCCCGGCGAATGGCGGCAAACATATCCGGCTCCTCGCGCAGGGCCGCCGCCACCGGCGCGACAAAGGGCGGATCGTGCCGCTCCGGGGAATGGTCCCCTTCCACCACCGCCATCAGCCGGACCGGATTGAGCGGACCATCAAGAACGAACAAATCTTCTTCGACCAAGCCGAGGTTTTCCAGCAACAGCGTGCGAATTTCCAGCGGACAACCGTGCTCGACCTCCAGGCGGACGGCCTCGCCCTTGCGGCGGGCGCGCCATTCGGCTTCGACCGCGTTAAGCAGCGTGGCCGCCGCTTCTTCGTCGGCGTAAAGCTCGTCATTGCGGGTCACGCGGAAATGCCAGCAGCCGAGGATGGCCGCGCCGGGAAACAGTTCCGCTAGGTAATGCGCGATCAATTCCCCCATAAAAAGATACTGCTGCTGGCGTGAGTCGGCGCGGGGCAGTTTGACCAGGCGCGGCAGCACGCGAGGCACTTGCACCACTGCCAGACGCAGCCGCCGCTGGCCGCCTTCAGTGATTTCCAAATGCACGATTGTGTTGAGCGATTTGTTAAGCAGCTTGGGAAATGGATGAGCGGGGTCCAAACCCAGCGGCGTGAGCACCGGGCGCGCTTGCGTGCGATAAAACGTATCCACCCAGGCCAGATCGGGCTCGGAAAGTTCCTTGAAGCCCGGAAAGCAAATCCCGTTTTTCGCCAGGGCCGGCAGCAATTCCCCGCGCCAGCAGGCATATTGGCGCGCGACCAAAAGGCGGACCTTGCGGTGGATGGCCTGATAGGTCTCGTCAGCGGTGAGGCCATCAGGGCTGCGCTCGTCCACGGCGCTTTGGATTTGCTGTTTGAGACCCGCGACTCTGGTTTCAAAGAACTCGTCCAGATTGGCACTGAAGATGCAAAAGAACTTCACCCGTTCCAGCAGCGGCGTGGACGGGTCGAGGGCCTCCTCAAGCACCCGTTGGTTGAACTCCAGCCAGCTCAACTCCCGGTTGAGCAGGTGTTCGTGGCCGATGCTGGAGGGCGCTCTTGACATGGGCTTTCTTCATCCTGCCGGCTGGGGCAAGCTACTTAAATGCTCCCAAGGCAGGGTTTCCATCCGGACGCCCTCCCCGACGGCGGAAAAAGCGGCCGCGAGGCCGGTTATGAGCCAAAGCATTGTTTTCATGCAGGCAAAAAAAGAGCCGGATTTCTCCGGCTCTTAAAGGTGATGAGGTCGGACGCGTTCACCGGGCCGCGCACAAAAATGTAATGAGCCAACACTTGCACTGCTCGCAGCTCATTACCAGCAACCAACCCCTTTGCCAACACTCTTCGAGCAGCGTCCTTCTCTGTCTGATTATTTTGACCGGACGGTCGCAAATTCGTTCAAATCGGTATAAATTAAGGTTTGCCGGCGCGAGCGCAAAACGCGCGCAAAGGGTGTCGTCCCATCGGCCCTCAAGGAATCCCGCAAAGCCTCCTCCTTCCCGGCTCCGGCTACGAGCGCCCATACGTTTTCCGCCGCCGCCAAGACCGGGTAGGTCATGGTGAGCCGGTCGGGCGGCGGTTTGGGGGAGTGGGAGACGTGGGCATAAGGCTCCCGGCTCTCCAGCACTTCCGGGGGCGCTTCCGGCATGAGCGAGGCGATGTGGCCGTTTTCACCCAAACCGAGAAAAATCATTTCCAGGACAGGCACCCCCGCGCCGTCCAGAGGAACCACGCGCCGGATGTCATGGCTGGCCTCCGACACGGCCGCGCTGGGGAGACTCTCGCCCTTGAGCCGATGGATTTTGTCCGGCGCGATGCCCAGCGGCCGCAATAAATTCTCCCACGCCAGCCGAAAATTGCTCTCCGGGTCCGTAGGCTCGACGCACCGTTCGTCGGACCAGAAAAAATGCACGTTCGCCAAAGTCGCGCCGGATGCCTTCGCCAAGTCCGCGACGGCGGCGAAGAACGTCTTGGCGATGCGTCCGCCTGAGAGCGCGGCCGTATGAAGGCCGGAGGACTTTTGCACGAGCGTCAGCCAGTCCCGCGCGGCGGCGGCGCAGAGCGCCTGATCATCCGGAAAGCATCGGATTTCAAAAATCGACGACATTAGAGGCCAAGTTTCTGCAGCTCTTGTTGCAAGGCCACTTGAAACTCCTGCAAGTCGGCGGCGGGAGGCTTGTAGCCTTTCTCGCCAGGGACCAGGCCCAACCGGCCGGCCTGATCGAGGATCCATTCCGCCGTTTTGCCGTCGCTGAATTTGACTTTGCCGCTGACCATGGCGCCTGGCCGCGCCAATTGATCCACCGTCACGCTGACTTTGCCCGGAGCGGGCGGAGGAGGGGACAGAGCGTCCTCCGGTTTGGGCGCCGGCTTGACGGGGGGCGGCGGATCCTTTGGCTTGAGCTTGAGGTCATCCACCAGCAATCGGACCTCAAGGTAAGTCATGCGCAGGCCCAATTCAGTTTCCAACCGCTTCTGGATCTCGGCCAATTTGAGGCCCTCATTGATCCAGGCGGCAACCTTCTTCCGTTGTGTATCGTCCAAATTCATTTCGATGACAATATCATGCTGCTCCCAGGAGCGCATCGGTCAATCGCAAAATGCGAATTTCGATTGAAACCCGAATGAGAAGACTTCTCGGGGAGGGCGATCGTGCTGGTCGCGCCGATCGCGCCGACTTGTCCGCCGAAGCCTTGGCGGAGGCGGAAGCCTCAACGGCGGCGGAAGCTTCAGCAAAAGCGGAGCGTTAACCGAATCCCTTGTCTAAAACTGCCCCGCCATTTTTTCGGCCGAGTTCTCGAAATTCCTCGAAAATTTTGGAATACCCCGGAAATATGCGGAATTAACCATCTATGCCCCTATGTCGGCATATCCCTGTAAATGCCTTCAACCTGTACCAACCTAACACATTACACTTGCCGCCGCAAGGGTTATTTTGAACCATAAATTGAAATAAGCCTTACTTTAAATATAAATAAATATTTCTCTTGCTCTTTCGCGGCCGTCCTGACAATGATGGGATATTCAAACGAATCCCGACCAGGGTCACGGCGTAAAATCCTCCCAGGCGAAATATCAATTCCGCTCTCATCTTCCTTGGCGGCGATCTGCCGCCTTTCACCCCGTGAGATACGGAGAGCGCAAAACTGCCTCTCGCAATCGTTGCGAAGGCCGTTGGCCGAGACGCGTGACCCAATGCTGCCCCGAATTATCTCATGGGGTTCACGCCGTGAGATGCGGTTTGGCCGCGCATGATCGAGTTGGCGATTTCCAGGGATTCTGCTTCCGTAAATCGCGGGGCTGCCTGCCTTTATCTCATGGGGTAAACCGCCTAAGTTCCATTTCATGCACATTCGTGAACATGACAATTACGTTGAATTCCAAGCAGCCTGTCCGGTCAACGACCAAGGCACGAATTTCCAAGCACAGTACACCGGCGTCGCAGCATGCCTCGCAAACGCTTTTCATATCCCTCCTAACATGCAGCAACAGTTTATCGACTACTGGAGTGGATCTGACGGTGGAACCCCTAGACTCGGAGGCATCGATAGTGTCTCAGGCATTAACTGTAATGGTACGCCGATGACCATTCGGGCATTTATGAGAACCAGGTTCTCGGGGCTGCCGTGGCTGACGGCCGCTCGATCCTGCTATCAAAAGGGCACGACGATCACATACGACTGTATCCCATGCTCAATGTGGATACCCTTTCCCAGCCCACGCTCTTTTCCCCGCGGACCCTGGACGACTTCTCAGCCATTGATGTCGTATTATTCACTCTTAAATCCTTTTGTTGGAGACTCCAATGTCATTGATCCTTTTTGCGATGCAAGTTGACCCTCGCGCTCCTTGGGAAAGATGGATCGAATTCTTTGCATTCTACAGATTTGCCTTAGTGATTGCTATACTTGGCGGCGTCGCAGGATTTGTTCTTATTCGAAAGCGTTGGCCTCAGTTTCTTTCTTTTTTTTCCATTTTTTTTCTTGCTGTCGCTTTTGCTTACTGTGCTTACACTCATAACATCTCATCTCTTGCGGCTGATCTTAGTTGCGAGGATGAGAACTTTGTTGAACATTTTGTATTTCCACGTTGCCGAACATTAAGTAAGAGAGAATTGCTGACCGGCGCGACCAGCTCCGGCTGTAGCGATAACGCAAAGTTTTATTTTTGCCTCGCCATAAGACAAAGACTTTTGGTTGGAGATATTCCGCTAGTACAGGTAACCAATTATCTTAAGGATTCTAGCCTAATCCATCCAGTTTTCTTTGGTCGCAACAATCTCAACGCCGAATTTGTTCAGAGAGCAATTTGCGGCGAATCGTTCGATCCCTTGCAGTTGGTTTTTTCCCAAGGCAGCGTGAGTCATTAAGGGGTCGCCCATTAGGGCGGGTGTCAACAGATAAAACGCTGCTGCCCTCAATTTTCTTGATTGAGTTCTTCCTGGGCCGCCCAAGTCTTCTTTCCAGGCTGCATCCGATCCCTTCCTTTCGTTCGCGTGATTCCGGTCCGCTTCCCGGCGAAGCGATCCGTTCAGTCACCCATCAGGTTCTAGCGCGAGCAGAGGCGGCTCTGCCTTTTTCCTTAAAAGCCGTCTTGCTCCCCTCTTCCGACCCCTGCGCCCAACTCGGTGTTCCGAGTCCAGAAAACGTTCAGTGCCGAGCCGTGTTCATTCAGTTTTCAAGAATAGTGGTTCCTGGGCCGCACGGGCGGACCAGTCCAACACCTTATGGACTCACGGCGCGGTCGAATCGCCTCTAAAGTCATCTCGACAGCCATCTCTTTGTGCTGGAGCGGGAGAGCGGGTGCATCCAATCAGTTCCGCGGGCTCGAAGCCAACCCCTTGCGCTGGCTTGCCCCCGCTCTCCCTAAATCTATTTCTTGGCCTTGGGGAACATCCGCCCGGCGTCGTAGTCGGTGTTGTGGCTCATCATGTGCCAGGCCGCCTTGGCCAGCTTGCAGGCCAGCGCCTTGGTCGCCACGATGCCGTTGACCTGCGCCTTCTTGCGGTCGTAAAACCTCCGGCAGGCCGTGTCGTAGCGCTGGGCGAAATTGGCCGCCTCCACAAAGGCCCAGGCCAGATATTTGTTGCCGCACTTGCCGTTGTTTTCCCCTTTCTTTTTGCCATTGGACAGGCGCCGGCTGTCCACGCACCGGCAGTAGCTGGCGTAATCCCCCGGGCTGGCGAAACGCTGGGGATCGACCGTCTCCAGCGTAATCGTCAACCCTAAAATCTTGCCCACCCCCGGTATCGTTTGCAACACCTGGTAGGAGGGCAGGCTCTTGACCCGGGCTAGAATTGCGGCCTCGATGGTCTTAATGCCCTGGCCCAATTGCTCCACCAGTTGCAGATCCAGCCGCGTGATCAATGGGTCGGCCGGATGCTCGAACAAGGTCTCCGCGTCCTTGGGCTCCAGGGCCTTGATCCGGCCCGTGCCCAAGTCCCGGCCCGTCATGCGCGTAGGCAGGCTCTTCAAGCTCAGGATCAAACTGGTCCGCTTCTGCACCAGGCCCATCCGCCGCCGCAACCAATCCCGCACCGGACGCACCTGCCGGTCGCAGATATGCCCGGTGGGCAGAATGTTCAGGCGCAACATCTCCGCCAGAAAAAAGCCGTCCGACTTGTCGTCGGCGTGCTTGAGTCCGTCGTACTGTTGCATGGCCGCCGGGTTGGCCAGGACCACCGGGTAACCGTGGTCCTGCAATCCGTCCACCAGCCCATACCAGTTGTAGGTCGATTCCACCGCAATCTTCTCCAGACGTTTCTTAAACGGTTTAAGCGCTTGTAGCACGCTCTCCAGGTGGCAGGGCAGCCTCTGCTCAAAGACGCGCTTGCCCTCCATATCGACGATCGCGCAAAACAAATTGTTGCTATGCAGATCGATTCCAGCCATACACTTCGTTGTCATACGGTTTCCTTTCGGTTCATTGTTATTGTTTACTCGACAACAACGTTTTACCGGAAGGAGACCTTCCTTCCCAGTCCGCTCTTAATGTTTATCAGTTCCTAGCATTGCCACATGTTTGCTTGACATAAGCCAACAGAAAAAACACCTATCCATCCGCTTCTTTTTAAAACGGTCTTTCCTGCGCTTTTTTAAACAATCTTCGCGGCCCGAGGGAACTGTTTGCGCGTCAATTGGGGTCTCTGGCATTGGGGTCGCATCTGAACATTCTACATTTGAACATCAAGCTGCCCAGCGTGGGTCACCAACACTTACGACAACAACGGACGCATGCTGGGGACCTGGCTCACTAATAGCGCCAGCAACATCGATTCGAGAGTGTACACGTACAACGCCGGCAAATCAGCGGACCCAGGTCACCCGCACCGGCGAGAACACCGCCGCCTACAAGTATGACGCCATTGGGGAAGTCATCGCGGATCAGGCGTCCGAGGTCGGCGGCGGGACCGCACGGGCCAACGAGCAGCTTCATTATGCCTTCGACTCGGTCGGAAACCTCAATTACCGCACCAACAACACCTTGATCGTGAATTTCGCGGTTAATTCGGACAATGAGTTGACGGCGAACACCAACGGTGGCAAATTAACGGTCATGGGCACGACGACATCCGTAGCCACGAATGTGACCGTAAACAGCAGCAACGCCGCGCCGTACGGCGACGCCACTTTCGCGGCCACGAACATGCCTTTGACAACGACCTACACCGCCATCGCCGCGGACCATTATGGCCGGCATTCGACCAACACCGTGACCGTCAACATCAGCACCAACAATGCCCTGTTTCAGTACGACGGCAACGGCAACCTGATTTACGACGGTCTGCGGAGTTTCGCTTACGATGGCGAGAATGAGTTGATTCAAGTGTGGGTCACAAACCAATGGTTCTCCCAGTTCTCCTACGACGGGAAGATGCGCCGGAGAATCCGTCAGGAATATACGTGGCAGAACAGCGGATGGGTCCAAACCAACCAGGTTTATTATGTTTACGACGGCAACGTCGTCATTCAAGAACGCGACATCAACAACCTGCCCTCGACAACTTACACCCGCGGCCTCGACCTCAGCAGCAGACTCCAGGGCGCAGGAGGCATCGGCGGTCTGCTGGCCATGACTTTGAACACAGGATCAGGCCCTGCAAGCTCCAATTCAATGTATTACCATAGCGACGGCAACGGCAATGTGACAATGCTCGTCAACTCCTGGCAATACATCGTCGCCAAATATCTTTACGACGCCTTTGGCAACACCCTCTCTGCCGCAGGCACTCTCGCCCAGGCAAATCTTTACCGCTTTTCGAGCAAGGAAGCCCATCCCAACTCCGGCTTGGTTTATTACCTCTACCGCTACTATGACCCGAACCTGCAAAGGTGGCCAAATAAAGACCCTTTAGAAGAAAGAGGCGGAATCAACTTGTACGGATTTGTCCAAAATGAACCAACAGATTTAGTAGATTCTGATGGCACAATTGCTGGTGTCGATGACATCTACGAGCTATGCTTACTCGACGCAGCCGCTGCATCGGCAATCGGGATCTATTGTGGCTCGGGGCAAATGCACCGGGATATGCAGAATATCGGGAATGCCCTCAACAGTGCGTGGGACGGAGTCTGTGAAATGAGTCGTCCGCGGCGCAATGCAAATCGCCCTGGTCATAGAGGCGGAAACAATCCTGACAAACATCAAGGTGCACAGGGTCATGGTGGATCCCGTCCACCGAATTTTACTCCAACCCCAAGGAGGCCGGTTCCAAACCCCACCCCCGAACCTCCTTCTAAGCCAACGTATCCAGATGTCCCTATTGTTCCGAAAAGGTAAGGTTTCCCAAACATGAGAATTTTACGCAAAGGCCAATCTATTTCTGAGGAGAAGCTCAGTGTCCTGAAGATGGCCATAAGGGATTATACGCTTGGTCATGTCGGAGAAGAGGAAATCAAATCGAAGTTACAGTTATACCGCGAAGCAGCACGAAAGG
This sequence comes from Verrucomicrobiales bacterium, assembly GCA_003140095.1. Classification (GTDB taxonomy): domain Bacteria; phylum Verrucomicrobiota; class Verrucomicrobiia; order Limisphaerales; family Palsa-1400; genus Palsa-1400. The sequence continues at coordinate 1,070 of PLIU01000445.1, read as the reverse complement.
GTTTACCTTCCGCCGAAGCCCTTCTAGGGCATCTTTATGACAAGGGAATTGCGGTCAGAAGAAATCTATCCAAAGCGATCTATTGGTATAAAGCTTCTGCAAATCATAAGTATGCTCATGCACAATCCTGGCTTGGTTTTGCGTACGAAAACGGAATTGGCGTAAGAAAAAGTTTAAGGAACGCTCTTTTCTGGTATCGTCGAGCTTCCCGACGAGGTGAAGCTTCCGCACAATTCAATTTGGGTCAAATTTTTGCGGAGGGTCCTACGTTTATCCGAAGTCCTTCAAAAGCGGTCCGTTATTGGCGCAAATCGGCGTTGCAAGGGAATTACTATGCGCAATGTAACTTGGGCAAGGCATACGAAACTGGTGTGGGTGTGAGGGCAAATTTGCTAGATGCTGTTAAATGGTATCGAAAAGCGGCGGAGCAAGGCGACACTGTGGCTTATTTTAACTTGGGCCGTTGTTTTGCGTACGGTTTTGGAGTGCGAAAGAATAGACGAAAGGCGATTATCTGGCTTAATCGCTCGGCAAAAGCAGGTTACAGGAACGCTAATGAAGAGCTTAAAATAATTGGAGCTTGCACGCCAACCATAGAACAGTCGGCAGCCAATGGCACGGAGTGTGTCTCTTATTTGAAAGGTGCCAGACGAGCTTCTTGGAGGTCACGGCCTTAAAATAAAAGGGGTCAACCCATAGTTTGGTTCGTTTTGCCATCATCTTGCTTCTTTCTTTGGATCGTTCTTTCGCCGTTGCCTCAGGTCGGGTTACGTGGCAGGTCGGCATCCTGCCCCTGCCGCCTCCACGCGCAGTTTGACCGGGTCAAACCGTACTATCGTCAAATTGAACTGTACATGCCAACCATAGCACGCGGCATAGGACATTCGGGGTCACATCTTAACATTTAACATTTGGTCGAATGGGTCAAACTATAGTCCCAGTGTCCCCGTGTCAGTTCTCATTTTTTAAACTCGCGGAGTGAGAGCCATTCAGGGCTGCGTTTGCAACGCCTCGCCCCTGGCGACGGTCAGCGACGGCACCAATATGGCGACATATTCGTACCTTGCCAA
>PLIU01000028.1 GCA_003140095.1 Verrucomicrobiales bacterium | reverse complement strand
GTTTCTCGCGGGTTGTATGATGTGCCCCGGCAGCATCCCATCGTAGGAACGACCGCGCCGAGCGTGGACAAGACCGCCCGTGCCCTGGCGGGCAAAGCGGGTGCGCGACTGCAACCGACCGGAGCGTATGCCGCCAACCTGCTGGGGCTGTCCGACCAAGTGCCCGCCAAAGTCGTTTTTTTGACAGACGGACGGAGCAAGCGAATCAAGCTTGGGAAATTGGACATCGTACTAAAACAGACTTCGCCGCGAACGATGGCGACCGCCGGAAAGATCAGCGGCTTGGTGATTCAGGCGTTGCGTTATCTCGGCAAGACGCATGTCAATGACAACACGGTAAAACGCCTGGAGCGCAAATTATCCGCAGACGACCGGAAGCAATTGCTGGCCGATCTGGCTTACGCCCCTACTTGGATTGGCAATATCATGCGACGCCTGGCGACGGAGTTGTGAATTATGGACGACTTCGTAAAATTGAGCGCCGAGGAACGGCGGATTTTCTTCGAGGGAACATCGGGACCGAAAAACATGGAGGCGCAAATTGTCGAGAAAGACTTTTGGGTCTGTTGGACGTTGAAGGAGTTGTTCCGGCTGCCTGAGATTGGAGAGCACCTTATTTTCAAAGGCGGCACGTCGCTGTCAAAGGTGTTCAAGGTCATCGAGCGATTTTCCGAGGACATTGACGTTTCGATTGACCGGAGCTATCTCGGTTTCGGCGGCGCGAACGAACCGGAAGCGGGCGCGAGCAACAAGGAGAAGCAACGGCGCATTGAGGCGCTCAAAGCCGCGTGCCAGCGCAAAATCGGAGGCGGCCTGCTGACTGCATTACAAGCCGCCATCAAATCAAAGGTTCGCCACGACGACACATGGTCGCTGCATTCCGACGATGACGACCCGGACAGGCAGACTTTGTTGTTCGATTATCCAACGAGTTTTGCGCCGGACACGGCCGCCTACATCCGACGATCAGTAAAAATCGAAATGGGGGCGCGGGCCGACCACTGGCCGAGCGAAACGAAGACGATCACGCCGTATGTTGCGGAAAAGTTTCCAACAGGATTTCGCGAGCCGAATTGCGCGCTGAAAGTTTTGTCGGTGGAACGAACATTTTGGGAGAAGGCGACAATTCTGCACGCCGAGTTTCATCGCCCGGCGGACAAGGCGATGCCGGAGCGCTTTTCGCGACACTACGGCGACTTCTACGAGTTGATTCATAAAGGCGTGTCAAAATCAGCAACCATAAAACTGGACTTACTGGCGCGAGTGGCCCAGCACAAAAGTCTGTTCTTCAAATCCTCCTGGGCGAAGTATGGCGAAGCGGCCAAAGGAACATTGCGAGTCGTGCCTCCAGAGCACCGACTGAAAGCGTTGCGAGAGGACCATCAAAAGATGCAGCAAATGTTTTTCGGTGAGCCGCCCGAATTTGAGAAAATCATCGCGCTCCTGAATCAATGGGAGTCCGAGTTCAACCAGATATAATTTATCTTCTCAGATTATGAGCCGGAAATGAGCCGATTGCGGTGCGCATTACGTTGCGGCGCGGAAAATGCCCCATAAATGCCCCAAATGCCTCACAGCGAGCCACCACGCTCCCATCACTTGGAGCGACCGGAGCAGGCTGGCGCGAATGTGGCGCGATTGGCGCGATAACAGGACATTTGGAACATTGCGTCATCATCGCGCCCAATTCGATCAATGCAGGGTTATGCCCGGCGCGGAGTGACGAGACCGCTGACCCCAAAACCCGACATAAACCCGACAAACCCGACATGGCAAAACGAGCCATCACGCTCGCGCCATCACCGGAAGGGCAGCTTCATGTGTTTGGGCACACGGGCCATTGGGTGATGATTACGGGAATTGAGTTGATGATTACTTGATGATAAACGGCTCATAATTGGCTCAAATGGCTCATTCTCAAATAAGCCGTCATGCTCCGGCCAATCCATCTACTTCTCCCGATTCCGTTTGTGAAGACGCTTTGGGATGGATGGGCTGAAAAATGTGTTTCCTTTTTGGACTTCCCGAATCGCGGCGCATACACAGTCAGCGGAAGTTTGTTTGATTAGATAGCCCATCGCGCCGGCGTTGACCGCCTCCACGATATACGCTTCGTCATTGTGCGCCGAAAGAAAGAGCACCTTCGTGGCGGGGACGACTTGGAGAATCTGGCGAGTGGCTTGCAAACCATTCAGCAGCGGCATGGTAACGTCCATCAGAACCAGGGCGGGCCGAAGTTTTTTGACCATCGCAACCGCTTGATGCCCGTTCTTCGCTACTCCGACCACTTCAAGATCGTCTTCGAGTTCCAGAATCCTTTTGAATTCCTTGCGTACTACCCCGTTGTCGTCCGCCAGCAGGACAGTGATTCGTTTCATGGATATTGTTACGCGAGAAACGTTCGCGCCTCGGCCTGCCTGATTTGCGTATCGTGGCCCGGCGTGTCCGGGACCGGAACCCTTTTTAGCCGGAATCCTTTTTAGCTCGCTTTCATCACGAACCTCAATTGGCATAGAATCGGCTGGCGGCTGGCGGCTGGCGNNTGGCGGCTGGCGGCTGGCGGCTGCGACGCGACTACACCATTTTTGTTAAGGGCATTATTCACCGTACTAATTTTAACCACAAAAGCGCTGTAGGCGCTATGGGGAATTCACCTTAGAGATGGGGTGAACCGTTTACTGGTGAACGGCAGGTCAGTTGCCTCAGAATTCTTTGGGTTCCGGCGAGGCTCCGCCTCCAAAAAAGCCCGACATAAACCCGACACAGCAAACGAGCGTCCACGCTCCCGCCACTTGGAGCGACCGGAGCAGGCTGGCGCGGATGTGGCGCGATTGGCGCGAATATGGCGCGATTGGAGGAACGCGGAGTCACCAAAGCCATTGTTTGACTCCCATCAATCCGCAGGCATCCTTTTCCTTAATGAAATCGCTTTCTGATCTTTCTGTGGCCGACCTGCGGCGCATCCTCGCGCTCAAGGAGCAAATCGAGTCGTTGGAAGG
>PLIU01000491.1 GCA_003140095.1 Verrucomicrobiales bacterium | reverse complement strand
ATTCACGCTGAACCGGTACAAAACTATGACGCTCCGAGCTACCTGGAAATGGTCCTCTCCCTCAAGCGCATTTCGTGCATCACAAACATCTTCGTTAAACAATTCAGATTCCCGTCCTGGTCAGTCTTGGCTTGCTGAAACCGTTGGGGCATCCGACAGCCAGCACGGTCAAGTATTTTGCCACGCGGCCGGTCGAGACGACCGCGCTGCCGAAGAAGTCGGTAATGATTCGGGTTCGGCGTCCTTTGATTCATTGAACACCACAATGCCCAAGGAGGAGGCAAGGTCGAAACTATTTCGCGGCCGGACGGAGACGGAACAAATTAAGAGCGGCCCGCTTTGCGGGCTGTCCCGCCGAACAGTCTCATGGGCTACGTTTTCGCCGGCGCCCAGGCTATGGCGAACAATTTGGCGTGGCCGGGAGGACCACGCTCCCGAAGGAATCGCTCATGATTCGGCCTGGCTTGAAACGCCCCGGAGCAAAGCGCGGAAAAGATTTGCTTCGGGGCGCGAGGGGCGCTATCGTAACAAAAGTATTACCCAAGTATTGCTTTTAAAACAGCGGCGAACGCATTAATTGTTGTTTATGACCGATGAAGCGCAGAAGGGTGAGCTCATTTATAAAGGGATTCCTGTTTCCGCCGGCATTTGCCAAGGCAAGGCGTTCGTGCTCCACAAGGCCCAGACCCACGTCCCCCATTACGACGTGGCGGAAGTCGATTTGCCCCACCAACTCCAGCGCTTCCAACAGGCCCTGGTCCTGACCCGCCAGCAAATCCAGGAAGTCCAACATAAGGTCAGCAAAGCCCTTAACGCCCACGAAGCCAGCATCTTCGACGCCCATTTGCTGGTGCTGGATGATCCGACCTTGATCGACTCCGTCAATGAGTTGATCCATGCCAAAAAAATCAACGTCGAGGCGGCTTTCAACGAGTTCGTCCAGAAATACACCGCGACCTTGAGCGCCATCGACGACGCCTATTTGCGCGAGCGGGTGGCGGACATGCGCGATGTGACTTCGCGCATCATGAACAATCTGCTGGGCAACCTCCAGCATCAGGCGCTGCAAGAATTGCGGGAGCCGTGCATCATCATCGCCGACGATCTGTCGCCCTCGGAGGTGGCGGTGATGGACCGGAAGGTGGTGCTGGGTTTTGGGACCGACGCCGGCAGCAAGACCTCGCACATGGCCATTATGGCCCGTTCGCTGCAAACGCCGGCGGTGGTTGGGCTCAAGGATGCCAGTCTCAAAGTCAAGAGCGGTGCGCACGTGTTGCTGGATGGCTACAACGGTTCAATCGTCGTCAACCCCACCGACCAGACGCTCTTCCAATACGGGCAGTTGGTGCGGCGGCAGGCTTCCATCGAGGAGAAGTTGCGCGCCATTCAATCTCTGGCGGCCATTACGCTGGACGGATTGAAGATCACCCTTTCGGCCAACATCGGGCAGACCGGCGACATCCAGGCGGTGCAGGAATTTGGCGGGGAGGGGGTGGGGTTGTTTCGCACGGAGTACCTCTTTCTCAATCGGGACACCTTGCCCAGCGAGGACGAGCAGTGCGAGGCCTACCGGAAAGTGGCGGCGGCGTTGAAGCCGGCGCCGGTGATCATTCGCACGTTGGATTTGGGCGGCGACAAATTTCTTCCCCACCTGCAAATTCCGGTGGAGATGAACCCTTTTTTGGGCTGGCGGGCCATTCGGTTTTGCCTGGAGGAACGCGCGGTTTTCCGCGCCCAACTGCGCGCCATCCTGCGTGCCAGCGCGGAGGGCAACGTCAAGATCATGTACCCCATGGTCTCCAATCATAACGAACTGGACCAGGCCAACGCCCTGGTGGAGCTATACAAGAACGAGTTGCGCGCGGAGAAGATTGCGTTCGATGAGAATTTGGAGATCGGCGTGATGATCGAGATTCCTTCGGCGGCGGTGTCGGCGGACATGCTGGCCAAGCGGGTGAAGTTTTTCAGCCTGGGCACCAACGATCTCATCCAGTATGCCCTGGCGGTCGATCGCTTGAACGAGCGCATCGCCCACCTCTACGAGCCGACCCATCCGGCGGTGCTGCGGCTGATCAAATGGACGACCGAAGCCGCCGACCGGCACGGCCTTTGGTGCGGGGTGTGCGGGGAGATGGCGGGCGATCCGTACATGACGCCGCTGTTGCTGGGGCTGGGCGCCCGGGAGTTGAGCATGGCGCCGCCGTTGCTGCCGCGCGTCAAATTCCTGATCCGCCGCCTGAAAATGGACGACGCCCTTGAACTGGCCAAGTTCGCCTTGAATTGCGAGTCGGGTCGTGAGATTTTGGAGCGTTCGCAGGCCCTGGCGCGACGGACCGCGCCCAGCCTGTTCGAGAATCAGCCGTAATTATTATGAAAGTTTTGATTTTGGCCGCCGGCTACGCGACGCGGCTTTATCCCATGACGCTCACGCAGCCCAAGCCGCTGCTGCCGGTGGCGGGCAAGCCGATGATCGAATATGTGCTTGACAATATTGCGCCCATCGGCGGGATCGACCGCGTTTATGTCGTCACCAACGCCAAGTTCGCCGGGCAATTTCAGCAATGGTCCGACCACTACCGCGCCGCCAAGTCCCAGCTCCATTTCACCATCGTCAACGACCACTCGACGGACGACAGCAACAAGCTCGGCGCCATCGGGGACATGCACCTGGTGCTGAGCCAGGAGAAGGTGGACGACGATTTGATCGTGGTGGCGGGAGACAACCTGTTTAGCCAGAGCTTGGAAGGATTTGGCAAGATCTGCCGGCATAAAGAAGCGCCCGTGCTGGCGGTCTATGACGTGGGGAGCCTGGAAGAGATCAAGAAATACAACTCCATTACATTGGACGCCGGGGGCAAAATCACGTTTTTCGAGGAGAAACCCAAGGCGCCGACGAGCACGCTGACGGGCATAGCGCTTTACTATTACCCCAAGACGGTCCTGCCCATGATCCACCAATACATGGCAGAGAAGAACAACCCCGACCAACCGGGCCGGTTGGTGCAATGGATGTATCAGCGGACGCCGGTCTATACCTGGCGCGTGCCTGGAATTTGGTTTGACATAGGATCCAAAGAAAGCCTGGAAGAGGCCAACCTCATTTTCTCCAAACGGGCGTAGCAGGCCAGGGCCCTCATTCCCCCAATCTTCTGGACCATTCCTAACCGCGCCTGGGCAGCGTTGGGAAGACGATCCTTTTATAGCCCGAGTAAATATTCATCCGCTCTCCGCGCACAAATCCGGCCAGGGTTTGGCGGCTGGCCCTGGCGAACTCGACGGCCAGGCTGGAGGGCGCCGAGACGGCCACGACGATGGGCAGACGCCCCGCCAACGCCTTCTGTATGATCTCAAATGAGGCGCGGCCGCTGACCACAAGAATGTGCCGGTCCAAAGGCAGCCGGCCGTCGAGAAAACTGCGGCCCAGGACTTTATCCACCGCGTTGTGCCGCCCGATGTCCTCACGCAACATGAGCAAGTTTCCATCCAGATCGAAGAGGCCGGCCGCGTGCAGGCCGCCGGTACGGGCGAACGTCGTTTGCGCGCGGCGCAGAGTCTCCGGCAACGCCAGCAAGGTCTCCGCCAGCACGCGGACTGGGCGGTTTATCGGCGGGAATTGCCGCCGGACCGACTCGATGCTCGCTTTGCCGCAAAGGCCGCAGCTTGAGGAAACGAATGTGTGGCGGGTGAGACGTTGGAAATCGATTTCCACTCCGTCGGCCAGGAAAACGCCGATCACGTTTCGGTCCGCGTTACGGGGATGTGTCGCCGTGTTCACCACTTGTTCACGGCGGTCGATAAGCCCTTCGCTGACCAGAAAACCCGCCGCTAATTCCTCGTCGTGGCCGGGCGTTCGCATCGTCACGGCCACGGCACGATCGTCCACGCGGATTTCCAGCGGCTCCTCCCGGGCCAATTCATCCGGCCAGCGACGCGGCCTGCGGCCCTTTTCCCAGCGCCAAATCGGGCTGGCTTTCATGGATTTCAGCCGTTTTGGATTCTGTGCGAACTCATCGGCCCGAAGGCTGTTACTTCTGCCGATGCCGGCCTTTGAAAGTCAATTCGGCGACGCCGGATTTGTCCAACTCGCCCAATCCTTCTTTGACCATGGTATCGAACTGCTTCTTCGTGGCGGCGGCTAGCGGCAGGTGCAGCCCTTGTTCCCTGGCCAGGCTCAAGGCGATGCCGGAATCCTTGGCCGCGTGGGCGGCGGAAAAAAAGCAGCTATGCTCGCGGTTTTGCATGTCCTCGCCGTCGGTTTGCAACACGCGCGAGTTGGCGCCTGTCTGCGAAAAGACTTCGCGCAACAGGCCCAGGTCCAATCCGAGCGCCGCCCCCAAGCCGAGACCTTCGGCCAACCCGGCGGTGTTGATGTTCATGACCATGTTGACCAGCGCTTTGACCTGCGCCGCGGTGCCCGCGAGGCCGATATAGCGCATAGAGGCGGACAACTTTTCCAGGATCGGTTTGGCGCGGTTGAAAGCCGCCTCGTGGCCGCCGCACATCAGGTAGAGCGTGCCTTCGCGGGCCTGAGTAATGCTGGAGGCCATGCAGGCTTCCAACGCTTGCGCGCCGGTCTTCTGCGCCTTCTGCTCGACCCACACGTGGACCGCCGGCGAAACAGTGGCGCAATTGATGAAGAGCTTGCCGCGGCTGCGCTGGAGCAGACCGTCGAGGTAAATGCTCCTCATGGCCTTGTCGTCGGTCACGACGGTGATGATCACTTCCGACAATTTGGTGACTTCTTTCAGCTCGGTGGCGGCTTGGCTGCCCAGTTCCTGGGCCAGTGTTTTGGCGGCCTCGTGATGCACATCATAGACGGCAGCAATGACGAAGCCTTGCTCGCGCAAGCGCCGCGCCATATTCGCGCCCATCCGGCCCACTCCGACAAATCCAATTGTTTCCATGAGATGACTGGGTTAAGTGTTGTTCCGGGCGTCATGTTGGACACGTCTGCCGGGAAAAGCAAATAAAAGCTTCTTGCCGCTCCAGCGGCCTGCTGTACACTCCAGTTCGTCATCAGTTTCGCGATGCCAGCATGGCGATTATAGAAGCCATCCAGGCGATTAACCAGATGCAAGCGGACGGCGTGATCGAGCGCTACGCGATCGTTGGCGAGGTGGGCGCGAATTTTTATCTTGAACCCGTGGCCACGCTGAACGTGGACATTTTCGCGGCTTTCAAATCTGATCCGGCCAGTTTGATAGTCAATCCGCAGCCGATTTTCGATTACCTCAAGGCGCGGGGCTGCGCGATGGAGGGCGAATATGTCGTCATTGGAGGCTGTCCCGTGCAATTTCTACCGCCGGGAAATCCGCTGGTGGAAGAAGCGTTGGAGGAATCTGTGAACAAAGACCTGGACGAAACTCGGCTCTCTGTCTTCACCGCCGAACACCTTGGTGCCATTGCGCTCCCAACCGGGCGTGCCAAGGACAAAGCGCGCCTTCTCCAATTCATCGATGCTGGCGCGCTGGACGCTGCGCGTTTTCAAGCCATCCTCGCCCGGCACAGCCTTCTTGACGCCTGGCGCAAGTTTGAACGACAATTCTTGAGCGATGTTCCATGAGTCTGGACCTGCAAAAAATTCTCGAAAGCAAACGCGCCCTGCGACGCAGTCTGGCCGCGCGGCCCGTGGCGGAAAAATTGCGGATGCTCGATGCCCTGCGCGAGCGCGAACTGGCGATTCGCGGGCGGAAGGTTCCCGCGGATGCGAGCGCCCTCCACGAAGAACCCGCGCCCTGCCGGCATAAAGGAAGAATGAAGAATGAAGAAAAAGAAACCGAAGTTTTTCACGAAATCCGTTGCACTCGTGACGTTCGGCGGAGTTGACAGCGTGACCGAGGGATTTGCCGTCGTTGAAGATCCGTGTTTGCAGTGGTACGAGGGGCTGCTGTTCATCGAAGGGCGCCACGGTCATGATTCTGGAAAGACGGTTCGTGGCCGGCGCATCCTGGTTCCAATGGCGACTGTGACCAGCATTACTGAGTTCGACGAGACCTCGGAGGTTTACGAGCATCCGAGAAGGAAGCAAAAGCGGAAATCTTGAATCTATCACCTAACAAATACTGAATCCACGGCAACGCGAGGGATTGAAATGGGATTAAGATTAAGATTACTATTACGATCAAGAGCATGAGCCAGACCCACCACTGAAATTATGCCAAGAGCCTCCTCGCCTTCCAAACCCACATCCGATCCCGTTTGCGCTGGTAGCTGGGCGCATGGCGGTCGTCGTTGATCGTTCCACGAAATTCGACTTCGGCCAAATCGCGCCGGTTCTTGGCCAGATATAATTGGCCCAATTGAACGCGAGCGCGGGCGTAGCTGTGGTTCTTGAGCACTTCCTGCCACACGGTGATCGCGGCGTCCGTGTCGCCCAGAGCAGCCAGCGCCTCGGCGTAGGCCATGAGCGAATAACCGTAGTCGTGTTTGGGATTCTCCGTGCAGACCTGATACAGGGTGGGGCAAGCCTCCTCCGCTTTCTTTTGGCGCAGCAAACATTGGCCCAGATGGGCGCGGGCGTCGATGTCCTGGGGATCGCGTTCCAGTGAAGCGCGGTAGCACGACTCGGCCTTGGCCAGGTTCCCCTTTCGAAAATAGATGTCTCCGAGTTCAAGATAGTGGTGGGGCTTGTCCAGATTGTGGATCAGCCCCTCCAATTCCTTGATGCGCCGCCGGCTGCCGGTGCCGGGCAACTCGAAGCCCCGCGTGGCCGAGGGCGCGGCCCGATAAACCGACACGAAGTACCACAGCGGCATAAATGGCGGGAAAAGGAAAATCAACACCGCCCAAAGCCATTCCTCCCGCCGCACGGCGTCAACAAGCATCCAGAGCTGGAACACGACGACCAGCCCCAGCAACGGGTTGTTGCGCAGCAATGCCAAGTAATAGTTCAGATTGAATCTCATCCGCAATCGAACTTCGAATGCGATTGCCTTTTTCGAACGCCGGACATCATGGCAGAAATCCGCCCGAACGTCTCCCTAAATTATTCTGCCTCCATTTTCCTAATTGTCTTTCCGTGACGGCTGCCATTAGGATGGCCGCCTTGAAAGATTTTGCTATGAACGGGAAATCTCATCGCCTCGGCGCCGTCGTTTTTGTTTCCGGCCTTGTCCTATTGGGCCTTTCGGCTGGAGCGGAAACCATTCGCCTGGATCAATTGGACGTCGGCAATACCGAACAGGACTGGGGCCAACCCCACCGCAATCTATCCGTCGAGGGACATCCGTTGAAGATCGGGGAAACGGGTTTCGAGCACGGCCTGGGCACGCACGCCACCAGCACTCTCTACGTTACTCTCAACGGCGCCACGCAATTCACCGCCAAGGTAGGCGTGGACGCAGAGGTGGCCAGCCCGGAGGCCAGCATCGAATTCTTTGTGCTCAACGGCGGCAAAACGCTCTGGCAAAGCGGCGTGATGAAGGCCGGGGAGCCGGCCAAGTCGTTCACCCTCGACCTAAGCGCAGTCAAAACGCTGACTTTGAAAGTCGGTGATGCCGGCGATGGCATCAATTTCGATCACGCGGACTGGGCTGACGCGCGTTTCCAGTACGACGGCGCGCCGCCCGCCACCGCAGCCGCGCCGCGGGAGGAGGCGGTGATTCTGACCCCGCCCGATCCTCCGCAACCGCGCATCAACGGGCCCGCCGTGATCGGCGCGCGGCCGGGACATCCATTTTTTTATCATGTGCCAGTGACAGGCGAAGCGCCGGTGAAAGTTACGGCGGACAAACTTCCGTCGGGGTTGAACTTGGACGCGGCGCGCGGTGATATCACCGGCGTGGTCGCGCAGGCGGGCGAATTTCAAGTGAAACTGAGCGCCCAAAATGCCAGTGGCCGCGCAGAAAAGGTGTTGCGGATCGTGATTGGAGATAAAATCGCCTTGACGCCGCCGTTGGGATGGAACAGTTGGAATTGCTTCGCCGGCGCGGTCGATGACGGAAAAATCCGCAGCGCCGCCGACGCCATGGTGCGCAGCGGCTTGATCAATCACGGCTGGACCTATATTAATATTGACGATTGTTGGGAAGGCAAGCGGGACGAGAACGGATTCATCCAATCAAATGAGAAGTTTCCCGACATGAAAGCGCTGGCCGACTATGTGCATTCCAAAGGCCTGAAGATGGGGATTTATTCCTCGCCCGGACCCCAAACATGCGCCGGCTTTGAGGCGAGTTGGCAGCACGAGGAGAAGGACGCCCAAGAGTACGCCAACTGGGGCATCGACTATTTGAAATACGATTGGTGCTCCTACTCCCAGGAATACGACAAGTCGCCGCCCGGCCGCGCGGGCCTGATGAAGCCTTACCAGGTCATGGAGGCGGCCTTGCGCAAACAGGATCGCGACATCCTGTTCAGCCTCTGTCAATACGGCATGGGCGACGTGTGGGAATGGGGCGCGGAGGTCGGCGGCAATTGCTGGCGCACCACCGGCGACATTGGCGATTCCTGGAGCAGCATGTCCGGCATCGGCTTCCAGCAAAACGGGCACGAGAAATGGGCCGGGCCGGGCCACTGGAACGATCCCGACATGCTGGTGGTGGGAAAAGTGGGCTGGGGCAATCTTCATCCTACGCGTCTGACGCCCAACGAGCAATACACCCACGTGAGCCTTTGGTGCTTGTTGGACGCGCCGCTGCTTATCGGAGCCGACATGTCGCAATTGGACCCGTTCACCTTGAATCTTCTGGCCAACGACGAAGTGCTGGCCGTGAATCAGGACGCCGCAGGCCGCCAAGCCTCGCGCAAAGCCAAGGATGGCGTCACGGAAATCTGGGCCAAGGACCTAGCCGACGGCTCCAAGGCCGTGGGCCTGTTCAACCGCGGCGAAGGCGATACCGAAGTGACCGTGCATTGGGCGGATTTGGGCTTGAGCGGCCAATGCCACGTGCGCGATTTATGGCGGCAAAAGGACGCGGGCGAATTTGCCGACTCCTTCACCGCCAACGTCCTCCGTCACGGCGTCTGCCTGGTACGGATTTGGCAATAACGTGGATCAAGGTGGCGGGGGGAAACAAGGCTGGCCGATCCTCCGTGTGGCCCAAATTGGCGACGTGACTTGAGAGCCAATGTCCTCTATACTTATCTTACGAACATAATCCATGAATTCCATCGCTCTCAATCGTCTTCTCGCAACCTTCTGTCTTTTCGCGTCGATGGTGGCCGGGTTCGGCCAGGTGGCCCTGGTTGATCGCCCGGTTTCGACCTCGACCAACTCGTCTTACATCGGCAACCGTCCGCCGCTGGCGGCTTCTCCGTTCTACAAACTTCCCATTGGCGCCATCACCCCGCGCGCGTGGCTGCGCCATCAACTGGAAATGGAACGCGATGGCATGACGGGCCATCTGGAGCAAATCTCCCCATGGCTGGATTTCGCCAAAAGCGCGTGGACGGACCCGCAGGGCCGCGGCAAATACGGCTGGGAGGAAATGCCCTACTGGCTCAAGGGCTATGGCGATCTCGGTTACGTGCTCAAGGACGAAGGCATAAAGGCGGAGTCGAAAAAGTGGATCGAGGCGGTGCTGGCCACCCAACGTGAGGACGGTTGGTTCGGCCCCCGCGATTTGCTCACCAACCTGGATGGCAAACCCGACCTTTGGCCGCACATGCTCATGCTCAACGTCCTCCAGTCCTATTACGAGGCGGAAGGGGACCCGCGCGTCATCGAGGTGATGGGCCGCTATTTCAAATGGGAGAACACTCTTCCGGTCAGCGCTTTTGGCGAAGGCTACTGGCCAAAAATCCGGTTCGGCGACAATATCGAGAGCGTCTTCTGGCTCTACAACCGCACGGGCGAACCGGGCCTGCTCGACTTGGCGCGCAAGATTCACGCCGGCATGGCGCGCTGGGACGAGGACGTCATTAATTGGCATAACGTCAACGTCTCCCAGGGATTTCGCGCGGGCACGGTGTTTTGGATGCTCTCGCAAGACCCCCGGCATCTGGCCTCGGCTGAACGCAATTACGACAAGGTCTTCGCCACTTACGGACAATTTCCCGGCGGCGGATTTGTCGGCGACGAAAATTCGCGTCCTGGCTACACCGATCCGCGCGGCGGCATCGAAACGTGCGGCATTGTCGAGTTGATGCACAGCTTCGAGATGCTGACCAAGATCACCGGGCAGCCCGTTTGGGCCGATCGTTGCGAGGAGATCGCGTTCAACAGTTTGCCCGCCGCGCTGACGCCTGACGAAAAGGCGCTGCACTACGTCACTTGCGCCAACCAGATTCAACTCGACCGCGACAACAAATCGCCCGAAATTCAGAACGGCGGCACGATGGTTTCCTACAGCCCGTTTGAGGTTTATCGTTGCTGTCAGCACAACGTGTCGCACGGCTGGCCTTACTACGCTGAGGAACTTTGGCTAGCCACGCCCGACAACGGTCTGTGCGCTTCGCTTTACTCCGCCTGCGAAGTCAGCGCTAAGGCCGGGGACGCGGCCGCGGTTAAAATCATCGAAGAAACCGATTACCCTTTTCGAGACACGGTCAAATTCACGATCGAGACCGCCCATCCGGCGAAGTTTCCCCTCTATCTGCGGGTGCCGCGCTGGTGCGACTCCGCCTCAGTCAGCGTCAATGGCGAGGCGGCCGGCGCGCCGTCCAAGACGCTGCCTTTCATCCGGCGTGAGCGGGAGTGGCGCGACGGAGACACCGTGACGTTGCGGTTGCCCATGAAACTGGCGGTGCGCCGGTGGCCCAAGAACCAGGACGCCGCGTCGGTGGATTACGGTCCATTGAGTTTTTCGCTGGCGATCCAGGAGCGATTTGCCTCCTACGGCGGGCGCAATCCCCAGTGGCCGGAGTGGGAGGTTTTTCCCCAATCGCCCTGGAACTACGGCTTGGTTCTCGATGAGCAAAATCCAGCCTCCTCCTTCAAGGTTATTTCAGACGGCGGCCCGCTGTCGCCGCAGCCATTCACGCCGGAGACGACTCCCATCAAATTGGAGGCGCTGGGCCGGCGCATTCCCAATTGGCAGGCGGACGGCAACCATGTCATCGGCAAGCTCCAACCCAGCCCGGTGAAATCGGACCAACCGGACGAGAAGATCACTCTTATTCCCATGGGCGCCGCCCGTTTGCGGCTGACGATGTTTCCGGTCATCGGCTCCGGTCCCGGCGCGCACGAATGGACGGCCTCGGCCTTGAAGGCGAGCGCCTCCCACTGCTTCGAGGGCGACACGTTGGAGGCGTTGGACGACGGCCTCCAACCGGCCAGTTCCGATGACCACAACATCCCGCGCTTCACTTGGTGGGATCACCGTGGCACCAAGGAATGGGTGCAATTGAATTTTGCGCAGCCCAAAAGCGTGTCGGCGGTGCAGGTATATTGGTTCGACGATACCGGCCACGGCGAGTGCCGCCTGCCGGCCTCCTGGCGTTTGCTCTACCTGGACGGCGAAGAGTGGAAGGAAGTCACGGAACCTGCCGCCATGTCCGTGACGGCGAACAAATGGAACACGCTCTCATTCCGTCCTGTCCTGACGGCGGCGTTGCGGATCGAAGCGCAATTGCAGCTCGGCTTCTCAGGCGGAATTTTGGGCTGGAGGGTCGAGTGATTCCAACTCGGTAGGGCAACTCCGTCGAGCCGTGACTGGATTCGGCGGAATAAAGTTACGGCTCGACAGAGTCTCGCCCCACCGGCACAGCTTCATTTCCCAGCGCGAGCCTGGCTCGGCACCAATCCGGAAATATGCGAATATATCCGTCCAACCTAGTCAATCAAAAATCCCCTGAAAAACCAAAAACCAAAAAGCTCGAAAAAGCTGTAGTGTTGTAGTGAGTCAATACTACAGTGTAATCCAATGGCCAGTCCGTCAAACTTGGTTTGACGGATTGTCCTGTGGCGCGGCGGGACTCTTCTCAACCTGGCTAGGCCAGGAGCGGGTGGCTCGGCGGCCTTTGTCCCAAAGGACATCCTGACCATAGCCCGGCGTTTCAAACGCCGGGGAAGGCGCATTTGGATTGCACAAGTCCCGAAGGGACGGCTGAATATCACGCGACAGCAAAGTTAAATGTGATTTATCTCGACCACAACGCGACAAAGCCCATTGCGCCGGAGGTGCTTGAGGCCATGGTGCCTTATCTGACCTCGGAATGGGGCAACCCGTCCAGCACGTACGCATTTGGCTCCAAACTCAAGAAGGCCGTCGAAACCGCGCGAGCGCAGGAGCTGCCTTGCAGATAGCGCAGGGCTTGAATCACGCCGGCCAGCGCCCATCAAATTGCGCGGTGCAACTCGCCGAAAACCAAGGTGCTATCCACAGCTTCATTTCTCAGCGCGCGCCTTGCCGAGGTTGAACACGAGACCGTATGGGTCTCGAATGTAGCACCGTGGGCTGGATGCGTTCTCTTCCACCACGGTGCAACCCGCGGCGATCAGCTTGCGTTTTGCGGCTTGAACGTCAGGCACCAGGAACTCAAAGACCGGCCCGTGCTTCTTGCCCTTCTCGACGTACAAACAGAAGGCGCCTGTCTCGAAGCCCATGAGCGTTTCGCTCCGGTGCGCGACTGGCAGGCCGAGCACGGAGCCGTAAAAATTGGTGGCCTCGGCCCAACCATTGGTTCGGATAATGATATCGCGTGATGATCGAAATTTGCGTTTCACGGCCATCTCTCCTAACTGGCGCTACGTGAATCATCAAGCCTTTAAACGCGACATTCTTGACTTGTCTTCCGGCTTCGAATCCCTCACCGTTTCTGCCAGGTAATCGGACAGAGTCGGATAAGAAATATGAAAAACAAAAATCTGATCCAAATTCTGCTTGGCAGCGGCCTGGCTCTCCAAGTTTGCGCGACACCGGTCCCCCAACCCGACATTTTTACTGTGGCCAGTGATTTTTCCGTTATTGGTAGTCCGGGGAGCGGGACGTTGTCTCAGTCCAGCGCGGAAAACTTCTCCGCTGCCGGGAATGCCTCTAGTGACGTTGACGGGAGTTCCGTGTACGGTGCGCAATCAGTTTCTTGCGCCGGTGGCACATTCATCGGCTTGGGCAGCGTTAGCGTAAACGCCGGCATGTATTTAGGCAATGCTGGGGTGACATCGGTTTATATACTCTTCGAAGTCACAAACACGTCCCATTATCAATTCGTCTCTTCATGTTTGCCTTTTGGGAACGTACGCGGAACTATAGCGTTCAATGGTCTGGTCAATTCTGACGGGACGGTGATGGCAAACGGTACCTTGCAGGCCGGGTAGCTGTACGACATTGAGGCTGAGATGCTTCCCTGGTGATGATCAATGTCGCGTTGCTGCCGGACGGCCAATTCCGCTTCGATTTGCCGACTGAGCCAGGATATGCCTACACCATTCAATTCAATCAAAATCTCGCCGATCCGTCGGGCTGGAACACGCTCTTGGCCACCAACGCCGCCACGGCCTTGCTGGCGTTTACAAATATTCCCCCCCTTGGCGCGCAGCCCGGTTTCTACCGGGCGTCGCACAACTGAAGGTGGGACCCGCCTGCCTGCCTCCTGGCCTTTGCTCTAGTGGGACAGCCAAGAATGGAAGAAAGAAGGAAGAAAGTCGCAGCCAAGAATAGTCATTGCCAAGCTCGGGCCGTTTCTGCATGATTCTCTCCCGACAATGAAGTCGGATACCATCTTCAGCGACAGGGCGGCCAATCAAGGCCGGCCTGACTCCACTCTCATCGAAGGCATCAATTTGCGCCTGGCTCTGACCGGCTGCCCTACTTTCCACAACGGCGCGGTCAGTGCCCTGCCGGGTTTGGCGGCTCCCATGTTTTCACGCCAAAAGGAAACCATGCGGCTGCTGGCCGATTACCTCTGCCCGGCCGATTGGCGCATCGACCATTTTCTGCGCGACTATCTTTATGACGCCGGCTTCACGGCGCCCTGGCCCAGGCGCACGTTCGTTCTGGACAGTCCGGGGCTGGCCCGCGCCTTGTCGCTGCCCCCGGACCGCGACGAATTCATGTCCGATATCATCTGCTCGTATCGTTTGTGCCAGGGCGTGCTGCATAATCCGGCCAGCGACCGGCGTACCACGCAGGGCGTCTTTCACGTGACGGAGGGCGGCCTGCCGATTCCCGACGACAAAAAGGCCGTGCCCAACATCGTCTTTGGCCGGTTATTGGCGCAGGCGTTGCAGCCGCCGGCCTCCTTGCTGCGCTTGCCGTTCACCTCCACGCAGGCCGAGCAGGCGGAATGCTTTGTTTCCTTGCTCATGCGGCCCGTGGTCTGCCCCGCGGTGGCGGGGTTCATCGAGGAGAAGTCCATGGAGATCCGCTTCTTCGCGCCGGGCAATTTGGTTAGCAACCTGGATTTCGTCGAATCGATCTTCGGCAACGCGGGCGACCCGTTCCTGCCCGAAAATGACGCGGGACTGGACGCGGCCCA
This sequence comes from Verrucomicrobiales bacterium, assembly GCA_003140095.1. Taxonomy (GTDB): domain Bacteria; phylum Verrucomicrobiota; class Verrucomicrobiia; order Limisphaerales; family Palsa-1400; genus Palsa-1400. The sequence continues at coordinate 55,779 of PLIU01000491.1, read as the reverse complement.
TTGGACGGGCCACACGGGCTGCATCATCCTGGCTCCGCATCTGGTCAAGTTGACCAAGAAATCGCTCGGCCTGCCGCCGTGGGACGCGGCCAGCGAACGGCAGCAGCGCGACGGGATGTGTTGGAAAGACGAGAACGAGTTTTACAACGACGGCGGCGCTTTTAAAATCACGGCACGGGACGAACGCGGCGTCATCGTCACGATCATCGCGGACAACTACTTCGGATATTGCAAGAAGGAGGTCAAGACCCAGATCAGCTACGCGGCCAACCTCTACGGCTTGTGCGAGGAGGAACACGCCGGCGGCGCGCGCGTCCATGCCAGCTACGATCTGGGCGAGGAATTCTACACCGACAAGCACGTGCGTTCCCGGGGGCATTCCTTCGAGGAGGTCCTGCAATTGGCCGGTTCGGCCATGGAGCTGCAGCCGGAAGGCTATGCGATTGACAAGCTTTACCCGGACATCGTTTACGTGCCGCGCGACGTGCAGTTCGATTTGCGCAAGCAGACCATCACCTGGCCGGCGGAAGGCGGCGAGAGGGCAATCAAGCTGCTGGCCGGCAAGATTTACATCCGTCCTTCCGGCTACCGCGTGCAAATGGAGAAGCCCTCGGCCAACCGCACCTGGCGCCTGATCGGCACGGTCGCCGAACCGACCTTGTGCCATAAGCCCTCCACCGTCTCCGGCGGCGGCAAATCGGAAATCTCCAAACCTATTACCGACGCCATCATTCACGGCCCGGTGTTCACTGCCGATTTCAAAAAGGACTTCGACCTTCTGGCTGACTTGATTGCCCGCGATTACTCGGACCGCTTCCGCGACCCGTTGAAAATCGGCGTCGATACGCGGCTCATCCTGAGTTCCGAACGTTCCCTCGGCTCGGTCATCAAGTTGTTCACCCCTTCGGCCAAGGACTACACCGACAAGTTCAACCAGTGGCTCAGTTTGATTCCGCAGTATCTTTTGGAGCTGCTTTTCGTCCTCAAGCGCTTCTACAAAGCTTCGTGGGGCGCCCATTGGCGCGAGCATTTCAGCGTCGATATAATTAACGGCACGCCCGGCAACGAATTGAAGTGCGACGGGCGCAAGCTGGTCTCCAATTTTCTGCGCGTGGGCTACGACGCCGACGGTTCCTGGCGCGTCTTTGGACTGCGCAAGGACTTTCATCCCGCGGCCAAACTGCAAACCGAGGACGACATCACCGCCTCGGTCGTCGTTCCCGCCGGCGCGCTCCACCATTTGAACCCGGAGTATTCCAACCCGTCAGTCAAGTTTGTTCACAACACCGAAAGCCGCCTCTTCCAGCGCCCGGACGAGGCGATTCATCGCGGCTATGACCAACAGGCGGAAATGGACCTCTCGGAGCCGGACAATTTTCTCTCCAATTTCCAGCCGCTCACCGCGCGGGACGCGCGCGAACTGGTCGAGGACTCCATCGGCTTCGCCACCTACACCGAACCGATGCAGCATCTTATACTTGATGCGCTCAAAAACGACGGCCCGCGCTATTTCGTTTCCTCGGCTCATCCGCGAATAGTCGATGGCCAGCCCTCCAAGAACCCGCGCTACCTGCAAAAGCGCCCGGACCTAGTCCACGCCCGCGAGGTCCACGCGGCCGAGATGGCGACGCGCCTGCAACGGCGCATTTCCTTGGACACGCCGCTCTACACCCCGGTCAACGTGGTGGTGCCGGGCCGCCGGAACAATCCGCCCGATCCGGCGGCGCGCATCCGTTCGCTGGCGGTGTTCAATCCGGTGCATTACATGGAACTGCCGGAATTGTTCATGGAGTTCATTTCCAGCATGACCGGCAAGTCGCCCTCCACCACCGGCGCCGGCTCGGAAGGCGCGCTGACCAAAGGCCCCTTCAACGCGCTGCCGCCCATCATCGACCTCAACGCCGCGCTGGTTTCCTTCGCCCTGACCGATTACGACGCGTTCATTTCCGCCGCGGGCTACATTGGGTCCCATGTGCGGGTGGATCACGACATCAGCCTGCTGATACCGGAGGTCTGGTGCCGCATGAGTCCGGCGGAGCGCCAGCCGGCATTTTTGATTGACAATGGCTACTTTGAAAAATGCGAAGACTTCGACTTCAACGGCTGCAAGGTGCAGGCCAGCCGGCTGGGCTACCGCATGACGGCCAGTTTTGTCCGCACCTTTTTCGGGCGCGTCTTCAATTACCCCTTCGCCGTCTTTACCGACGAGATGCTCCGCCCGGAGCAGCAGGACATGGCTGTCTTCGCTGACGGGGTGGACAACATCGTCGGCACACACCAGCGGGTGGCGGAAAGTTATTTTGCCGACGGCAGCATCGAGATGGCGTGCCCGCCGTTGAAGGCCTTGCTCCACATCATGGCCCGTGGCAGCTGCGACGGACGCGATGTCAATCATCCTGGTTTTCGCGTGCTCTTCAATCGAGACAGCGTCGTGGCCAGCGCCTGGTACGACCGGCGCCTGGAAGCCAAACAGCGGCACGACATCAAGCTCTGGCGCCATCACGCGACGTATCTGGAGAATTTCCTCAAGAAGAAAAACTACGCCGAGGAAGCGCAACGCCTGGGCATCCCGGCCAGATTGGAGTCGGCCCGCGCCATGTGCCACAAGGTCAAGACCGGCGAATACCTGGCCAGTCTGCAAGGCACCATTGGCCTGCAACCTCTGGATCAGTGAGGCGGCCGGACTTTCTGGCCGGCATTCCATGAAGAGCGGAATGCATGACAACCTGCAGACGTCAACCCTTTCGGTACTGCGAAATGAGTCTTTCGTACTCCTCATGTGGATCAATCCAAAACCAATGCGCGGTGTCTCCAACCACATGCGCCAGCACGCGGGAGATGTCATCGACACCCGCACTCCAAATCTTACCGACTTTTTTGAAGTGAAGCGACGGGTGGCTGTGGCTCTGGCGCCAGAGATGGTATGCTTTGCGCGCGCGACGCTGGGTTTCCACCGGCAAAACAGCGAACGCTCGGCGAAATCTAGGAGTTGTCGCAGAGTTCATCCGTCGGGCGTGTCCTTCCCTTGGCAACGTCCTCTTCGACCTCCCGTAACAGCGGGTCCAGCGCGCCGGACGCGGAATCCGCCTCAATCTGCTGATCCCATTTGCGATTTCGTTCGGCGGCGAGCCAGCGTTCCAACTCGATAAATTCCCGGGTGGACAGCTTGGCAATGGCCTGCTCGATCTCGGCAATTGAACTCATGGCACATAACTAACCTCATTCCTGGCGCAATTTCAAGCTTCGATCCAGAGCTTGTTTCCGAATGGGTGTGAGGCAGAATTCTTCCCATCCGCCCGAAAGCCCTATCTCTTGGGGGCAACGCGTTCAAGAGGTGCGGCTGATATGCTCGGGAGCGATGGCCGAACCCGACAGCTTCACGCCGCATTGGCTGCAATAGCTGGCCGTCGGCGCGGAAAGCAGGCCGCATTCGGCGCAAGGCCGTTGCGCTTTTTCGTGCCGATGATGGATCACCAGATTGCGAATGTAGGGAATCCACGTGAACGCGTAGGCGAAAATAAAAACCGAATCGTGCTTGTAAAATATAGCGTAGGCCAGCAACAACAGCGATCCGGCAATACTCAACCACCAAAATAGCGCGGGCACCATCACTTGCTTGCGCTTCTCGGTCGCGTACCATTGCACAAAAAAACGGGAGAAGAAAACCGCGTTGCCCAGCCAGCCCACCACCTTCCAAACCGACCAGGCGATGCCCAGGAATTTCCCATTGATCCAGGGGAAATGATCCAATGGCGGCATGGAGGGCGCGGGTTATTCGGCCAGCAACTTCTCGACTTTGCCGCTCAGGTCGGAGCGGGCGTGCAGGTCCCGCAGGTTGCCCTTTTTATCGATCAGCCACATGGCGGGAATGCTGGTGATGCCGAATTGCCCCGCCAATTTATTGTCCCAGCCCTGGCCGTCGAAGTATTGCGGCCAGGCCATGTTATGACCGGAGACAAATTGCGTCAGACTCTCCTTCTCCTGGTCCAGGCTCACTCCGACGATCTCAAAACCCTTGGGATGATTCTTCTCGAAGGCCTCCTTGACATGCGGGAATTCGGCCACGCAAGGCCCGCACCACGTCGCCCAAAAATCGATCAGCACGACTTTGCCTTTCATTTTCGACACATCCACCTCGCGTCCGTCCACGGCGGTGAAGCGCAGATCAACGGGTTTGCCGACCAAGTCCAGTTTCTTCAACTCGCCGGTGGCGGACTGTTTGCTTTCGTCGCTGGCGGCGGAGCTGTTGGTGATCTCCTGCAACAGGGCGCGGGCCTTCCCGCTTTCGGCATCGCCCGCGATTTCCAACAGCATCTGCACGAGTTCCGGCCGCTTGGGGAATTCCTTCTGCAAGGCGCGGACGCCCTTTTCTAACTCGGCGACGGCGACCGCCTCGCCCTCGGATTCCTTGGCTTGGGCGGCGCGTTCGATGTCATTTTGGCGGATGCTGAAGCGGTCATCCTCGGAAAGCGCGGGGTCGGCCAGCAAGGTTTTCTCCGCGGTGTCCAGGCGGGATTGTTGATTGGTGGCGCCCAGGCTCACGGCCACGCCTGTCATTTCCATTTCCTGCTTGCGGGCCTCGAGGGCGTGGCCGTCCTGGGGGAATCGGGTGTAAAAATCCTTCGCTTTGTCCATCAATGCCAAAGCATAGGGCATGAGAAAATCGGCCATCTCCTTTTCGCTCGGCTCCTTGGCTTGCCACTGCGCGGGGGGTTCGGGCCGGTGCGAGGCGGACTGCAGCTCCTCCCAAGCCGCGTCGGGCGCCTTGGCGGCCAGGGTATGCGTAAGCAGATTAGTGGCCGGCGGTATCAACGCCGCCGGCACTTGGTTGGTGGGCGGAGGCAGCAATGACTCTGGCACTTGTTGCGCCGCCGCCGTGACGGCCAGACTCCACAAACCCAACATCGTCATTGAAATGGTAATTCTCATAGAATGTTATCTTACTCCACTGCTCTTTTAGCCGCCAGGGCTTGCTTTTCCAAGCCAAATCGTTTCCGCCTCGGATTGCTGGGGGCGTCGAAGTCGCCTTCCGCCGCGTCCGCCTGCGGTTCCTCCGATGGCGGCGCGTCGTTTTGCTCCAGCCGCGCCACTTTCCGGGCGAATTCCAGCAGCAACGCGCACGGCTCAAGGCATGGGATGAGGCTCTTCGCCCCGGCGGCGTCCGCCTCCAATCCTTCCACCGACCACAGCCGCCGCTTCAGGCAAAAATCGACATGACAGCAGGCGCGAATGGCCGCTCCGGCAATCGCGTCTTGGAGCATCGTCGTGATGCGATACATCCCCGTTTGCCGCGCCGTGAACTGGCGGTAGGAAGTGATCGGCGGAGCCGCCGCTTGCGCCGCAAACCAATCCGCGACCGCGCCCGGATAAAGGTAGTGCAGCAGAAGCTCCAGGGCCGCGCTGTCCGCCGCCAGTGCCCGCCAGCCGGCCCGCAAATTGGGCGCGGACTTCAGCGGTCGAAAGGCGCCGCCGGCGGCCTGTTGCGACCACGTGCGCAACTCGGTTCCTTTGAGTGTTGTCAAGTTATCGGCGGCGGCGGAACGGTCAGACTCGTGGCGCAATTCAAACCCGCGCTCCAGCCGCCGCACGGCGACTTGGCCGAACACGATCTCCGTGTCCAACGCCGCCAGGAATGCGCGCATATCCGGGTTCATCCGCCGGCGACGATGTTGACGATTTCAAGGCGGTCGCCGTCCGCCAAGGGACGCTGGCCGAATTCAGAAGGCGCCACCGCCTGGCCGTTATGCTCGACCACGACGCAGCGGGGCGGAAGTTTCCGCGCCCGCAAGAACTCCTCGATGGTGCAGGGGGACTGCGTGGCGATCTTTTGCCCGTTGGCGATGACAAAGTGGTCGTTCATTCAAACCATAATCAGCAAGCAGGTATGGCCTCAGGCCATCAGCGCCGCGTCCCAATCCTTCCAGACCGGATCGTAACCCAGGCGCTTGAGCAAGTCGGCCACCTCGCTTGGGGACCGTGAGTCGGCAATATCGAACTGGCCTGTCGCGCCGGAGGCCCATTCGCTGGAACCCGCGGCCAATTCGACCATGCGTCCGTGTTGGGTGTGGTGCAACTTCTCGCGGCCCGCTCCGGTATACCCTCCCGGTTCGGTGTGGCTGCCGGCGCTGATCATCGTTATGCCCAGCGGAATCAAGCCGTCGCGCAACCGCGCCGATTCGCGCGTCGAGAGCACCAGCCCGGCGTCCGGCAGCAACAGGCGCAGGGCGCAGACCAGTTGCACCAGCTCGCGCTCGGACATGGGGGCGGGCGGTTGGAATTCGCCCGCGCACGGGCGCAGCCGGGGCAGCGACACCGTCAATTGCGCCTTCCAACAATGGCGCAACAGATACTCCGCGTGCGCGGCCACGCTGATCGCTTCGCGCCGCCAGTCGCCCAGACCGTATAAAGCGCCGATGCCCAGCCGGCGGAATCCCGCCGCGTAAGCGCGTTCGGGCGTTTCCAGGCGCCAATCGAAATTCCGTTTCGGCCCCGCGGTGTGCATCTCGGCGTACACCGCGCGGTCGTAACTTTCCTGGTATACCACCAAACCATCCGCGCCGGCCTGAACCAGCGGAAGGTAATCCTCCGTTTCCATCGGACCCAGTTCCAGGGAAATGGACGGCACCTCGGCGCGCAACGCGCGGATGCAATCGGCCAGGTACTGCCCGGAGACAAATTTGGGGTGTTCGCCCGCCACCAGCAAGATGTTGCGGAAACCTTGTTCCCGCAACGCCCGCACCTCGCGCAGGACGTCCTCGACGCTGAGAGTCACACGGACAATGGGATTGTCGCGGGAAAAACCGCAGTATTTACAATTATTGACACACTCGTTGGAGAGGTAAAGCGGCGCGAAAAGGCGGATGGCATGGCCGAAGCGCCGCCGCGTCAGCGCCTGCGAACGGCGTGCCAATTCCTCCAAGTTTGGGCCGGCGGCGGGGGAGATCAAACGCGCGAAATCCGCCACGGTTAGGCGCGGTTTCTCCAGCGCCTCGCGCGCCTGGTCCGCCGTGGCTTCCAACGAACCCTGCCGCAGGCCATTGAGAGGAAGCATGTTAAAGTCACGAACAAAACTCACGTCAGCCAGCATAACAAAGAAAGAAGGAAAGTCGAGGGGCGGACACCGAACCGAGATGACGAGCAGGAGCCGCATTCCCGCAACGCTTCCAAGGAGGGGACTCGCCCTAGGGCCAGAAAAGCGATGCACAAAAAAATCGTCTCCGGACCACCCGTGATTCTGCGATCGCGGCCACTGCCCGCGCCTGGACTCTCACCATGGTAACGCGTGATGTGAGCCATTTCCCGTTTGTGGCGACCATCAACCCTTTCACCGTCTGACCTGCACTTCAACGGCGCGCCGCTACAACAGCTTGATCTGCATCTCCTCTTTTTCCAACCCCTCGGCCAAGCCCTCGATGCGGGCGCGGCGGCGCTCGATAATGTGCTTGTCCAATTGTTCGTCGTAGGGCACGGGATAGCGGCCATTGTAGCAGGCCATGCAAAAGGAGTCGGCGGGCAGGCCGGTGGCCTTGACCATGCCCGCCTCCGACAAATAAGCCAGCGAGTCCGCGCTGAGGTAACGGCGGATTTCGTCCAACGAGTAGTTGGCCGCCATCAACTTGGAGCGATCAGGAAAATCAATGCCATAGACGCAGGGATTCATGTGCGGCGGACAACTGACCAGCACGTGGACCTCCTTGGCGCCCGCCTCTTTCAAATTATTGACACGGGCCTTGCAAGTAGTGCCGCGCACAATCGAGTCGTCCACCACGATGACGCGCTTGCCTTTGACCAATTCGGAGATCAGGTTCAGTTTCACCCGCACGTTGAAATCGCGGATCAGTTGCGAGGGCTGCAGGAAGCTCCGCCCCACGTAGTGATTGCGGATGAATGCCATCTCGTAGGGGATGCCTGTCTCCAAGGAGTACCCCAGTGCGGCGTAGTTGCCGCTGTCGGGCACCGGCACGACCAGGTCCGCTTCCAACGGATGCTCCCGCGCCAATTCGCGCCCCATTTCCACGCGGACTTTATAGACATTGCGGCCGGCGATGTTGCTGTCGGGCCGGGCGAAATAGACGTATTCAAAAATGCAGAAGGCGCGCTGGGTTTGGGCGGGAAAGGCTTGCAAGCTGCGCGGGCCGTTTTTGTCAATAATGATGATTTCGCCCGGCTCGATCTCGCGCTCCAGTTTGGCGGAGATCAAATCCAGCGCGCAGGACTCGCTCGCCAGCACCCAGCCCTCGTCGAGCCTGCCCAGGCAGAGCGGACGGAAGCCGAACGGGTCGCGCACGCCGATCAATTCCTGCTCGGTCAGAATGCCCAGTGAATACGCGCCCTCCAAGCGGCGCACGGTTTGCAAAAGGTTGTTTTCACTGCCCCCCAGGGTGGGCTGGCTGAGGAGGTGGAGGACGATTTCGCTATCGACGGTGGTGGTGAAAACGGCGCCGTTTTCCTCCAGTTCCTCGCGCAAGGCGGAGGCGTTGGTCAAGTTGCCATTATGCGCGATGGCGATCTGACCGCGTTTGCCGACACCTGTCAACGGCTGCGCGTTGCGCAAATGGGAGGCGCCGGTCGTGGAATAGCGAGTGTGGCCCAGCGCCGCGTGGCCGGCCAGATTGTGCAGGATGTCGCCGGTGAAAATTTGGGACACCAGCCCCATGCGTTTGTATTCCCGGAACTGGCGGCCATCGCAGGCCACGATGCCCGCGCTTTCCTGGCCGCGATGTTGCAAAGCGTAAAGGCCGTAGTACGTCAACTCAGCCGCGTTGGGATGGCCAAAAACGCCAAAGACGCCGCAGTAATGTTTTGGATAGAATTGCATCAGGTAAACCGCTCGTGACGATAATGAAACAGAGGGCGTTGCTCCGGCGCAAGCTCATTCGCTCGCTCGTTCGCGCCTCTGGCGCGGCCTGCGAAAATGGCCTTCTTTGTGTCTATGGACAAAGCGTTTCTCAACCCCCGCCGCCGGCACGGCTGCGACATGTCTATTGACTCTTGGCCGGGCCGGCCGCCGGCGCGGGAATATCCTCCCAGGTCAGCAACCGCCGTCCGCCCTCCACGAGAATCTGCCCGTCATCGTTGACGTGCAGGGAAGGCCGCGTGCGCGTGTACTGGTGGAACTGCCGCGCCAGCAGGTTGCCGTTCGGGTCCAGGATGGAGTAGGTGAAGGTCTGGGCGCCGGTCTGGAGCAGGACGTGCAGGTTGTTGGCGCGGTCGATTTGCGCCTCGGGATCGCTGAAGGAAAGCATGCGCGCCAGCGGGAAAACGCGCAAGGTCCGCCCGCTCTTGTCTGTCAATCGAAAATACAACCGCAACTCATCCAGGTCCGAGGCCTTCAGGAGGCTGTAGCGCCGCACTTCCGGGGGCGCGTTGGTCACGCCGGGCGGCGGCGGCACCCCAAAGCTCAAATCGCCCAAATGGGGCAGCGGCACGCCTTCCGAAACGGTAATGGCCACCGGTTTGCAGGCGATTTCCTGCTTCCACTGCGCTATCCTGATGGTCGCGCCAAGGCTGTAGCGGCCAGGCTGCCGGAAACCAAAATACGGGGTGGGATTGAACACCCGCGTCACGACCTGCCCGGAAAGCAGCGTAAACGGACCTTGGATCGGCATCTCCCCTTGCTTGGGCACGAGGTATTCGTGCTCGCCCACGACGTTAAAGGTGATCCACTGGTTGTCCGTTCCCAGAACAACCGGCTGCCCAGAGCGATTGGCGATGCGCACCTTCAACTGCACATCTTCATCCGGCAGGTATTGTTCCTGGCCCAGTTGCAACTCAGCGGTGACGCCGTTGGGTTGTGCTTGTGTGCAATGCATGGGCGCGCTCAACAGAGCCAGCAAGATGGCGAATTTCCTCATGCCGTAGTTTAGGCCGCAACCTCCGTGGATTTCAAGCGCCAAACACGAAGGAAATTCCGCCTAATTCCGCCTAAGAGGATCGGGACAACGGCTTTCCGGCCAACCTCTCCAGCACGCGGATGGGCGCTTTGTCCGGTGTCAACAACGACGTCAGCGGGATGATAACAGTCTGTTCCAAGGCGTAGCGGCCCGACATGACGCTATGTGGCACCGAGTCGGTATAACAAATCCACGTGCAGCCTGGCGGGAATTCCAGGCGTGTCTTGGGGCAGTTTTGCTGGAAGTCGCGGTTGTCCTTGAGGTAATCATGGAACCGGAGCATGAACCGGTCATAGGCGGAGTGGTCCACCGCCTTGAGGCCGAAGGCCTTCTTAAAGCTCCGCACCAGCGGATGGCTCGGAGCGCTGCCCTTGGCGGCGAAGGCGGCCAGGCCCGCCTCGTTGGCGTACTTCTCCGCCAGGACCGAAAAGGCATCGGTCGTGTTCCAAATGCGCGGAGCGGTGGGATTGATATTGGTGAAACAGCGCAGAATGCGGTGGCCGTTGGTGGGCCGGGTCGGGAAGGCGTCGCAATGCAGCAAATCGTTGCGTTTATGCGTCGGCAAATCTCTTCCTTCCTCTTCTTCGGGCCGGAAGCTGGCGAAATCCAGCGCCATGTCCAGCGCGTAAGGCGCCAGCAGTTGCTTCAGAAAGCGCGTCACTTCCTGCGAGTATTTGCGCATGATCTCGTGCAAGCGCGCCCTCTCCTTCGGCTCGCCGGCCGCACCGCGCAAGACATCCCGGGAGGGGCGATAAGAAACGTTCTTGTGCAGGCGCGATTCGCTTTGGCGTTGCGAGAGAAGGAATTCCCGGTCATCCTGGAAGAGCAGGTAAGGCACGCGTTCAAAGCAAAGCACCTTGCCGTCCTCGAGTTGCTCGCAAGACAGTTGGGCGCGCGCGTCCGCCTCAGCGGGCTTGATCCATCCTCCGGGAAACGCATACTGATCGACGCACACCAAGACTTCCTGTGCGTCCCCGGCGGCACGCGCATTTTCAGAGGAAACGTGGTCCATTGTGTTCAAGAATTCGTCGGCTTCCCGACTGTCCGGCAAATTGTCGCGGCGCCAACGGCAAGTCAAGCGCCGAAGTTTAAACTCCGTCCCGGGCGTCCCGGGCCAGCTCCTGCCGGGCCTTTTCAAACACGAACTCCGGCTTGATCGCGTGCAAGCACGCCAACGGCTCCCGATAAAAACACCGGCTTTTGAGGCAAGGAACACAGGGCAAGTCGGTGGCCTGAATGACATGGTCCAACTGCCGGTACGGCCCGGTATTCCACGGGGCGGTTGGCCCGAAGACCGCCAGGACCGGGCGGCTTAAGGCCGCGGCCACGTGCATCGGCCCCGTGTCGTTGGTGATGGTCAAGCGGCTGAGCCGAATCCATTCAATCATCTCGTCCAGGGTGGTCGAACCGGCCAGATTCAGACAACGTCCGGGTGCGGCGACCGCGATCTCCTCCCCCAATGACCGCTCAGCTTTGCTGCCCAGCACCACCAGCTTCAATTCCGGGATGTCCCCAAACCGCTTGGCCAGTTCGACGAAATTTCGCACGGGCCAACGCTTGTTGTCCCAGCGCCCGCCCGGCAGGAAAACAACCCACCGGGTCCGCTCGGTCTCCGGCGCCCAGGTCTCGCGCACTTTCCGGGCGGCTGCAGGCCGCGGCGGCAGCCATTCAAAGTCCCAATGCACCGGCACGCGCAGTAACGGCAGCACGGCCAGGTAGCGGTCCACGGCGTGGGTGCGCGCCGGCGCGCGCGGCGGCGTCAAGTCATACATCGCGCGCGCCCCTTCGCGTCCGCCTTCCCGCTCGTTGTCCAGCCCAACGGTTGTGTTCGCGTCAGCCAGCCAGGCGAACATGCTGCTGCGGGCCAACCCTTGCAGATCGATGGCCAGGTCGAACCGCTGCTCGCGCATGGCCCTGATGCCGGAAAGAATTTCCAGCCAATGCGGTGGCGCGGCCCAATGCTTGCGTTCAAAGGCATAGATGCCCTCCAGGTCGGGGTCTCGTTCCAACAGCGGGACCAGGTTGACGTCCAGCCACCAGTGGATGTGGCTCTCGGGCCAATGCCGCTTCAGCAGGCGCAGCACAGGCAGCGCGTGAATGACATCGCCCAGGGAACTGGGCTTGAGGATGAGTATTTTCAAAGCCTCCGGGCCTCTTCCTTGCCGGTCCGGCAACGTCAAGACTATCTGCCAACGGCCAGCCGCTCCGCCAGCCGGGGCGGCAAGCCGGCGTCGATAATTTTCTTCTGCGCCGCCGGAATGTCGTAATCCAGCCGCCGCAGTTCGATCGACCCTTCATCCATGTCATACACAACGTAGGCCGCCTTGGGATTGTTATCGCGCGGCTGGCCCACGGCGCCAACATTGACGAAATACTTCCGGCCCGGCTCCACCCGGAATTTGGAATACGTTCCGCCGCGGACGTCGGCCGCCCGGATAAACGCGACCGGCACATGGGTATGGCCAAAGAAGCAAACCGCCGTGTTCTGGTAGGTGAAACTGGCCGCCGCGGCCAGTTTTTCGAATACGTAACCCCAGCGTTGGGGACCGTCCAGAGTCGCGTGGACAATGGTGAAACTGGTGATCAAGCGGACGTATTTCAACTCGGTGAGCCATTTCTTATCAACGGGCGTCAATTGTTTGCGCGTCCAGTTGACCGCCTCAGCCGCGTGCGGGTTGAAGCCCTCCAACGCCTCGTCGGTCGAGCAATACTCATCGTGGTTGCCCTTGATGCAGGGGATGTTCATGGCCCGGATGGTGTCCAGACACTCCTTCGGATTGGCATTGTACCCGACGATATCGCCCAGGCAGGCCACGTGCGTGCATTTCTGCTTTTCAATGTCGTCCAGCACAACCTGGAAGGCCTCCAGGTTGGCGTGAATATCGGCTATAATCGCGTACTTCATTTTACCAAGCCAATATACAGCCTCTAATGCGTAATTTCAAAACCGCAAAATTCATTCTTTGCCTCTGACCAGCAGGCTTGCTCCTGCCGGATGAATTGCCCGACATCCGATTGTCGGATCGCGTCCAGGAACGCCTCCAATTCCTCTTTGGCGCCTTCGACCAACAACTCCACACGGCCATCCTCCAGGTTGCGCACCGTCCCGGTGACTTCAAACCCATGCGTGAGGGTTCGGACCGTATAACGGAACCCGACACCCTGCACGCGCCCTGAATACTGATTTGTGACTCTATGCCGTTTCATCCTCTAAAAGGTGGAAATGAAGCCAAACCCCGGCCCAATGTGCAACTGAATTGTGACGGAATTCCAAAACCCCAGATCCTTATCGACTTCTGCCGCATAGCGCCCGTCCTTGTCGCGCCTTGGCCAAGGCGGGCCGCCATTTGCATCCCCCATCTGAAACTCACCCGTTTTATTTCAGCGGAGTTCTCGAAATTCCTCGAACATTCTAATATTGGAAATACGCAGAAATACCCATCCATTCCATAGATGCCGGCATATCCCGGCAAACGCCTTCACGAAACCCTCTGTTCTTGCTCCGTCCTCAATCAGGAAGTCAATACTAAATAATCCTTGGCCCTGCGAAACTTATTTTGAACCATAATTTCACATAATCCTTATTTTAAAATAAATGAAAATTACTCTCGATCTTTTGCGGCCATTGTCGCAAGGCTGGAACAGGAGAGCGAAAACCCCAACACCTTCCTGTCCGCCAACGCCAGCGGAAACGTCGCAACAAACGAGTTTTCGGTTTCTGGTCGAAAACATTTGCGCCGTGAGCCAATACCCTAAACGGTGCGAGGATCAGGTTGTCCCATTTGCGGCTGACTTTAGAACTCCGAACGGCGCAAGATAACCGTCCTGGCACGGCTGCGCAGAAACGAGTATCAATTGATCAAACGAATGAGAAACAGACCTGAAACAACGAAAAACGGACAAAACTGATTCTGCTGAAAAACCTCGGACTACTTTTTTAAGCGTTTTTTGGTTGGGGGCGGCTGCAGGCGGATCAGGCGCAGTTCGGAACGAGCCCGCAGTTGCCAGCGCACGCGTTCGCCGGCCTGCAAATCCAGGTCCGACTTGTCGTCGGCATGCTTGAGCCCGTCCTACTGTTGCATCGCCGCCGGGTTGGCCAGGACGACGGGATAACCGTGGTCCTGCAATCCGTCCACCAGCCCATACCAGTTGTAGGTCGATTCCACCGCAATCTTCTCCAGACGTTTCTTAAACGGTTTAAGTGCCTGCAGCACGCTCTCCAGGTGGCAGGGCAGCCTGCTCAAAGACGCGCTTGCCCTCCCTATCGACGATCGCGCAAAACAAATTGTTGCTATGCAGATCGATTCCAGCCATACACTTCGTTGTCATACGGTTTCCTTTCGGTTCATTGTTATTGTTTACTCGACAACAACGCTTTACCGGAAGGAGACCTCCTTCCCAGTCCGCCCTTAATGTTTATCAGTCCTCGGGGAAGGCCGTGAGGGTCGGCCATTAGGGCCTCTGATCAACAGAAAAATCGTTGTCCATCCACTTTTTTTAGAACGGTCTTTCCTGCGCTCTTCAAACAATCTTCGCGTTCCGAGGAACTGTTTACGGGTCAAAATATTTTGCGAAATATGTTGCAAGATCTTAATATGTGAGTTATCATACACGTAGAATGGTAAATAGACATTCAGAATGAGTGATGAAAGAGGCGATGAAAAAGGGAAAAGAGCCGCGGCGCACGATGACTCAGGAAGACCGCCGCGTGAGGGCACGCGGCCTATAGCAGGATGTCGCCACGAGCCAGAAGCAGCCGGAGGCATCCGCCGGGGGCCAAGGATAACACGCGGCATACTACAACTTGCTCCAGAAAATTCGACATGAAAAATACAACCCCCAGCATAAGCGAATCTTCTTTCACCCTTCGGGCCGATGGCTGGTTCCACCTCGAAAATGAAGGAGTTCACCCCAACGAGAAGGCCGGCCTCGTGCAAGTTTTTGACGACGAAGCCTGCCGGCGCATCGTCAACCGTTTTAACACCGAGGCGGACAGCCAGGAGTTCCCAGGCATGCTGATCGACCTTGAGGGCGGTGGAGGTCACCCAGTCCTCGGAATTGGGTATTTCCAGCAGCAGGCAACCCATCGCAGACATTGCACCAGCTTTTCTGACTGCGGTTCCGGACACAGGCACATAAGTTTCGAGTTTTTAGCATCTGGGCCGTTTTGGTTCTGGCAGGCGCGGACCTCACGGAGGCTAATTGGATGGAGAACGCGCCGGCCAACCGAGCAAGAACCCGTTGGGCGCGCGAACCAGTTGATTTTGCGAAACATGGCCAGGCGATTGCCAATGGCCGTCCAGATGAACCTCAGTCTTTCTCCCTCGTTCGATGACAACACTCAAAACCGTAAATTGCCCCAGGTCTTCAGCCATGAACCCTCTTATCGAATAAGCGCCCGGGGCCAGGGAAATGACCGGCGGAGTGTCGTCGAAATGGCCGCAATTATTGTCACTAATATCCTTTATGTGTCTTCCGTCTGGAGTGTAAATGGAGTAAGCCGTTCTCTGGTAAAAGGGAAACTCAAACCCCACGTTATTTTCCTCCTGCTTCATGGTGAAAACTTGTAACTCTCCATGAGCAGCCGCGTTGGAAACGCTGAATGGGTCGGGTCCAATCGCGCGGTCTATGACTAAAGGAGTTGAGCATCCAGAGAGCATCGGGACGGCGGCCGCAAGAAGAGAAATCCATGTTTGCCACAGGAATCGTTGCCGGGGTGGATCGTTAAGATGGTTCATTGGATGGAGGAGAGTTCTTGTATTGATTGATCATTGCGGAGCTCCATGCTTGCCAATTTGATAATTCAAAATGGCGTCGCGAATATGAAACTCATAAACAGCCTTGGCTTGGTTAAGCCTGGCCTCGGTTTGGTTCAGTTGCGCCAGGCTGAGTTCGATAATGGAACTGGAGCCAACTTGATAACGTTCCTGAGCCAAATCAAATGCCTTATTGGCGCTGGCCAGGAGCTTGTCCGAAAGATCCATGCGCGCGACGGCATATTGCCGATTGGCGCTTCCAATGCGAACATCTCGAATAACGTTGTTTTCTGCGTCCTGAAGGTTTTCCGCCACCACTCTTTCCTTGAGTTGCGCTTCCTGGTGGCGCGCCGCGAAGAGCCAGCCATCAAAGATGGGCAGCCGAAGATTCACGCCGGCCGCGGCGTAATTGGGACCCAACGCCGCATTGTGGATGGGCAAAACGCCGGCGCTGGCGGCGGCAGTGACAGTCGGATAATTCAAATCCCTTTCCGCGCGGGCAAATTTGCCGGCCGCTTCCCGCTCAAAACGCAATTGAATCACGTCAGGCCTGTTCGTGAGCGCCGTTTGAATGAGCTGCCATGAGTTTTGAACAACGCGGGCAGGCAACGGCTCATCCATGAGCCGATAGCCCCCTTCCTTTGGTTCGCCCATCAGGTTGGCCAGCCTTGCCAAGGCGGCTTGCAAATCATTGTCCGCATTGGCCAAAAGCAATTTGCTGTCTTCAAGGTCAACGTCCGCGAAGCTCTCATCGAGATCCGATTTGAGGTTGTTCTTGGCCATTTCACTCACTTGATCAAAGAGCAACTGCCGCGTGGCCACCGTTTGCCGGGCGACTTCCAAAACCGACTGCGCCTGCAGGGAGGAGAAATAAGCGTCCTTCACCGCCAGCTCAATTTGCTCGCGCGTCGCCAAGGCGCCTTGTTCTTCCGCGCGGGAGTGCAACCTGGAACTGGCGGAGAGATTCGCCGTGCGCCCAAAATCAGTGATAAGTTGGTTGATGCTTATTCCCTCCGCTTCCCGATCATAGGTGGAGGAGACAACCAAGGCTCCGGCGGACACAACTTGATTGTGCTCGGTCGGCGTGCCCACAGCCGTGGCGTCAGCATGGATGCTTGGGAAAAAAGCGGAACGCACTTCCCGCAAATCCTGTTTCGAGATCAATATCCGCAGGTCAGCCGCGAGTATCTTGGGATGCTTCTGAAAGGCTGTGGCCAAGGCTTCTTTGAGCGAGAGGGGCTTCAATCCCGGTTCCGCCGGAGCAGGCTGGCCGAAACACGGCTTTCCGGCTGAAATTGCCGCCAGAACGATGAAGAGCACGGTCTTCCACTGAACCCGCTTTCCGCGTGGCTGGCTGAAGGCAATCAAAAGGCTGCTTTTCATGCGGAGGCTCCTTGCAAGGTTTCTTGGATAGGAATTTGGACCTTGTCCGGCCGGTTACGATAGACCAATAAATAAGCCGCCGGCACGATGAACATGGTCAGAACGACCGAGACGGTCAACCCCCCGATAATCGCCCGCGCCAAAGGTGCATAAGCCTCCGCCCCGGTGCCTAATTTTGCCGCCATTGGAATTAACCCGATGAGAGTGGCTAGCGAGGTCATCAACACAGGCCGCAACCGCACCTGACACGCCGTGACCACGGCTTCGCGCAGCGGCTTGCCATCTTCCCGCAAACGATGGGTGAATTCGACAATCAAGATGCTGTTTGAAACCACAATGCCCACCATCATCACGATGCCCATCAAGGACATGACGTTGAGCGTTGTTCCGGTGAGCAATAACGTGACCAGGACCCCCGTTAAACCTGAAGGCACAGCCAGCAAGATCAGGAATGGATCAATGAGCGATTTGAATTGCGCCACGAGGATCAAATAGACGAGCAGCACCGCTAGAATAAGGCCCAAACCAAAACTGCGAAACGACGTGTTCATGCCCTGTACCATGCCGCGCACATTGACTTGCATTCCCTCTGGCAGATGGGTTTGGTGGATGATCTGGTTGACCGACTTCATCACGTCCCCCAAGTCTTCGCCTTTGGTCGAAACGTACACATCCATCTCGCGCTGTAATTGGTAGTGGTCCACTTCCGTGGAGGAAAGCGACCGGGTCATTTGGCTCACGGAGTCCAACCTTGTGGAGTGCAATTGACCAGAGGCGCGCAACGGAATGGACCGTAACTGTTCGAGGTCCTTGACTTCCTCCTCCGGGTATTGGACGGTCAGGAAATAATCATTGCCGTTGCGGGGATCAATCCAAAAACTGGGAGCGATCATCTCATCGGAATTAAGCGCGGTGATGACACTGCTGACCACTTCCTTGGCATTCAAGCCCAGTTCGCCGGCGCGTCGGCGATCAATGTCTAATTGGATGGACGGGAAATCCACATCTTGCGGAACTAAGACATCGCTTACTCCCTTGATGGAGTGCAGCTGCCGGGCGATTTCGACGGCGGTCTGATGATCGGCATTAAGATCATTGCCCGTTACCTGAATATCGATGGGCGCAGGCAAGCCGAGATTGAGAATGGCGTCGAGCAAGCCGCCGCCTTGCACGTAGGCGCTCACTTGCGGCAATTCGCGACGAATGCGCCGCCGCACTCTGTCCATATACTCATAGCTGCCAATGCGGTGGCGTTCCTTGAGGCTGGCCTGCACGAAAGCCGTATGCTCGCCAGAATTGCTGGTGTACATGGCGGCCAAACCAGGCTGAACGCCTATGTTCGCCACGACTAAATCCAGATCCTCAGGCGCAACTTCCTCTCGAATGATCTTTTCGACTTGTTGCACCAAGGCCTCGGTATTTTCCAGACGCGTGCCGGTCGTCGCCTTGAGATTAATGACAAACTGGCCCGGATCTGTTCTTGGAAAATACGAAACGCCCACGAAATGACACAGGAGGAGACTGGCCAGAAAAACTCCGGTTAGCGCCAGCACCGTCGTCCGCGGGCGATTCAAGGTTTTCTCCAACAGCGCTCCATAACGCCTGACAAAGGCCTTGAATTTGGAGTTGAATCCGTCGTTGAATCGGCGGCCCCATGATTTGCATTTCCCGCTTTCTTCGGCGACATAGGGCGACTTGATAAAGTTGGCGCAAAACAATGGCACCACTGTCAAAGCCACAAAATAAGAGGCGGCCAGGGCAAAAACTACGGACAGCGCCAAAGCCGTGAAGAGAAACTGGCTAACTCCGTAGAGAAAGGTCACGGGAAAAAATACAACTGCGGTGGTCAAGGTCGCCGCCAGCACTGGCAGGGCGACTTCCGCCCCGCCTTTTTCCGCCGCCACTTCGGGCGACTCGCCCAATTCCAAATGTCGAAAGATGTTTTCCAGCACCACCACGGAATTGTCGATGAGACGTGAAAACACGAGCGCCAAGCCACCCAAGGTCATCGAATTGATCGTGCCGTTTTGGTGACCCAGGACGATAAAAGTGGCCAGCGTGGACAGGGGAATAGACAAAAAGACGGCCAGCGTGGCCTTGGAATTTCCCAAAAAGACCAGGATCATGATTCCCGTCAGAAGCAGTCCGATGGCACCCTCATGCAGGAGATTTTCAATCGCATTTTTCACAAAAATGGATTGATCAAAGACCACCTTCGTAATCAACTCTTTGGGCACGCCCACCAGGTGCGACAAGGAGTTCTTAACGCCATTGACCACGGAAATGGTATTAGCATCGCCACCCTGCTTGAGCACCGGGAGGTACACTGACTTCTGCCCATCCACCCGCACGATGCAATATTGCAGACCAGAAGCATCTTTAGCCACGCCTACATCCCCCACCAGCACCGCAGCATTGCCAACGGTCTTAAGCGGCAGGCTGTTGATTTCATCAACGCCGTGAAGCTCGCTGTTAACGTATAAGTTGTAATCGAATGGTCCGACCTTCACATTTCCCGCCGGCAGGATGAGATTGGAGTCATTGACCGCGCGCACGACATCCATGACGCTAAGTTGGTGCGCTTCCAGTTTGATGGGGTCAACATAGACCATGATCTGGCGGTAACGGCCTCCGAAGGGCGATGGCACGGAAGCGCCGGGCACGTTCGCCACCTGATTTCGCACCGCAAATTGGCCGTAATCGTGCAATTGGGCTTCATCCAATCCCTGTCCTTTCAATGTCACCAAACAAACCGGCAGGCTCGAAGCGTCGAACCTCAGCACCACGGGCGGCCAGGTTCCCGGAGGAAGATGGCGCAGGTCGGCTGCGGCCAGATTCCCAATGGTGCTGACGGCCGCATCCGGGTTGGAACCCGGCTGAAAGTAAATTTTGATCAGGCTCACTCCTGGCAGCGAACGTGATTCCATGTGATCGATGCCGCTGGCAAGAGTGAAAAAGCGTTCATAGTGCGCAGTGATGGCGGACTCAATTTCTTCTGGTGGCATGCCGCTGTAGAACGTAGCCACCACCACCACCGGTATATTGATCGGCGGAAACAGATCCACCGGCATTCGGGTCAGCGTGGAAATACCTAGCACACAGACGATGACACAAATGACGGAAATCAAGTAAGGATAGCGAATGGCAAATTTAGGCATGGTATTCCCAGATGGAGGTCATCGTTTGACCGCTGCTTTCAATTGTTCCAAGGTGAAGTCGCCCGAACGGCAAAGTGCAATCAGTCTTCTCTCTTCCTCTGCAATTTTTGCCGCCACCGCGGGAATCCGGGTGGCGATCTTCTTGGGCACTACAAGCAGACCGTGTTGATCCCCATGCAGCAGATCGCCCGCATTTATTTTCAGCCCTCCAATCTCTGCTTCACCTCCAATTTCCACGATGTGAGCGTAGGCGTGCGAAACAGTCAAACCGCCGGCAAAAAAATGAAAGGGGATGTTCTCGACGGCTGGAAGATCCCGCACGGCTCCATTGGTCACCGCCCCCACGCAGCCCAACGCACGGAGGATATTAGAATGCACCTCTCCCAGCAACGCTCCTATTCCCGGCGGTGTGTCCAGGTCCTGAATCACTACGACTCGTGGTTCCGGCAGCGCCAAAATGTGAGTCCACCAATCCGTCCGATCCACATAAGCGTGCCCCGTCGTGGGCAGCGTTGAACAGCGAATCTTGAGAGTCACAGCGTAACCGACCATCGATGCCAAACGCGGGAAGAGGCAATGGATGCTCGAACCAGCGTAGCCTTCGTTGCGCAGTCGCAATTCAAATGTGTCAATGGCGTTGGCCACCGCACAGGTGTCAAGTCTTCGCAGAGCCTCCAAATGTTCTAGGCTGAGACAGGGTTTCATGGAATTACGTGTTAGAGGAAACTTGCGTGGATCGAACGAATATAACCATCCGCCGAGCGGGGAATATTCGGTGCATGTTGATGGCTCGCTGCCAACTCTTCTTCATTGAATACTTCCCGTCCCCATCAATTTCGTCATCACCTTCTGCCCCGGTTTGACTTGCGTCCGATTGCCGATCATGACGAGATCGTTCTCCTTCAGCCCGGCTACAACCTCAAATTTGTCCGGCGTGGCCAGACCCAGTGTTAACGGCCTTTCCTCAATCTGATTCTTGCTGTTCACCACAAAAGCGATCGGAGTCTTCAGGTCGGACAACGCATCAGTCGGAATAGCCAGCACATTTCGATGGCGTTCGAGTTCCAGGCTCGCTTCCGCATAGATTCCGGGCGTGAGTGACAGATCGGCATTGGTCACGTCCACTTCTGTCTCCATCGTTCGCGTTGCCATTTCCACGTCGTGGGTAAAACGGGTGATCTTGCCGTGAATGGTTTGGCCCGTGGCCGCAATCCGAATCTCAACCGGATCTCCCAGCTTAATATAATGGACGTAGGAAACTGAAACAGGGAAGTCCAACCGCAGACGGTCATTTTGTGACAATCGAACCAGTGGCATGGCTGCGCCGCTGGGACTTACTCCTCCCTGCACCAAGGCCCCGACATCCGCATAACGTTTGGTAATAACGCCGGCGAAGGGAGCTTTAATTTTGCAATCATTGAGGATGGCCTTGAACTTGTTAAGTTCAGCCTCGGCCACATTGACGTTTGCTTTGGCGGCGGCCAGGCCGGCTTCGGCGGCGCTGTCTTTGGCCTGGGCGGTATCCAGGTCCTGTTGCGCGACCAAATGCGGCTTATTGTGGTTGATGGTATTGAGCCGGCCCCAAGCCAGGTGGGCATCCTTATAATTGGCGGTTGCCTGGTCCACTATCTTCTCATCGCGAAGTTCGGTCGCTGCCGCGCGCTCTATGTCTTCCGCGAGTTCCGGTATTTGCAGCGTTGCCAGCAAGGCTCCCTTCTGAACCCGGTCGCCAATATCCACATCGATGCTCTGCACAAAACCGGCCACTTCCGCGTGCAGATCTATCACTTGATACGGGCGAAATTCTGCGTCAAAATTCTCGTTGCGAGCCAACTCTTCCCGGCACACTTTGATCACGGGCACGGTGATCAAATCATCCGCGTGCGTGCTGGGGAGGGTCTTGCCACGGGATAATTGCCGTCCGAACAGCGCAAGACAGGCAACCACGACGGCGGAGCCAAGTAGAAGTTTCCAATTTAGGCCCTTGGATAATTTAGTCCTCAATTCCGGGGCCGAAGGAGTTCTCTCTTCGATTTGTGTCTTATTGTGTTCAGTTTCCATTCTTGTACAGTTTTGAATTCTTGCTGCCCTCGGCCAATGGCAGTTCCACTTTGAATCGGCTGCCCCCCCCTTGGGCGCTTTCGACCTCAACCTTTCCTCCGTAAGCCACGCAGATGGACTTCACGATAGAAAGACCCAGGCCGGCTCCTCCCAATTCCCGCGAACGCGCTTCGTCCACACGGAAAAATCGCTCAAAAATCCGAGGTTGCGCTTCCAGTGGAATCCCGATGCCCGTGTCGGCGACTTCCAAGACGGCATGACCGTCGCGCGCCACCACTGATATTCGTACTTGGCCTCCGCTGGACGTATATTTAATGGCGTTATCAAGCAAATTTACGACGACCTGCTTGAACCGGGAACGATCACCTTCGATGATGACCGCGTTCGGAGTTGTGGAGGAAATCGAAATCCCTTTGTCCTCGGCCAGCGGCTCCAACTGTCCCGCGGTGCTGGCCGCCAGTTCGGCCAGATCAAATGGCAACCACTTCTTTTCCGCCTCTCCCGAGTCTAATCGGGAAATGGCAAAGAGGCCCTCGACGATGCGTCGCAATCGTTCCACTTCCTCGAGAATATTGGAGAGGGTCTGCAAGTTTTCTTGAGACAGATTGCTCTTTTGGACGATGGACTCCAATTCCCCGTTGACAAGGGTGAGCGGCGTACGCAATTCGTGCGAAGCGTCGGCAATAAAGCGTTGATTATGCCGGACCGCGTCCTCTAATCGCGCAATCATGTTGTTCAGCGAGATGGAAAGTCGCTCCAGTTCATCACCCGTCCTGGCGATGGGCAGCCGGTCACTGAGGTTTTGGAGGCTTATCCGTTCGGCGCTGCTGGCAATTTGATCTACTGGCGCCAGCGCATGGCCAACCAGCAAATATCCGCCGGCGATGGAGACCGCGACCATGACCGCCAGACCCGAGACCAAAAGAATGACAAAATGATGCAATATCGACTGAACCGACTTGAGAGGAACACCCACCTCAACCAGAAAATGCAACCCTGAACTCGACTGGCAGGGAACGGCCGCAACGACGATGCCTCGCCCATCGGGCAGGATTTCCGTTTGCCATGAAATCTGTGTCACTGGCTTTGGGTAAGTCGGCACTTGGCTGGCTTCAAAGCTCATGTCTCTCGGATTTCTTGAAACGTACAGCACGCTTGAGTCGCCGCGGGTAATTCGAACGAAGCGATTGTTGACTTCTGGTGTGACCCAGGAATTGATCTCCTCCACCACGTGCGCTTCGCCGGTTTTCTCCACATTGGCCAGCAGGGTTTCAGCCATTTGTTGGGCCCGCTGAACCTGCGTCAGGCCCAAATTCCGCACCAAGTAGGATTTTAAACCGGCATAGATCAAACTGCCGAGCAAAACAAAGATGGCGATCAACAGCCCGGCATACCAGACCACAAGGCGGAAACGGATGGAGCGAGTCGTCATTGTTCCGCCTCGGTTTCGATGGAATACCCAATGCCTCGCACGGTGTGGATCAGCCTTTTTGGATAGCCGATGTCCATTTTGCCGCGCAAGTTTCGAATGTGAACGTCCACGATTTTCGATAAACCCTCGAAACTCGCATCCCAGACATGGTCAATGATCACTCTGCGCGACAACACTCGTCCTGGATTGGTCACAAGGAATTCAAGCAGGCTGTATTCCTTGACGGTTAGCTCAATCCTTTTTCCTGCCCGCTTGACCTTTCGATTCACCCGATCCACTTCGAGATCATCGACGCGCAGCACATTGGACCGCTCGGTCGCGCCGCGCCGAAGCAACGCCTTGATTCGAACCAGCAACTCGGCAAAGGCAAAGGGTTTGGTCAGGTAATCGTCGGCGCCAGTCTCAAAATTAAGCACTTTCTCGGCCATGCTGTCGCGAGCCGTTAAAATCAGGACCGGCACCTTCGAACCATGCTGGCGGAGCCGCCTGAGCAAATCCGTGCCGCTGAGCCCCGGCAACATCAGGTCAAGAATGATCAGGTCATAGTCGCAAGAACTGGCCATTCCCCAGGCGCTCTCGCCGTCATGGGAAATATCCACCGCATAAAGTTCGTCCCGCAATCCTCGCGCGACAAACTCGGCTAATTTCCTCTCATCTTCCACCAATAGGAGCCGCATAATCTTACAAACTGAAATGTTGGACGTTAACAAAATGAAGTTTTGGCAAAATGAACATTAAAATTTCTTTGCCATCCATGGCGGAATGGGCCTTCCGATTGAGAATTTCGCGCGAGCATGACCTGAAAGCATGGCCCATTCCTTCGACGCAAGCCCCCCAGAGAATATTCGCCATTGTTCGGAGCGCCTCCAGTTCGAGGATTCTTTCGAAACCCTACTTTCTCCGCCTCCTGCGGCTCCAGCGCCTTACCACGTAGCTGACGTAGCGGCCCTTGTCGATGGAGTCGGTGATGACGACGCGGTGTTTGTGGCGGGTCAGTTCCAGCCGGAATCTAGATTTGGGCTTCTCAGCCTTCTGCTTCCGCGGCAATTGAGTTCTTGCTTTCATGTCGTCTGAGAACAGAAAATTTTCGGCGTGAACAGGGCCGGTTGTGACGAAAGGGCGGCGAGGTGAGGCCCAATCACCGTAAGTGCTGGGCACCAGCGAGTTGGGAATGGCGGGAGTGGCGGGGCTCGAACCCGCGACGAAACCCTCTCCATCAACGGTTTAGGCAGCCTGCCATCACAAGGAGCCTCACAAGCTCCCGGCGCATGGGGTCGCGACCTGGCACGCGTAGTCACTGCATGGGATAAACTTCCTCCGCCACTCAAGGCCCCAATCCTCGCTATTGTCAACGCCGCCATAAGCAACAAGGGCGAGTGACCTATGCGATTAACGGTACACGTCTCGGCGGTGGCGGACGCGGTTGATACGTACGACGCGAATCTCATCGGCGATCTCGTAAACCACGCGGTAGTCGCCTACGCGGATGCGCCAGTCGTTCTTGCTCCCGGCCAGTTTGCGGCAACCGGGCGGGCGAGGGTTTGTCGCCAGCGCCCGAATCGCCGCGATGACCCGGTCGTGAATCTGCGAGGTGAGCCGTGAGAGGTCTTTCTCCGCCGCGCGTTCAAGCAGGACGCGATACATGGTCACTTGCGCGTGCGCTCGGCCAGGTAGTCTTCCAGCGGACGGTAGTGCAGCGGCTTGCGGCGGGCGCGTTTAAGCCAGGCCACGTCATCGGCGTCCTCCACGCGCTCCAAAAGTTCTGCGTACTCCTTGATGGGGATGATTACCGAAACGGGTTTGCCGTTGCGCGTTACGATTTCGGGTTCTGGCAATGTTGCTTTCACGTTCCAAGGTTAATCGGCTCCGCTAATGAGGGCAAGGGATTATGACAACGGGCAACGGGGAAGGGCTGGGGGCGGAGCGGCGCGAAGCGCCGCCCGCCTCCGGCCTTCCTTGTCTATTTGTAACAACTGCATCAAATGATGATGAGAAGCCACCATTGCCGGGGCCACGCAAGAAGCAGGCGGAAGCACTAACGCAGAATATCCTTTGGATGTCTGAAACATTCGGACGAGAGCGGGTCGCCATGCACACTCCGACCTTGGGCGATTTGGTTGTGGGTGGAAGATTCCGCAACCTGCGAGACAGGATTGAAGCTCAAAGGCGTTTCCATTCGCTGATGACACATGAGATTTCAAAGCGTTACGTGTGCGGGGTGAATGTCACGGAACGCCACAAGAACGGCGGCATTCATTTCCATCTGGTCGTGGTCTGCAAAGAAAACATTTACGGCCAAATTGATTTCGCTGCCTGCTTCCCGCCAAAAGACTGTCTTGGAAAACCGCTTTACAAACCGGTTTACTTAACGGCAAACAAGGCCATACACCGGGAATGGGCATATTGGCTGAGAACTGCCAAGCTCTACGGTTTCGGTCGGCATCAGCTACAGCCGTTGCGTACGAATGGAGAAGCCCTGGGGCGTTACCTGGGCGCATATCTGCACAAGGATTGGGACAGCCGATTGCCGGAAGACAAGGGGGCAAGGTGCGTTCGCTATTTCGGCCACTGGTCAAAAGAACCAAGGCGAGAGGCGGAACGCGCAAAGACAACGCCGCACGAGTCCCGGTTCGGCTGGATGACGGCTCGCGCTCGCGCCTGGCGGGAAATTGGTCAAGCAAGCGGTCACGGTCCTGAACCACAAGGGCGCGAAGATCACCGAGCTAAACATCAAAGACATCCTTGGGCCGAAGTGGGCTTGGAAAATGGGCAAACTGTTTCAAGCGGTGTGGTTTGTGGAAGATGACTGGCAGGACGGGGCCACACGGGAAGCGATAGGCGAGGCGAATCTCAACGTTCACGTTCGCTGGATTAACAGTGGCGGCGACCTGGCACGGAAATTCTGGTGGCATGTGACGGAAATCACGCTCGACCACCTGCGCCCGTCGCCAGAGTGGAAAAAGGCGATGCAAGAATTGGCGTCGTCGAAAAGTTTTGGGGCTACAAGGCGTCGCAGACCGGATGAGGAAAAGCATCGGATGCTTCGGGAGGTGATCGAAGAACTTGCGTTTGCCTCTCGATGCCCGTTCTGACCGCCACTAAAAGGGAGACACGCTTGCAGGAAGTCCGCCCCCCAGCAACCACGGGCACGGGCAATTGGGAAAGGGTCGCGGGAGCCGTGGCAAAAAAACCAAGGGGGGTGGGTATTGCAGTTCTCTCTTGACGCTTGATTGACACAATGCGGATTTTCGAGCGTGCAGGAAAATAATTATATGCGATTATGCGGGGCTGACCCGTTTCCTTCTGAACTCTTTCGCAGAATGTCAATATTTTAAGCCACCTTTTCAGATCCTTTCCCCATAATTTGGCAAGGTCCGCCACTTCTTGCAAAATCTCAGCGACCTTACGTTGACGTTCAGCTAGTTTTTTCTGACATTCTTCGACCTCCTGTTGCGCTATTCGCAATTTTGTCCCTAGTTGCTGAAGTTGCACGAATTGTTTTTCTTGCCTTGTCATATTGGCTTAATTTACGCTTGGGCTTGCAATAAAGCAAATGCTGTCGCACGGCCACGAAAAAACTTCAGACGGTTGAAATTTGAATCAATAAACCATAACAAGCACTGCAGCTGCTTGTGCCGTCTGTACCACGTCATCAAACTTCCGTTCGGTGCCGATTGGCGCCTTAAGTTTGGCCGAAACCTCCGGCACGGATTCAAGGAAGCTCAATAGATAACTGCTCTTCACCGCGTAATTCACATTCTCCGGCAGCGCCCCGCTCGCCGCCAGCGCCGCCGACGCATTCAGTTTGGCCGACACCACGCCGACAACATTGCCATGCTCATCCACCAGCGCGCCGCCCGAATTGCCCGGCTGCGCCCGTCCGCTTTCAACAAAGCCAAATCATTGGCCGCATCCATGCGCACCACCTTGGCGGAAATCAAACCGGCGCTCGTGAGCACACGAACCTTCTTGGCATTCTTGACTACATGATAATTTGAAATCAAATAACCATCGTCCGTGATGAAAAATCCTGTGCCGCTGGCCGTGGGTTGGGAATCAGTGGTATCCTTGTTGAAATCCGAGGTCTTGCGCGGCGTGAATTCGCGAGCCAAGCGTTGTGCCTCGGCAACTTGTTCCGGCGTCATGCGCATTTCAGCGATGGATAAATTCGTCTTGGCTGATTCATTTCCTTGCGACGCTGCAAGGCTATACCATTTGTATGCTTCAATATAATTCTTAGGAACACCCTCGCCGCTGCCATACGCCGTACCGAGTTTGGATTGTGCGACGGCGATTCCCTGTGCTGCGGCTTTGCGAAACCACTTTACTGCCTCCACATAATCCTTCACCACACCTAAGCCGAGCGTGTAGTAATTGCCCACATTGTATTGGGCTTCGGCCACATTCTGTTCTCCGGCTTTGCGATACCACTTCAGAGCCTCCGCCTGATCCTTCGCGACACCTAGACCTTGGTCGTAGCAATCGCCCAGACCCATTTGAGCTTGTGGGTTTCCTTGTTCTGCGGATTTACGAAGCCATTTGCTTGCTTCCCCATAATCTTGTGCCACACCGTGGGCATCGGCGTACATTTCACCAAGGTAGAATTGTGCGACTGCATTTCCCTGTTCGGCGGCCTTACGAAACCATCCGACTGCTACGGTATCATCATTCTGAACGCCTTGGCCGTCGGAATACAAAAAGCCGAGTTTGCATTGTGCGGCTGCCATTCCTTGCTCTGCTGCCTTACGATACCATCTGGCTGCTTCCTTATAATTTCGTGGTACTCTGACGACATCACCATATGCCACACCAAGGTTGAATTCTGAGACTGCATCACCTGTTTCGGCTTTGGCTTTGGTGGTCTCAAACACCTTTCGGTCGAGTTCAGCACTTTGAGCGTGCAACTGGACGCCAGCGCCCAAAACGAACAGAAGAAACAATGTGACAAACCATTTCCTTTGAGCATTTGCAAGACTTCCTCGGTGATGCGCGGCGGCTCGGACAATCCCAAAAGCATCTGGCGAACTTGGAATGTCGAATTGGCCGGTTAATTTGGGAGTGACACTGGACGACAATCAGGGCGGTAAGTTCTGATTCATTCCAGACGTGGCGGCGCGGCAAATGTGAACTTGCGCCGAAGACGGTCAATGATTACTTGGAGGCCGCCCGCTGCTTTTTCAACTGGCTCATTAAAAACGAGCGGGTGGAAAAAAATCCGATGCTCTCGGTCGAAAAAGTCAAAACGGAAGGGCGACAAACACGCGAGCGGCGGGCGTTCACCATTGATGAGATCAAACGTCTGCTGGCCGTCGCTGGCAAGAACAAGGCCGCTTATTTGATGGCCCCTCACACAGGCTTGCGGCGCGGCGAACTGTCTCAACTCAAGTGGGCGGACTTGCACTTGGATGAGGCAAGACCCTTCGCCATTGTGCGTTCTTCCACAACCAAAAACAGCAAAGTGGCACCCATGACGTTGCATCCTGAATTGGTGGCCATCTTGCGCGAGATCAAGGGCGAAAGTCAGCCGGAAGCGTTGGTCTTTGAGCGATTCCCGCGCATTGAACGATTCAAGCTGGATTTGAAAAAGGCGGGCATTCCGTATCAAGACACCCTTGGACGTTATGCGGATTTCCATGCGTTACGAAACACGCTCTGCACCAACCTTGCCAAAGCAGGCGTGCCACGCCGCACGGCTATGGCGATAATGCGCCACAGCGACGGGAAACTTACGGACAAAACTTACACCGACGAAAATCTTTTGGGAACGGAAACGGCGATTGATGTGTTGCCGTCCTTTATAGAATCATCATCACAAGGAGCCTCACAAGGATTTGGCGCAACGGGTCAAAACGTGTCATTGCCTGTCACAACGAGTGTCGGGCCGGAAGTTGCGCAAACCCTTGTAACCAAAGGAGTTTGTCACGGTTTGGCATTGCCTGTCACAACAGGGCAGAATGCGGGAGATGGCGGGAGTGGCGGGGCTCGAACCCGTAACCTCTGCCGTGACAGGGCAGCGCTCTAACCAATTGAGCTACACCCCCCGCTCGGAGCCGCAAAAACTACCTGACCCTTCCCACACAGTCAATGACGAATCCATTCCAAACCTACCATTCAATGATGGCGGCGCCCCAGGTCAGGCCCGCGCCGAATACGATCAGCAATACCAAGTCTCCCCTTTGAATGCGCTTACATTGCACGGCTTCGTCCAAGGCGATGGCCACCGACGCGGCGGAGGTGTTGCCGTGCTTTTCCAGGTTGACGAATAATTGCTCCGGCTTGGCGCCTAATCGTTCCGCCACCGCGTCGATGATCCGCCGGTTGGCCTGGTGCGGAATGATGCAGGTGATTTGCGCGATGTCCAGTTCGCATCGGCGCAAGGCCTCCACGGCGGCGATATGCATGGCCGTGACGGCGTTTTTGTAGGTCTCTTTGCCGTCCATGCGCAAATAATGCAGGCCGGCGGCGACCGTTTCGTGGCTGGGCGGAAAAGCCGATCCGCCGCCGGGCATGCATAACAGCCCGGCCCGCGCGCCGTCGGAGCCCATGCAGGCTGTCAATAATCCGTGCGCATCCGGCCGGTAGCGCAAAATGGCGGCGCCGGCGCCGTCGCCGAAAAGAACGCAGGTGTTGCGGTCGTTCCAATTGATGATGGAGGAAAGTTTTTCCGCGCCGATGACCAGGATGGTGTCGTAGGTGCGGGACATGATGAATTGCTGGCCGATCTCCAGGGCGAAAATGAAGCCCGAACAAGCGGCTTGAATGTCAAAGGCGGCCGCGTTTTCAGCGCCAATTTTCTCCTGCACCAGACAGGCGGTGGAGGGGAAGGGCATATCGGGGGTGATGGTGGCCAGGATGATCAGATCAATCTCGCCGGGCGTGATTTTGGCCCGCGTCATGGCGACGCGCGCGGCCCGCGCGGCGAGGTCGGAAGTGGCCTGGTGCTGGGCGGCGATGCGGCGTTCCTTGATCCCGGTGCGGGAGAAGATCCACTCGTTGGACGTATCGACCATTTTTTCCAGGTCGGCATTGGACAGCACGCGTTCGGGCACGTAGGAGCCCACGGAGATGATCGAGCAGGTCCGCCCCTCGAAATTGTGGCGGGCGCGCGGGTTGGTGAAGTCTCGGGCGGGCAGTTTCATGGTTTGGCGTTGGCGGTGGGCGCGTTCCCAATGTGCTCGTTAGCTTTGGCGACTTCGGATTCGATCATCTGGTTGAGGCGATGCTGCAGGGCCTTGGTGCATTCGCCGATGGCGTTGGTGATGGCCAGAGCGCTGGCGGAACCATGCGCTTTAAAAACGGTGCCGTTCAGGCCGAGCAAGGGAGCGCCGCCGCGTCTATCGGGATCAATGCGCCGCTTGATGGTGCGCAGGGCGTTCTTGACCAGCATGGCGCCGAGCATGCGCTTCGGATTCTTGGAGACTTCGTCCTTGACCCAGCCGCCTAGGCCTTTGGCAAAGCTTTCCAACGTCTTGAGTACGATGTTGCCGATAAAGCCGTCGCAGACCACCACGTCAACGCGGTCGTGGAACAGGTCGTGCCCCTCGACATTGCCGATAAAGTTCAGGTCCGCCATTTGGCAAAGTTTGCAGGCCTCCTGCGTCAGTTCGGTGCCTTTGTTGGCTTCGGTGCCGTTGCTCAGGATGCCCACGCGCGGGTTGTTATATCCGAGTATCTCGCGAGAGTAAATGCCGCCCATGATGGCGAAATGCAGCAAGTGCGCCGGCCGGCATTCCACGCTGGCGCCGGAGTCCAGCAGCACAAATTCATTCTTCGGTCCCGGAATGACCGTGGCGATGCCCGGCCGATCCACTCCCGGCAGGGGGCGCAAACGAATGATGCTGGCGGCGACAATTCCGCCGGTGTTGCCAGGGGAGATCATGGCGTCAGCTAGTCCCTCCTTGAGCATCTCGACGGCGCGCAAAATGGAGCAATCCTTCTTACGTCGCAACCCTTCCACCGGTTTGTCCTCCATGGTCAGGACTTCGGTGGCTGGCACGATGGTCACGCGAGGGTCGCGGCAGCCGGTATGTTTGATGGCCGCCTCAATTTCCTCCGCGCGCCCGACCAGAAACAATTGGGTGATGGAGGCCCTGGATTGCAGCGCCAGCCGTGCGCCTTCGATGATCGTCTCCGCGCCGTGATCGCCTCCCATCACATCCAAGACAATGCGCATAAAAAAAGAGCGCGGAAGACCCATCACTTCCGCGCCGCCGAGAACGGTCAGGCTGCCGTTTTGACGGTGATGACCTGCCGGCCCTTGTAAAAGCCGCAAGAGGGACAGACCCGATGCGGCACATACGGGGCCGCGCATTGCGGGCAGGTGCTCAGTTGGGGGACCTTCATGACACTATTGTAAGCCCGGCGCATCCGCTGGCGGCTGTGCGAAGGCTTGCGTTTGGGTACTCCCATAAATGTTCCTGTTTAGAATTTTAGTTTGTTCAGTTCAGCCCAGGCAGACGAACCCTCCGTCGGACTGGCGCTTTTCGTTTTATTTTGCTTGGCTCGATTCGGCAATCCCGCGCAATCGGCCTCACACAACGGATGTTGCGGCAACTCCAGCAGAATATCTTCGCGCAGGTACGGCGTCAAGTCCGCCAAATCATCTTTCAGGGCCGCCTTTTCAGGACCTTCCAGCGCCAAATGCGCCGTCCAATGGCCCAATTCCATCCGGTGCTCGAACGGCTTGAGGCACCGCGCGCACTCGCAATCCAGCGTCAGTTCAAGGCGGCCTTGCACCAGAATCGCCTCGCCCAATATCTCCGCCGTCAGGTCGTAGCGTAAAGGAAGGCGCGCCCGCACCAGTTCGTCATCGTTCTCCAAATCCAGTTCCGCCACCGGCAATTGTCCCCGCAACCGGACTTCCTTCTCTTTCACGTGGCGGATGTTGACCTGGAGCGGCATGGCGAAGGTGGGCAATCGTTCAGGATTTGCCTTTAGCCCGTCCGAATTTCCGGCTCAGCGCCGCCCGCACGTGCGGCGGAACAAAGCCATCAACATTGCCGCCCAGCCGCGCTATCTCCTTGACGATCCGCGAACTCAAAAAAGTATAAGTCTCCCGCGGCATCATAAAAATCGTTTCCACCGAACCGTTCAACTTACGATTCATCAAAGCAAGTTGGAATTCAAACTCAAAGTCCGACACCGCCCGCAGCCCGCGGATGATGGCCTGTCCCTCCTGGGCCGCGGCGTAATCGACCAGCAACGTATCGAACGAATCGGCCTGGACGTTGGGGAACTCGCCCAACGACTGTTGCACCAAGCTCAGTCGATCCTTCAGGGAGAAGAGCGGTTTTTTGCCTTCATTTTGAGCCACCGCCACGATGACGCGGTCGAACAACTTGGCGGCGCGTTGAATGATATCCAGATGGCCATTCGTCAGAGGGTCGAAGCTGCCGGGATAAATTGCCGTTCGCATAACCAGTATTTACCCAAGCTCGCCGGCGAAGGAAAGAGACAAGTTTTCCGCAACGAACCGAAAAGAGCCCCTTTCGCGTGATTTCGGAAAACCCACAAAGTCGAAAAAGCTGTAGCAAGCTGTAGTAACCTCTCAACCCCTTCCGCTGGGAAGGTAGCATTGACCCTAGCCGCCGTCCAACAAAAAAGTCAAAATTAAGCGAAAATAAGCGTGGCGCGCGCATAATTAAATTTGCTAATGATAAATCACCCCTTTCCACTTCGGGATTATCCCTTGACGGCATGAAACTGCTGGTCAAACAAGCAAGCGTTGCCATTTGGAACTGCTCGTCAAAATCTTTGAATGTGTATTTCACGTTCATGCGAGCAAATTACCAGAGGCACTTGGACATCCGCTGTCCAACCAAGAGATTTATGAAAAAAATAAGGCGTTACATGCCATTAAGAGATGATCCCGTTCAATTCTGCAAAGGATTGGAATTCTGGTCATATTCTGTAGGCCACGTGCCCCACGCGGCGCCGGGTGCGAATTATCAAACACGCTCTTCAACAGCTTACCCAGCCTTTGTCCAACCGAGAGTGCGCGGCAAATGGAACAAAAAGTTTATCTTGTCATCATTCCTCGCCAAGGGTAATGAGAGTGCCGCGCCCAGGTGGGAACACCGTCAGGAAACGAGCATGAAATTCTTCGCGCACACCGCTGAAGACGGCCAAGGCAAACGCTTGGCAGAGGAAAAATGGCGGCCTTTGTCCGCGCATCTTGGCAACGTCGCCCTGCTTGCAAAAGAGTTTGCCGCCCCCCCTCGAACTTGCCGCGGAAGGTGAATTGGCCGGGCTGCTTTCGTTCGAAACCCCATCGTGCTTTTGAATTCCCAAATCACTGTCCGACCAATTTACTTCCTGATTGGGCGGCGCGACAAGGCTAATTGCCCTGGTGTGTAACGTTTGATGCAGTTCGGCTTCTGTAATGGCGACTTCACCCCATCGCAGGCGTTCTGCTTCGATCTCGTCCATCTGGTTGCGTGTAAACAGGCTGAACTCATTTATGCCCGGCACTGCCGCGCTTTTATCGGTTGTCAGAGCATTTTGCTCCGAGGAGTTATTTTCCATTTGCATAATTTCCTTTCATTTTCACGAACCTTGCCGAAAAAGATGCGTCAGGTTGTAATGAATTCATTACAACGTGCGGGGCTTGCTCCACTTGTTTGCCACCCGTCGTATTGAATCCGGGGTGGACATCCCGCGGTTTGCCGAAAAGCGGTGCGAAATAATTTGACATAATGCTTTCAATATGGCAGCATGCTGTCATATTAAATTCGTCCTTCACAACAACACCCTATGAGGATAATTCATTTATATGATCCAGATTAAGCCCCTCGACAACATCGTTCCGATATTCCGACAAATTGACACAGATATGTCACCCGTGGTTTTGGTAAACATCTTTCAGGTGGCAGAGAATGATGTTCCGGCCCTCCTGAAGGCATGGGAGAAGGATGCCAATTGGATGAAGCAGCGGCCGGGTTTCATCTCGACGCAGTTGCATCGCGGCATTGCTGGCAGCACCGTGTTGATGAATTACGGGGTGTGGGAATCGGTCGCTCACTATCGCGCGGCGTTCCAGCATCCGGAGTTCAGGAAGGCCATGGAACACTACCCACCCTCCACTGTCGCCTCCCCGCATCTCTTCAAGCGTCTCAACGTCCCTAATCTCTGTGTTGGCCCATAGTCATATGAAATCGCATTCGAGAGCCGGCAAAGTCTTCACAGAACTGGTCCTGGAGACTTTCCGGTTTAACGGAAGGCTTTTGAGCGCAGGGGACAACCTGACCAAACCGTTTGATCTGTCCAGCGCCCGTTGGCAGGTCCTGGGTGCGATTGTGGATCGTCCCCTTTCTATTGCCCAAATATCCCGTAATATGGGCGTGGCGCGCCAGAGTGTCCAGAGATTGGCTGACAACATGGAGAAAACGGGGATGGTGGAGTTCGTCCCGAATCCGGACCATCAAAGGGCTAAACTGATGCGCCTGAGTGAAAATGGACAACAGGTCATGAAGCGGTTGAGTCAACGTCAAATTCAATGGGCGAACAAGATTGCATCGGGAGCAAGCGGTGAAGAAATTGAGGCAGCATTGGCTTTGATCGGAAAACTGCGCCTTCGACTCGAAAAAAACGCCTTGCAATGACAATAAACAAAACCAAATTGGCCATCTGGCGGCCTTGGCCAGAGCAACATCGATGGGACGCATGATCTTTTTGTTCATGAAATTAGCAAGCTGCAGAGTGAAACGTTCGACTTCCTGGAGTTGAGCGTGCGCATAATTATTGAGGGAGAGCTTTAAACAATAAC
Source organism: Verrucomicrobiales bacterium (assembly GCA_003140095.1). Classification (GTDB taxonomy): domain Bacteria; phylum Verrucomicrobiota; class Verrucomicrobiia; order Limisphaerales; family Palsa-1400; genus Palsa-1400. The sequence goes on along the minus strand of PLIU01000491.1, from coordinate 20,332 downwards.
TGATGAAGTCCGAAGCGGGCTCGGTGAAGCCAGAGATCCGAGAACGCTAGAGAGCGGGAAGACACCGAATTGGGTGTCGCCATTACCCTTTGGCTGGCCAGTTATTGTCGGCATCTCGATTCGGGACCATTTCCTAGACTTTGAGCGGCGACTCCGGTTATTGTTTGCATGCAGTGCCTAAATGTCCATGCGCCTGAGCCTTGCCAAAATCCAGATCTGGATCGCACTCATTTTGTGGGCGGGTCTAGTATTGCTAGGTGTTTTCTGGTTTGACGCCCCCTCGGGCGAAAGGGCGCCTCACCTCATTCAGACAGAACACTACAACCTCATCCTGGGCGACCAGAATGATCCCCTCCGCTCGGTGAAACTTCTGGCGGACGCGGCACGAGACTTGTTCCCTTGGTTGATTTTCTCGCCCGGAATCGTTGCGCTAGGCTGGAACTTCCGTTTCGAGCGGAATTCTTGGTTCAAAGCTCTGCCGATTCACGTGGCATGCGGCGTTGCACTTGCCTTGGTTGCAGGTCGATGGACGCAACATCGCCTCACGGAGACTTTGCCGCCAAAGCATGTGCAACTTCCAATCCCGAACTTGAGAGAGGCAGGTGGCGGCGCGCCTCGTCAACCCGAGGGCGTTGAATTCGAGTACATCCGCTGGTTTGTTCATTTCCTATATCAACATTCCGACGCGACCATATACTGGCTTTTAGTCGCTGGAACCCAAACCGTTTACTACTCTCACCGCGCTCAGAACCGTGAGCGCAAGGCCCTGGAACTCTCCTCCAAGCTCAGCGAAGCGCGCCTCGAAGTATTGCGGGGCCAGTTGCAGCCCCATTTTGTTTTTAACGCTCTTAACGCTGTTTCCGCCCTGATTCCCACCAATCCGCTTGCAGCCCAGGAAGCCCTCAACTCTCTGGCCGAACTTCTACGCGCAAGCCTCAATATTTCTGATCGCCAGCAAATTCGACTCAGTGAAGAGCTGGACTTTTTGAACAAGTACCTTGAGATTCAAAAGCTTCGTTTCGGGGACCGACTCAATTTAAAAATCGACATTCAGCCCGGCGCTGTCGATTGTCTGGCCCCTTCCCTTTTCCTTCAGCCACTGGTCGAAAACGCGATAAAACACGGTTTGGAAAACAGCGTTTCGACGATTTGCATTCGAGTAAGCGCCGTTCGCGATGCCGAAGACCTGTCGGTTCTCGTCGAGGACAACGGGGCGGGAATGCCGAATCAGAGCTCAAATGGCGTCGGGCTGGAAAACCTGAAATGCCGCCTCGAAGAGCTTTATCCGAGAAACCATCAATTCACGGCAACTTCGACTCCGGGAGGCGGCTTCCGAGTCGCCTTGCAAATTCCGTTTCGAAATGCGCTTACCGAGAAATGATTAAGACGATCATCGTGGACGATGAACCGCTGGCTCGAGTGCGCATCCGCACGCTCCTGGCGGATGAACCGGAGGCGCGCATCGTGGCCGAATGCTCGGACGGGCCGGGAGCCGTTGCTGCCATCGAGGAACAGCGCCCTGATCTAGTTTTTCTCGATGTGCAGATGCCGAAATCCAGTGGTCTTGAGGTGCTCCGGCAGATTCGCTGCCTGATACCAGCCATCATTTTTGTGACGGGATTCGACCGGCACGCCATAGAGGCTTTCGAACTAAATGCTCTGGATTACCTGCTGAAACCGTTCCGCGACGCCCGCTTTAAGGAAACGTTCCAACGCGCCAGGGCCGCGATCACCCAGCGAACATTGGCCGAAGCCAATGCACGAGTCATCCAGCTCCTGGAGGCTCAACCGCGCCCGGGCGAGCATCTCCGCAGCATCACGGTCAAAACGAACGATCGCGTATTATTTATCCCCACCGAGGAAATCGATTATATCGTGTCAGCCCGCAATTATGTGGTTCTCCACGTTGGCAAAGAAACGCATGTACTGCGCGAAAACCTGGGCCATTTGGAAAAACTTCTCAACCCGCGCGTATTCACACGGGTAAGCCGCTTTGCCTTGGCCAATATCGGCCGAATCCGTGGCGTTGAACCTGGTCCGAAAGGCAAATTATACCTGCTTCTAAAGACCGGGGCCAAACTCCTCAGCCCGCTGTCGTTGAAAGAGGTCCAATCCCGGCTTCAGTTGCGCTGAGCGCGTTCGGCCCCCCAGCCAGCATTGCAGATACCGGGGATACCGTACCCGACGTGCCATGAGGCGTACCTGCACACGCCAGCTTCGTGCTCGTTGCGTCGATGTTCGTCTCGTTTTATTCCCTGTTCGTCTCAACGAATTCGCAGAGGGTGCGCTGCGCTGCTACGCTCTGCCCATGAATTCGATTCTGCATCAATTTGAAACGGTCCGGCATCAGCCTGGTTGCTCCGAGAGATCTCGTCTGAAGATCCCAACCACGATCCTCACATTCTTAAACCTTGCGATCCTGCTCGGCCTCTCTGGCGCGTTAATCGCTGCTGAACCGGAGATTCCTAAGACGCCAGCCGGAGAATTGGTGAGGCAATTCATCCAGGTTGTGCAAAAGGGAACCCGTAACGACAGGGCAACATTCGTTAAGGAGCACTACAGCCGGAGGTTTCAGGAATTCGCTTCCGAAAAGGACCATGTGCAGATGCTTGAGCAACTAAATCAAGACTTGAAAGGCGCCAGTCTCCAAGCAGTAAAATCTGCGGATAATTTGGTGGCCCTCGAATTTAGCCGAGGCGACACCGCTCTAACAGTCAAACTTGTCCTTCCGCCAGACGGGGAACCGAAAATCGATAGTATGATGGTTGAGCCGGGCGAATCCTCCGGTGCGACTCCGGCAACCCCTGCGAATCATGCTGGGGGCGATGCAATCGCCGCAGTGAGGTCCGAGTTGGAACGACGAGCCGCGGAGGACAAGTTCTCAGGGGCCGTTCTGATCGCCAAGGATGGGCAATCGGCTTTTGAAGCTGCCTACGGCTATGCCGACCGTGAGAATCGCATCACCAATACGGTGGACACGAAGTTTCGCTTCGGTTCGATGGGTAAGATGTTTACCGGGGTCGCAGTTCTGCAGCTAGTCCAAGCCGGCAAGATCCACCTTGAAGACCCCATCGCAAAGTATTTGACCGATTACCCGAACCAGGAAGTCGCAGGGGTAACCATTTATCAACTGCTCACGCACACGGGCGGAACAGGCGATATTTTTAGCCCCGAATACGAAGCCCATCGGGAGGAGTTGAAAGAACTTAAGGACTATGTGGCGCTCTACGGAAAGCGAGGGGTCCAGTTCAAGCCAGGCACGGACTGGGACTACAGCAACTATGGGTTTGTTCTTCTTGGCCGCATTATTGAAGTGGTCAGCGGTCAGTCCTACTACGATTACGTTCGCGACCACATCTTCAAGCCGGTCGGAATGAACTCGACCGACAATGTGCCGGAGGATCAAAATGTGCCGGACCTGTCGGTCGGCTATACCGGCCCAGGTGGCCCTGGTTTGCATTTGATTGGCCCGGGTCCGGGTCCGAACCCTGGTTTTGGTCCGGGCGATCCTGGCCCTCATCTGGTTGGCCCTGCACCCGGTTCAGAGGACCACTCGATTGGCTCAAAAGGCTCGCTGCGAGCCACCACAGGCTCGTTGCCCTATCGGGGGACTTCTGCCGGCGGAGGCTATTCGACGGTTGGGGACTTGCTCAAATTCGTCAATGCGCTGACCTCTCACAAGCTTCTGGATGCACACTACACTGAGCTGCTCATCACGGGAAAAGTCTCCACGCGACGGCCCGGGATTAAGTATGCGTTTGGGTTTGAGGATGAGCTAACGGGGGATGGCGTGCGATGCTTTGGCCATGGGGGTGGCTCGCCAGGCATGAACGGAAGGTTGTCCGTTTTTCCCGGTTCGAACTACATCGTGGTTGCGCTTGCAAATCTTGACCCGCCCGCGGCAGATGACCTTGCTAGATTCATCCGCGATCGCTTGCCCCTCAAGTGAACCCGCAATAGCCGCTCTCAGGTTCTACCGGCTATTGGCACGGCGCATGTGAACCAAATCAATGGAGGCGTCACCGTCGAAGGCCAGCATGGCTGATTCTCGGCAAAAATCGAGCGTTTTCCATAAGCCGTTAGCAGCAAGGTAAAACGAGCAGAACCGGAAGCGAGCCTCGGCGTATTGACTGGGCGTAAGGCCGAACGTGGCTTTCGAGATTTCCGCATTGGCAATCACTCCCCATCTGTTAAAATAAAACCATGAGTGCCAAAGAAATTCTCGTCCCCCTCCAAGCGAGGGGGGCGCGGATTGAGACTTTCGCGTGAATTCGCGGTTTCAAATCGCCCCATAAATTGCATGAAATTTTGCGTCCTGCTGTGTTTGTGTTTGTGCGTGAATATTCTTGGCGGATGCTCCACGGTCAACACTCAAATCGCCCCTCTGGCCTCCCAACAAGTAAGCAAAGGGACCTATTCCATCCTCGTTCGCACCGGCAATCCGGGCCTGGACAAAATTGTGCATGAAGTCGCCGTCATGGAATTCGGCCAGTTGCTCAACATCAACGAAAATGAGTCTCAACTCGTTCAGAGCGGAAAAATGGAAATCATCTTCCAGAGCAGTTCCGAAGGCGGCTTTCTCGGTTCACCCACCACCATTAGTCCGGACGATGCCACGTCGACCGGCTGGTATGACGGCGAGGGATATTGGGGAGGAACAGGCTATTCACCTTCCACTCCAAGCGACGCCCCATCCGGCGCCATGCTCAACTGGCAAAACAGCACCATGTTAATAACTCTCAAAGACGCCCACGGAACTCGATTGTGGACTGCCGACTACGAGTATAAAGGCGGCTCCGACATCTCCGGCTTTTGGATCTACACCGCCGATGAAGCTGCAAGGCTATGCCTCAAACGCCTGAAAGCGCGTATGCGGAAGGACTTGTTCAAAGGCAAAAAGTAACATCTTCGATATTCCCTTTTGCCGTCCTGACAACGTTGCGACACCGTTCCGACGCCTTTCACTTATTCTTCCGCTGCTTGCCGTGTGGCGATGGGCACATACCCTGCCTCCAATCCCGGCGGCGGGGTTACAATCAACGCCGGGTCAACCTCCGCCAATTTTCCAATCGTGGGCGGCGCCAGGTAGTCGCGGTCTTTTTTCCAGTTCCGGTGGAGTTTTTCCACCCTCGCCTGCAAGCCCTCCCGCTCTTGATCTGTTAAATCGGCGTTGAGTAATGCAGGCTGGTCGGCGAATCGATACCAATAGTACGTCACCACACTGCCGTCCCCCAGGTGCGCCTGGAAAGGCCCTGCCACCGGGCCAGGTTTCTTCCAGCAACTCTTCGCATCCTCGGGAGTGACGTAGGGTTCGGGACGATCCTCGCGCGGCCGATCAAAGCGAGCCTGGACCAGGCCTGTCTCAGCCGGAACGTCCTCGGGTCGTACCGCAACCCACTCCGCTTTCTTATGATCATGAGTCACCAGGTGATAGTATTCGGGCAGTGTCACCAGCGAGCCATCCTTGGAATCGTTTCTCGCAGCCAGTTGGGAGTTCCACCGGTAGCCGAAGGTATTTGAATCAACTGCGATGGGACTCGCTAGAGAATTCCAAGCCAGCGGCGCCCTTTCTTTCTCCGGAACAGAGGGCGTATAGATCCTCCAGGTCGCCCCCCCGCCTCCGCTAAAGCTATGCACACCAGCCCCCAGCGGGTCGATGGCGCCGCTGACCTGGGGCCCGCCTTCAAACCAAGCCTTCACCGCATCCCAGAGCGCCTTCTTGCTGTAGGAGGTGACGCGATGCACTACCACCGATTCGCCCCTCGGCCCTCGAGGGAACGAGGTTCGGGCAATTCGGGCGTAAGTCTCCCCTTTCCCGTCAACGGACTGGACGCTGGGGATATACTGGGTTTCCATCTGCAAAGCCCGATTTGGCTGCGAGGGACGGCTATCCAGAAGCTTTCCACCCAGGCGAGGATCTTCCACAGTCCCGTGGGACCAGAAATAGGGGGTGAAGAAGGCAACCGGACCTTTGAAGTTTCGCGTGTTCAGAAATAAGGTCCAGCAGTTATCTCCGGTAGGTACATTTTTCCCGGCGGTGACGGATTTGGCCGTGCTCAGCGGAAGCGGCAGGTAACCGTAGCCGAACAGTTCGCCACAGGTGCCTTGTTTCAAGTTCAACCCATCCATGGGCCACAGCAACCAGGGGCTGAGTTGTGCCACACCATATTGGCCTTTCGGTTCATCCCAGTTCCTTTCCTTGCCTGCCCCGGGTCCATTTGCCCATTCACTGAAATTCGGCGCCACTCCGCCCATAATGAACTTCGGCGTTTCGGTGGGAAACCGCGTGTCAGTCCACCAGCCCAGCCCGCCCTCAATATCCGAATACAAATTGGTCGGAGCGGGACCCTCAGACTGCGCGAACATCCAAGTGCCGAACAAACCTGTTTGAAAACGATGCCCCGGATATTTCTGCACTAAAGGCCAAGCTGCTACATACATCGAGAACCCGGCGTTATACGTCTCTTGAACTTTCTCGTTCGGGACCAGCAGGTATCCGGCCATCTCCCCTTCCTGAATCTGGTTGGGCGCGCCAGCCTGCGGTGACAAGGGCAACACGAACACAAGGGCCACGCAGGAGGCGAACAATGTAAAAAACCTTTTTTGCAACATAAGATTGAAATACCGCGTAGCCGAAGGGTCAGCCCGCGCAGAAGAAGGGCTGCTGCTCACGGCGGGCCGCCTGCACAGTCTTGATTTCAATTTCAAAACCAATTATGTCGTCACCATCCCCGGAGGGCTGGCTTTCCAACTTATACCTGCATGCGCGCGGAGCAAGATAAAATCTGGCTTGGCAGCGACGGCGGTGGATTATTTGAATTCGACAAGGCCAAACGCGAGTTCAGCAGTCGCACCGAAGCCGACGGATTGGCGAAAAACTGGATTGCGAGCCTTTGCCTGATCGGAGATTCGCTTTGGATCGGTTACGGAGGAACCTCCGGCGGTGCCCTTGGCCGTTTGAATCTGCAAGACGGAAAAATGACATCGTTCATGAACAGCAGGAGCAGAGAAATAGGCATTGGGGTCGCATCTAAACATTCGATTCTGCTGAAAAACCCGGTGTTTTAGAAGGAGATTTTAGGCAAGTGCCCGTCTCAATTTGACATTTCAACAAGCTCGGCGCAGTTTCGTACACCCTCTCATGTGCTACGCTTCGGCGCGGCTAGCCGGCCCCGCCAAGTGGCAGGCCGCCCAATGGCCTGGGACTATTTCCCGCAATAGCGGCACTTCGAGTTTGCATCGCGCTTCGGCGACAGGACATCGCGGATGAAAGGGACAGCCGGAGGGCGGATCGATGGGAGAGGGCAACTCGCCCGATAAAACGATGCGCGGCCGTTGCGACTGGTCGTCGATCTCCGGCACCGCTGAGATCAGGGCCTGGGTATAGGGATGCCGGGGTGTCCGCACGACTGCGGCCGCCTGGCCCAATTCCACCACTTTGCCAAGGTACATGACCATCACCCGCCGGCTGATCCGTTCGACCACGGCCAGATCGTGCGCCACAAAAAGATACGCCACCCCGCGCTCCTGCTGCAGGTCTTGCAGGAGGTTGATGATCTGCGCCTGCACTGAGACATCCAGCGCGCTGACCGGTTCGTCGCAGATAATCAGCTTCGGGTCCACCGCCAGCGCGCGGGCGATACCAATGCGCTGCCGTTGGCCGCCGCTGAATTCGTGGGGATAAAACGCCGCGTACGCGCCGTCCAGGCCGACGGATTCGAGCAATTGCCGAACACGGGCCTGCCGCTCCCGCGCGTCAGAGGCCAGATGGTGAATTTCCAACGCCTCGCCAATGATGTGGCCGACGGTCATGCGCGGATCGAGCGAGTTGTAGGGGTCCTGGAAAATCATCTGCCATTTCCGCCGCCGCGCGCGCAATTGGGCGCCGGTCCATTGCGCCATGTCCTCGCCCTCCAGCCGGATGCTCCCTTCGGTCAGTGGGACCAACCGCGCCAGCGCGCGTCCAAGCGTGGTCTTGCCGCAGCCGCTTTCGCCGACCAGCCCCAGCGTCTCGCCCGCCGCTAGCTCGAAGCTCACGCCATCGACGGCCTTGACCCATCGCCGCACCGCGCCGAAAATGCCATGCTTGACAGGAAAATAAACCTTCACATCCCGCACCTCCAGCAATGGTGAAGCCGCGCTCATGGGCTGTTCCAATAAGGACAGCGCACTTGCCGTCCATCTTCGACCACGGCCAATGTCGGCTGCTGCACGGAGCACTCCGGCCGCGCCATCGCGCAACGCGGATGAAAACGGCAGCCGAAGGGCATCGCTCCCGGGCGCGGCACGCTGCCGGGAATATTGGCTAATCGGCCGCCCTCCGCGCCGAGTCTGGGGGCCGCTTGCATCAGCGCCCGCGTGTAGGGGTGCAGTGGCCGGCGCAATAATTCCTGGGCCGGCGCCGTTTCCACAATTTGTCCTGCATACATGACCGCAACGCGGTCGGCCATCTGGCCGACAATGCCCAAATTATGAGTGATGAGCAGCAAGCTCATGCCCAGCCGTTGCTGCACATCTTTGAGCAGCGCCAGAATCTGCGCCTGGATCGTCACATCCAGCGCCGTGGTCGGTTCGTCGGCCACGAGCAATTTCGGCTCGGCCGCCAGGGCCATGGCGATCATCACCCGCTGCTGCATGCCGCCCGATATTTCGTGCGGATAACTCTTCACGCGCATCTCGGGCGCCGCAATGCCCACTCCTTGCAACAAACGCACCACCTCCGCCTCCGTTGCCGCCTGCGGGCGATGCAAGCGGAGTGATTCCTTGATTTGGGCGCCGACGCGGAAGACCGGATTAAGCGAGACGCCCGGCTCCTGAAAAATGTAACTCACTCCCCGGCCCCGCAACTCCCGCAACTCCCGGTTCGACGCCTTCAGGACATCGCGCCCATTGAGCAGGATTTCTCCACCAGCATAAAAAGCTGGCGGCGTTCGCAGCAGCCGTCCGATGGACAGGGCGGTGACACTTTTGCCCGAACCGCTTTCGCCAACCAAGCCCAGCGTCTCGCCCGGGCCGATGGAAAAGGAGACGCCATCGACGGCGCGGACAGCCTGCTGGTCCGAACGGAACTCGAGCTGCAGATTTCGGATTTCCAACAATGCCAGAAATGTACGAGCTGCCCGCCTGGCCTGACGAGGTTTATTTCCCGAGCCACGGCACGAATGGCGCGGGCATGGGTGGCGCCAATTTTGTTGACGCGGAATTTGTTTCCCTTTTGCCGCCCGTTGTGCCTTTGTGTCCTATCTATTATGGAACGATTGCCCGGATTCCGCGACTTTTATCCCGAACCGCTCCCGCACTCCGATCTCTGGAGCGCCGAAGCGCGACGCCACATTTTCGACCGCTGGCGCGAGACGTCGCGGCGTTACGGCTTTCGCGAATACGACGGACCGCCGCTGGAGCCGCTGGAATTATACACCCTCAAGAGCGGCGAGGAGATCGTCGGGCAGCTTTATAATTTTGTCGATAAAGGCGGACGCCCGGTCTCGCTCCGCCCCGAGATGACCCCGACTCTGGCGCGCATGATCGCCGCGCACGAGCGCAGCTACAAAAAGCCTGTCAAGTGGTTTGCCATCCCCCAGCTTTTCCGCTACGAGCGACAGCAACAGGGCCGTCTGCGCGAACATTTCCAGTTCAACGCCGACCTCATCGGGGAAAGCGGCCCGGCTGCCGACGCGGAACTGGCGGCGCTGCTGATCGACTCGTTGCGTGCTTTTGGTTTGACTGCGGAGGATTTCACCGTCCGCCTGAGCAGCCGCAACGCCTGGCAGGATTTCTTCCGCCAGCGCTGCTCCAACCCGGAGCATGAGTCTCCATTTTACCAGGCCATTGACAAATTGGAGCGCGAGTCGCCTGAGGAAAGCCGCGCCAAACTGGCCGACGCCGGCCTCTCGCTCGACGAAGTCAACCGGTTCATTGCGGAAGGCAAACCGACGGCGGAGTTGGAGGCGATTGTCAAGAATCTGCGGGCGCGCGGACTGGGTGATTTTGTGCGAATTGATTATCACGTTATTCGCGGGCTGGCTTACTACACGGGAGTGGTCTTCGAGGCTTTCGACAAAAAGGGGGATTTCCGCGCCATTGCGGGAGGCGGACGCTACGACAATTTGATCAACCTCATCTCCGCCGGCAAAGTGGATTTGCCGGCCCTGGGTTTCGGCATGGGCGACGTGGTTTTGCTCGAGCTGCTCAAGGCGCGCGGCCTGCTGCCGCCGTTCGACTCGCAGATCGATGCCTACTGCCTGATCGAAGAGGAAACGTTGCGGGAAGCGTCGCTCAATTTGGTGCAGTCCTTGCGCGAGAAGGGATACGCCGTGGAATATCCGCTGACGCCGGCCAAATCGGACAAGCAATTCAAACGCGCGAGGGAATTGAAGGCGCGCTACACCGTCAAGCTGGACGCCTCCGCGCCCGGCGGCCCAAAACTCAAACTCAAAAACCTTTCCACGCGCGAGGAAAAAACGCTGCCCGTGGATGAGGAACTCCATCTCGATATTGCGTAGAAGTGAGCTACGGAGAGCGGACGCCGTAGAAGAGTTGGGGATCATTCGTCGTCGGCTGCGAGGTGAATTGGAAAAGGCCGGAAGCCATATTCGAAGGCGCGCCGACCACAGTCCAGTTGCTCCACGGCAACGATAGGTTGGTCGTGCACAGCACGGTAAAGGAACCGTTTGGAGTGTTGCTGAAGGCAAACTGCAAGACCCCGTTGCCCAGCATTTGCGCACCGTTCAGCATCGGCGGCGTGCCGATCGTTCCCTGCGTGATGGCGACCGTTTGGCCAAGCAAGGTGATATTGGCCGTGCGTGCCGGTCCAGCATTGGTGGTAAAGGAGAAACTCACCACGCCGTTAGTAACACCGGTGATCGTCAGCCACGACTGATCACTGGTGGGAGCAAACGGAGCCAGCAAATTCTCCGTGGCGGGCAACACCACTGGCAAGACATCGGTGCCGGCGGCCAGACCTTCCAACTTGGGCGTCGGGTCCACGAAGGCGTGCGGCAGTTCTTCAATGACTCCGGTGAGGTCGTCGGCGATGTAAACATTGCGTGCGCCATCCACCGCCACGCCTAGGAAATCGTACGATACCAAGGAAGAGGACGCTACTGTGGTCACGTTACCGTTGGCCATCGTCCACTGATATATGCTATTCGTCCACTGATTGATCCCGTTGTAGGCGTCATCGGCGAAATAGACATTGCCCGAACCGTCCACCGCTACGCCGATGGGTGTGTAAAAGACCGAAGATACCAGCGTAGTAACGGCGTTGTTGACTGCCGTCCACTCCTTGATCGCGTTGTCGCCAGTGTCAGCGATGTAAACATTGCCTGCGGCGTCCACCGCCAAGGCTTCTGGGGAATTCAGGCCCGAGGAAACCACTGTGGTCAGGTTGCTGTTGGCCGCCGTCCACTTCTTGATCGCATTGTTGCCGGTGTCGGCGATAAAGACGTTGCCCGTGTTGTCCACCGCCACGCCGTACGGCTTGTTCAGGCCCGTCACCAGTGTGGTCAGGTTGGTGTTGGCCGCTGTCCACAGTTCGATCTCGTTTTGCTCGGGGCCAGCGATGTAAACATTGCCCGCCCCGTCCACCGCCACGCCAATGGGATGGGCCGGCTCTGTCAGTGTGGTCACATTGCCGTTGGCCACCGTCCACTCCTGGATCGAGTTGCCGAGGTCGGCGATGTAAGCATTGCCCACGCCGTCCACTGCCACGGCAACGGGACCAGGCAATCCCGATGCCAGCGCAGCCACCTGTCCAACCGCGACATAAGTTGAACCGGCCTGGGTGACGGCGAGGGACTGGTCGCCGATGGTGAGAGTGCCGGAGCGCGTTGCACCCGGATTGGCGTCGTAAGAGAAGACAAGATTTGTGCTACCGTTGCCGCTTTGATTGGCCACGCTGAGATGCAACCAGGTGGCGTTCGCCGTGGCTGTCCAGGCGCCCGTGACCGGGATCATCGCCAGCACGATTCCATCGATTCCGGCAGCCGGTCCTTCCAGGAGCGCGGTTGTGCCGAGGGAACAAACAGGGCCGCCTTGTACGACGGGAATGGTTTGCCCCAGCACGGTGATATTGCCGGCGCGGTTGGAAGTTGTGGCGGTAAAGGCAAAACTGACCACGCCGTTGGTGATGCCGGTGATGGTCAGCCACGGCTGGTCGCTGGTGGGAGCAAACGGCGGGAACAGGTTCTGAGTGGCAGGCAATACCACGGGTAAAGAATCGCTGCCGGCGTTCCCTTTCTCCAGCCTCGGGGTCGGGTCCACGAAGGCGTGCGTCACTTCTTTGACCTCGTCGTTCCAACTGTCGGCGATATAGACATTGCCCGAGCCGTCCACCGCCACGCCAAGGGGATTGGACAAATTCGAGGAAACCAGTATGGTCATGGTGTTGTTGGCCGGCGTCCACTGCTTGATGGCGTTGTTGCCAGTGTCGGCAATATAAACATTGCCCGCGCCGTCCACCGCAACGCCGTAAGGATAAGTCAATCCCTCGGACACCAATGTGCTTAGTGGTCCAGCCGCGACATACGTTGAACCGGCCTGGGTGACGGTGAGCGTCTGGTCGCCGATGGTGAGGGCGCCGTTGCGCGTCGCGCCCGCATTGGCATCGAAACTGAATACAACAATCGTGCTGCCCGTGCCGCTTTGATTCGCTGCCGTGAGACGCAACCAAGTGGCATTCGTCGTGGCTGTCCAGCCGCCTATGGCGGGCGTCACTCCGAGGACCACACTGTTACTTCCCGCAGCCGATCCCACCAGGAGCGCGGTTGTGCCCAACGCATAAGCGGTGGTTTGCGCCTGCACGGCGCTCAAGGTCAGCCACGCCAACGCAAGGAACACACTGCCGCGAAATCGGACAAAGCAGCCAGGATGGACGGCAGAAGTCTGCAAGGGCAGATCGCTGGTTCTTGGCATAGGTTCTCAAAGAATTAAGCATGCAAGCACCACCAAACGGTCTCGCCTGGGTCACTTGCCCAGCACACTAACGCAGATTAAATGCCTTTACAACAAGTATTATGCTGCTCACTTGTTGTACGAATTGCCCTGCCCTGCCTTGGCACGTTGTTTTCCGCGCCGGGCCGGTTTTTTGTAATTGACTTCGCCGGCCGGAGCTTTGTCCTTTTCCCCACGCTCGCCGAAGCTGCTCTTCAATTCCCGGATCTGGTCGCGCAGGAGGGCGGCTTTCTCGAATTCCAGGTTGTTGGAGGCTTCGAGCATCTCTTCTTGCAGGCTGCGCAGCGTTTCGGTCAAGTCGAAATCTCCGGCGGTCTCGCGCAAGACCAGGTCCGCCCGGCCGCGCGTGTTCTGATACACCGCCAGGCTGTCCTCCACCGCCCGGACCACGCTGCGCGGGGTGATGTGGTGCTCCTGATTGTAGGCCAGTTGCCGCTGGCGGCGATATTCCGATACGGCCAGAAATTTCTCGATGCTGCGCGTCCTCACGTCGGCGTAAAGAATAACTTCGCCGTTGATGTGGCGCGCGGCGCGGCCCGCCGTTTGAATCAGGCTGGTCGCGCTGCGCAGATAGCCTTCCTTGTCAGCGTCCAGAATCGCCACCAGCGACACTTCCGGCAGGTCCAGTCCTTCGCGCAGCAAATTGATGCCCACCAGCACGTCGAAATCGCCTTTGCGCAACGCGCGCAACACTTCGACACGCTCGATGGCGTCGATCTCACTGTGCAGGTAGCGCACGTTGACGCCCAGCTCGCGCAGGTAATCGGTCAGTTCCTCCGCCGATTTCTTGGTCAGCGTCGTGACGAGCGTGCGCTCCTTGCTGGCGGAACGTTTGCGAATCTCCTCCAGGAGGTCGTCGATCTGCCCGGTCAAGGGTTTGACAACGACCTTTGGGTCCACCAGTCCGGTGGGGCGGACGATCTGCTCGACGATGCGGCCTTGCGACCAGTTCAATTCCCGCTCCTGCGGAGTGGCGCTGAGATAAATGGTTTGATTCTGCATCGATTGAAATTCCAGGAAATCCAGCGGCCGGTTGTCCAACGCGCTGGGCAGCCGGAAGCCGTGCTCGACCAACACCGACTTGCGCGAATGGTCGCCCGCGTGCATCCCGCCAATCTGCGGCACCGAGGCGTGCGATTCATCGATCACCAACAGATAGTCCTTAGGGAAAAAATCCAGCAGCGTGCCGGGCCGGGAACCCGGCGGGCGGCCGGCCAGGTAGCGTGAATAATTTTCGATGCCGGAACAAAAGCCCATTTCCTCCATCATCTCCAGGTCGTATTCCGTGCGCATCTTGATCCGTTGCGCCTCGATCAATTTGCCGCGCGCCTCAAACCAGGCGATGCGCTCGCCCAATTCCTCGCGAATGGCCAGGATCGCCCGCTTGATCATCGGCTCCGGCGTGACGAATTGTTTGGCCGGGAAAATGACGATGGATTGCGGACTTTCTGTTTTCTCCCCCGTCAGCGGCTCGAAGCGGGAGAGCCGCTCGATCTCGTCGCCGAAAAACTCGATGCGCAGCCCGTCCTCGCTCCAGGAGGGCCGCAATTCGACCACGTCACCGCGCACGCGGAATTGTCCGCGCTCGAAGGCGACATCGTTGCGCGAGTATTGTAAATCCACCAGGCGCCCCAGCAACTGGTCGCGCGTGACCGACTGGCCGACGAAGACCTGCTGCACCAGCGCCTCGTAATTATCCTTGCTGCCGATGCCGTAAATGCAGGAGACGCTGGCGACGACAATTACGTCCCGGCGCGTCAGGAGCGAGCTCATGGTGGAGAGCCGCAGCCGTTCGATCTCCTCGTTGATGCTGGAATCTTTTTCGATGAACGTATCGGTGCGCGGAATGTAGGCCTCCGGCTGGTAATAATCGAAGTAACTGACGAAATACTCGACGGCGTTGCGAGGGAAGAAGCTCTTGAACTCCGCGTAAAGCTGGGCCGCGAGCGTTTTATTATGGGAGATGACGAGCGTCGGTTTATGGACGTTTTGGATGACATTGGCCACCGTGAAAGTTTTCCCCGAGCCGGTGACGCCGACGAGCGTTTGGTGTTGCGCGCCGGCCAACACCCCATCGGTGAGCCGGACGATCGCCTGGGGCTGATCGCCGGCCGGCTGATAAGAAGAGGACAACTCGAACATAGACGAACAACGTACGGAGAGCGGGCCTGACTGTCAAACCGGTGGATGGGGCGGGGTGGATGAGATACTGTAAGAGTGGGTCTTGCGGATTCGTGTTGTTTTTTGCGCACTCATTCTAGTCTGCCTACTACATTGCCAAAAACCTCGGCTATAGCTCGGTTCCGCTGCCCCTTCGGGACAAAGCCCCCCTCGAGCCACCCAATTCTTGCCAGACCCACTTTTATCTCGTCCACCCGATTTCGCGCCACGGCGCCGCTTTACGGGTGAATTTATTTAAGTTGGGCGTTTAATGCGCGGGTTTGGCCGGCGGGGATTTTTATATCAACCAACTTGTCGCCGTAACGGACCTGGCAGGGGAGGCCTTTTAGACTGCGAATCGACGCGCGCGCCAGCTTGCCGTCCGCCCAGGCTATGTCCACCCCGAAGCCGCCGCGGGCGCGCAAGCCCTTGACGCTGCCGGCGGGCCAACAGGAAGGGAGGGCGGGCAGCAGTTGGATTTCTCCGGCCTGGCTTTGCACCAGCATCTCGGCCATACCGGCGGTCACGCCGAAGTTGCCGTCCATTTGCATCGGCGGATGCAGGCCGAAAAGATTGGGACAGGTGTTGCGGGCGGAAAAGAGTTGCTGGAGCATCCGATGCGCGTCGTCGCCGTCTTGCAGACGCGCGTAGAGGGCGGTGCGCCAGGCAAACGACCATTCGCGCACGTCGCTGCCAGGGTTGATGCCGCGCGCATCGAGGGAAACTTTGGCCGCCGCAGCCAGGGCGGGAGCGAGGCGCGCGCTGATCTGGCGGCCGGGATAAACGGCGAATAAATGCGAAGTGTGGCGGTGGTGATCGTTGGGCGTGTCCAGCTCGGGACTGCCGGGATCGGCGCGGGGGCCTTTTCTTTCTGTCAACCATTCCAGCAATTGGCCCCAGCTTCCGACGCCGGGCGTGGCCAGTTTGTCGCGCATCGCGGCCACTTTGTCGCGGTAATCCTTGTCCAGGCCCAGCGCATCGCAGGCTTGGACGTAGTTGTTGAATAAATCCCAGACGATTTCCTGGTTGTAGCTGACGCCGTCTTCGTCCGGGCCGTGTTCGGGTGACCAACCGTTGGGCACGACCAGTCGGCCGTCGGGCAGCGTCTTCAAATGATCCTCCCAAAACTCGCATGTCTCTTTTAAAACCGGGTAGGCGTTGGCGCGCAGATAATCGGCGTCAAGACCAAAGGCGTAATGCTCCCAGAAATGCTGGCCATACCAGGCGTTGGCCGTCTTGTCCCATTTCCAGCCCATGCCGCCGAAAATGTTATGCGAAGTGCGGATGGCGAAACCGCGCCGGGTCATTTCACCAGAGGGCGTTTTAAATTCCGGCGCCAAAGCCGTGGCTTTGCGCCAGGCGGGAAGCTGGCTTTGCACCAAATCGAAGAACGGCAGGTGACATTCGGCGAGGTTGGCCACCTCGGCGGGCCAGTAATTCATTTGGATGTTGATGTTCGCGTGGTAATCGCTGTGCCAGGGCGGATCGTTGTTGTCGTTCCACAGGCCCTGCAAATTGGCTGGCAAGCCGCCAGGGCGCGAACACGAGATGAGCAGGTAACGGCCAAACTGGAAGAGCAGTTGCTCCAGTTCGGGATCGACGGTCTGGAAGGCCTTGAGCTTGCGTTGGTCCGTCGGCAAGGCGCGCTGGGCCGGGGAGGATTCTCCGAGGTTCAGCGAGACGCGATTGAACAAGGCCTGGAAGTCTTGCACATGTTCCGCCTTCAAGTCGCGATAATTCTTCTGCGCGGCGGCGTCCAATCGCGCAGTCAGGCGCGCATGAGGGTCTTCGCCGCGGAAATGTTTCGCGCTGTCCATGACGTAATCCGTGCCGGAGGCGAGCAACAGCGTGAGACTGTCGCAATCCTTGAAATCGAGGGCGGGGCCGTTGGCGGCGGCCACTGTGCCGCCGTCGTGCAACACCACGATCTGCCATTCGTATTTCAAACCGTTGTCCAGTTTGCCGGCCACGGTCATGCGGTTGCCGGATACTACGGTTTTGGCGTTGTGCGAATCATTCATCTCGATGCCGCCGGTGTAACGGCCGCGCTGGGCGGCGGTG
The DNA here is from genome assembly GCA_003140095.1 of Verrucomicrobiales bacterium. Taxonomy (GTDB): domain Bacteria; phylum Verrucomicrobiota; class Verrucomicrobiia; order Limisphaerales; family Palsa-1400; genus Palsa-1400. The sequence goes on along the minus strand of PLIU01000491.1, from coordinate 3,160 downwards.
AAGCGGGCGGCGAGCACCCCGGCCGGATGGCTGCAAAAAAATTCGCGCTCAAATGGCACGCCGTTGCATTCATAATGCACGTGCGTCAGCGCCTGGCCGAGGTCGAGCTCGCGGCGATAAGGGTAGGCGGATTCGTGGCCGGGCAGGTTGATGAAGACGTTGCCAAGGACCTGATAAGCGCCCATGGAGTCGTAATTGCCGTCGGGGTTTTCATCGCCGGTCCAAAGGCTGCTCTCGTTGAGGCAGAGGCGTTCTTTGGCGGGCGCGCCGAACACCAGTGCGCCCATGCGGCCGTTGCCAATGGCCAAGGCTTCGTTCATGGGCTGCGTGGCCGGTTGTTGAAACCAGAGCAGGAGCTTTTCATCGGCCGCGCCGAACGATCGCAGCGCCATGGAGATGAAAAGGACGAAAAGGACGAAAACGACGGAAGGGACGGAAGCATTCTTATTCATGGCATAAATTAAAGTGGCATCGCTGCTTGTGCGGTTCGTCCGGCTTTGTAGCCGTAGATTCCGTAAAAAGCGATGTAGGCAAATGCCAGCATGGGCACGATGAACGATGCTTGAATCCCAAAATTATCGGCGATCCAGCCTTGCAACGGGGGAAGAACCGCCCCGCCCAGGATTGCCATGACCAGCAAGGAGGAGGCTTGGCTCTTTTGCGGGCCCAGCCCTTCAATGGCGAGAGAAAAAATGTTGGACCACATGACCGAACAAAACAAGCCCACGCCCAGGATGGTCCACTTGGCCGTTTCGCCGGTCGTACACATGCTTGTGAGGAGCAAACCGATGATGAGCGCGCTGAACAGGGCCAGCATCCGATGCGCGCTGGCTTCACCCAAATAAAAGGCCGCCAACAACACGACCAGGGCCGGGCCGTAATGGAGCGCATTGTACCGGCCGGAAAGACTCCAAACGGTGATAAACGCCACCACCGGCACCAGCGCCACGAGGATGTGTTTCAATGATTTCTTCATCGCGCTCAATGCGAACGCGCCCATAAAACGCCCGACCATCAATCCGCCCCAGTAAAAGGCCAGGAATTTGCTGGCCTCCTCATGGCCCAACCCTCCGAGCTTGGGCAGAGCGAGGTAATTGATGATAACGCTCCCTACCGTCACTTCGCCGCCGACATACATGAAGATGGCCAGCATGCCCAAAGCCGTGTGCGGATGTTTCAACGCGCCCAAACCGTGTTCAATTTTCCCGGTGTTGGTGAAACTGGGCAGGTGCGCGAACTTGAAGAACACCGCGAGCAGCACGAAGACGGCGGCGAAACCGAGATAAGGGATTTTCACCGAGTCCGCTCCGTGCGCTTCTTTGTTGGACAAAATAGTGAAGATCAGCCAGCCGCCGATGATCGGGCCGATAGTCGTGCCAAAGGAATTGAACGCCTGGGAGAGATTCAACCGGCTGGACGCGGTTGCCTCCGGCCCCAGAATCGTCACGTAGGGATTGGCCGCGATTTGCAGCATGGCGAACCCCAATCCGACGACAAACAAAGCCACCAGGAAAAACAGATACGAGGTCGCCAAGGCCGCGGGATAAAACAAAACGCTGCCAAGGGCCGCGATAAGCAAGCCGATGATGACGCCGTTTTTGTAGCCGATGCGGTTGATCGGGTCGCCGGAAGTCATCGAAATGATGTAATAAATCAGCGAGCCGATGCCGTAGGCGCCGAAGAAAGCGAACTGCACCAGCATGGCCTGGAAATAACTCAACGTGAACGCTTCCTTGAAACGCGGGATCAGCACGTCATTCCATACCGTCATGAAACCCCACATGAAAAAAAGAATGGTCATGATCGCGAAGGGGCCGCGGTAGGTTTGATTGCTCGCCGGTTGCGTGGACGCGGCCGCCGCGCCGGTCGAATTCATCGTTGCCATGGTGGCATCTTTAATGGCTCAGGCTGCGGTTGTAAATATATTTAAATTCGCTTAATGTGCGCGTCCAATGAATAGAAGAGAGTTCATCCGCGATACTTCCCTCCTCGCTTCCACCGCCATGCTTGGCTCCGTGGCGGGAGGCGCCGCATCGGAATTTCCGGTGGTGCGGATTCCCGAAGCCAAACGGCGTTTCAAGAGCGCGGCGGTCGAGCGTACCATCGAGCGCGTCAAATCGTCCATCGGCAACAAGGAACTGGCGTGGATGTTTGAGAATTGTTTTCCAAATACTTTGGACACGACGGTCGATTTTGAAATGATCAACGGGCGCCCCGACACTTACGTCATCACCGGCGACATCGATGCCATGTGGTTGCGGGACAGTTCGGCGCAGGTCTGGCCCTATCTGCCGTTGACGAAGGAGGATGAGAGGTTGCGGCAGCTTATCGCAGGCGTCATCAACCGGCAAACACGGTGCATTTTGAAAGACCCCTACGCCAACGCCTTTTACAAGGACGAAACGAAAATCAGCGATTGGAAAAGCGACGCGACCGACATGAAGCCGGGCGTCCACGAGCGCAAATGGGAAGTCGATTCGCTCTGCTACACCATCCGGCTGGCGCACGGGTATTGGAAAACAACCGGCGACGCCTCGCCTTTCGACGACCAATGGCAGGAAGCCGTTTTGCGGATTCCGAAGACGTTCCGCGAGCAACAACGCAAGCACGGCCGCGGGCCGTATCACTTCCAGCGGGTCACTTCCACGCCCTCGGACAGTTTGCCGGGGAGCGGCTACGGCAATCCGGCCAAGCCGGCCGGCCTGATTTACTCGATGTTTCGCCCGAGCGACGACGCGACGATTTTCCCTTTCCTGGCGCCGTCCAATTTTTTCGCGGCGGTAAGTCTCCGGCAGGCGGCCGACATGCTGGAACTAATCCGCCGTGAACCGGCTGCGGCGGCGGATTGCCGGGCGTTGGCCGGCGAAGTGGAGGAAGCTTTGCGCGATTACGCCGTGGCCAATCCTTTGGGAATGGGAAACATCTACCCGTACGAGTTGGATGCCTACGGCAACTTCTACTGCATCGACGACGGCAATATTCCCAGCCTGCTTTCGCTCCCGTACTTGGGCGCGATCACAACGAAGGACCCGCTTTATGCCAACACGCGGCGGTATGTTCTGTCCTCGAGGAATCCCTATTACTGCAAAGGCCTGGCGGCCGAAGGCCCCGGCGGCCCGCACGTCGGCATGGACATGATTTGGCCCTTGGGCATCATCAC
>PLIU01000131.1 GCA_003140095.1 Verrucomicrobiales bacterium | reverse complement strand
GGCTTCCATGCTCAGGAGTGAAATCTTTGCGGCCCATACGGATTTTTCGTCATCCATGATGACGGAAAAGCCTCCGCGCGGCTGCGGCGGGAGACGACGCTGACCATCCGAGAAATCGCGGATCGGTTGCAGATGGGCAGCCGCAAGAGCGTGGCTCCCAAACTTCACGCCTGGAGGAAAGCCCATCAATGAACACCAATGGTCAAAGCAAGATATGGTTTGATCCCTTTGATTGAATTCGCTCTTTGCCCCAAACAATTTGCCCATAATCGCGCCCATCTGCTTCCTTCCAGCCTCAACCTCCGACTGCTTATCCTCGCTCAGGCCGGGAAGCCGCCTGTCCACCATCTCGTCCAACTCCAAACCGAAAATACGGCTTACAACCCCTCACAGGCGGATAATGAATTTCTCCTCATCCCCGGGATGCGGAAATATCAACGATTTCCTGCCGTTGGCGGTCTTGATCAGACCAATTGGCGTGTTCGGAAAATACGCCAGCAATTGGTCATCCGTAAGGTATTGAACCTGCGCCGGCTGCGGGCCGGGATGCGCCGAACTTGACTGCGACCCAACCTGAACTGGGCGCTTTTGATGAATGGCCACCGCGGCCAGCACGGCCACGGCCAAAACCGCCAGCGACCGCGTGCCGGCGCGTTGCCACCGGCGGTGGCGCAGGATTTGTCCCCCGGCCAGCAGCGTGGCTTCGCGCCGGGCCTGGCCGAGCACATCGTCGAGTAACCTTCGTTTCTCAGGTTTCATGGGACCTTTCTTTGGCCAGCAACAGGCGCAGTTTGGCGCGCGCGCGTTCCAGGCGGCTGGAGACGGCCTTGACCGTTGCGGCCAGGCGCGCGGCGATTTCCTTGTGGCTTAATCCGTCAAAGTAAAACCATTCCACCACCTGGCGGTCCTCCGGCTCCAGCGCCAGCAACGCCATGTCAATACTGTTGTCCAGCGCGCTTTCCGTGGTGGCGTTTTCGGCGGGATGAGGCAGGTTCTCCAAGCGGGCGGGCTGCGGATGGCGCTGCTGCCGCCGCCGGTCTTTGCTCAAATGCTGGCGGGCCGCCCGCGCCAGCCAGTTCCACAAATGCTCCTCACTTTCGACCGCCTTGAGCTTGGCCGCCGCCGTCAGCAGCGCCGCGTGCGCCGTCTCATGCGCCAGGGTGTCATCCCCGTGGCCCAGGGCCAGCGCGAGGCGGAAAAGCCGCCCGTGATAGCGGTCATACAATTGGTTGAACGCGGCCTCGTTTCCCTTGCCCAGCGCCGCTGAAATCTGGCGCGCTTGTGCGTCGTCAGCCGGGTTGGCGGCGGATTCCTTCATAAGCCGCGTCGCGTCGCTGAGCGGGATGGACATGGAAGAAGAGAGAACGATCATCTGCGTCAAATATGCCAGATCGCCCTCATTTTTTCAAGTTCTCCGTGGGTTGAGGATCCCCCCCTTTTAAAATTTGCTGTGTCTCAGTTTGTTTGAGGGCTTCCAGGGTGGAGTGGACCAATTCGCTTTCCTCGGCGGTGCCTGTGAAGACCAAAAGGCCGGCTTCTTTATGGATTTGGATGGCCGTGCCTTGGGTCAAAAGGCCGCCCGGCATACTCTCATTCGCCGGAGGGTGTCCCGGCTTTTGAATGTCGTACAAAACCCCGGAAACCTGGGCCGTAATCCATGCCGCGCGCTTGTCGGGTTGGTTATCCATATAAAGTAGCTCCGCGATGGAAAACACGGTATGCTTTCTTGCAGGCTCAACCGATGGCGGGGCGGGGGTAACCGGAAGCTTCTTAATTTCCAGGATGGCTGTGGGCCGGCTGCCGTTAAGCGTCAATTTCCAATGCGCCGGAATGTTTCCGGTGTCAAAATACATATTCATGGCGTTGAAAATCTCAATGGCGTTGACGTTTTTGAGTTCCAATTTCACCATAATTGTAGCGGGGTCGAAATCGCTCGGCAAAATGAGGTCGAATTGGTTTTTGAACTGCAGGACAATTTTTTTCGCAATTTCGTTCAACGGCAACTCGAAGGTGAAATCAAGTTGCGGTTTGTAGAGGTCGTTGGGTCCGTTCCCGTGCACCCACGCCTCCAATGCCTCGTCATCCGTGACCAGATTTGCGAATGGGCGGGGGGGAGGTACGGCTACGGCGCCATCGTCTGCCCGAGAGATGTTCGCTGAGATCGCCGCCATCGTTATCAGGGCCAGGGCTGTTTTTTTAATATTGTTCATAGTTCACCCTGCATTAGCCCGATTCCATCAAAACTCCTCGAAAAATCTTTTAGGATGAGGAATCGGATTGATTTTTGGCGAGGTGCAGGACTGAAAAGGGCGCATTTTAGTTTTTGGACAGATCAAGATGACGGTTGTGCGGAAAGAGCAGAGACCAACGTTTGTTGCGCCAAAAGACCCACGTTTTTCCCTTGCATACTGGCAGCGCTTCGGCTTTAAATCCTAAAGCTATCACCGTTCTTCCTTGTCCGGGTGAGGCCTGTGTAATTTAACAAAGTCGGTTTCCCCGACCGCTCAGATTTGAAGAAGCTTATGAAAACGCACGTTTTCCTTGGCCTGACGGCGCTTTGCCCCGCCGCGATTTTCCTGCCGGCGCTTTCGCCGCCGGCCGCTCTGGCGCAGTCAGGGCTTTCCATTTCCCAACAGCCCGTCAGCCAAACGGTTGTGCTCGGCAATACTGTGACATTGCAGGTGGGGGTGCGGGGCGCGGGGCCGTTCACTTACCAGTGGCAACGGAACGGCATCAGCCTTCCGAACAACATCATTAGCACGGTGGCCGGAGGCTGGGTTGGCGATGACGGGCTGGCGACCAATGCCAACCTTAACCACCCTGCCGGCGTCGTGCTGAACGCGGCCGGCAATCTTTATATCGCTGAGTATTTTGCCAACCGCGTGCGCAAAGTGGACACCAATGGGATCATCACCACTGTCGCGGGCGGGGTGTTCGGTTATTCCGGCAATGGTGGCCCGGCGACCAATGCAGGCCTGGCGACTCCCTGCGACGTGGCAGTGGACGCCGTCGGCAACCTGTTTATCGCCGACTTCGGCAATTACGTCATCCGAAAAGTGGACATCAACGGGATTATTTCCACGGTGGCGGGCATTGGCGAAAGCTTTGGCTATTCCGGCGACGGCGGCCTGGCGACGGCGGCCAAAATGGGATCACCCAACTCGGTCACGGTGGATGCTTCCGGTAATCTCTTTATCACCGACGTGTACAACAATCGTATTCGCAAGGTGGCTACCAACGGGATAATCACCACTGTGGCGGGCAACGGATCAGCCAGCTATTCTGGCGACGGCGGCCACGCGACCAACGCCAGCCTTAATGCGCCTTCTTGGGTGGCCTTGGACCGCTTCGGCAATCTCTGGATCGCTGACACTGGCAACGAGCGCATTCGCATGGTTGGGACCAATGGGATCATTAACACGGTGGCCGGTGATGGGACGGAGGGCTTTTCTGGTGATGGCGGCGCGGCGACCAATGCCAGTTTGGGTGATCCCGACGGCCTGGAGCTGGACCCCTCCGGCAACCTCTTCATCGCGGATTGGCTAAACAACCGTGTTCGCCAAGTGGACACCAACGGGATTATAAGGACAGTGGCCGGCAGCGGAGCGGGTGGTTACGCGGGCGAGAACGTGCCGGCAACCGACGCCAGCTTATGGAGTCCTTATGGCGTGGCGGTGGACGTCTTCGGCAATATCTTCATCGCCGACGAGGATAACAACCGGGTTCGTAAAGTGGACACTGATGGGATCATCACCACTGTGGCTGGCAACGGATCAAATGGCTATTCTGGCGACGGTGGCCAGGCGACCAATGCCAGCGTGTCGCCTGTTGACGTGGCAGTGGACGCGTCCGGCAATATCTTCATCGCGGAGCAGTTCAACAATGTCATCCGTAAAGTGCAGACCAACGGGATTATCTCGACCGTAGCCGGCGATGGGACGGAGGGCTATTCTGGCGATGGCAAGGCGGCGACCAACGCCAGCCTCTCAGGCCCTACAGGAGTGGCGGTGGACGTCTTCGGCAATATCTTCATCGCCGACGAGGGCAATAGTCGTATCCGCAAGGTCGGCGTCAACGGAATTATCACGACTGTGGCCGGAAATGGAAGCGACACGTATTCGGGCAACGACGGCCCGGCGACCCAGGCTGGCGTGGGTTATCCGAATGGCGTGGCGGTGGACGCCTCTAGCAATCTGTTCATTGCGCAATCCACTCACATTCGGAAAGTTGACGCCGCTGGGATCATCACCACAGTGGCGGGCAACGGAACCTCCGGCTACGCTGGCGATGGCGGTCCAGCGACCGAGGCCAGCCTGAGCAATCCCGCCAATCTAACCGTGGACTCTTCCGGCAACATTTTGTTCGCAGACACTTACACCAATCGCATCCGAAAAGTGGACATCAACGGGATCATCAGCACCATTGCAGGCAGTGGGTCGCCCGGCTACTCCGGTGACGGCGGACCGGCGACAAATGCCAGCTTGGCCTTTCCCTCCGCCGTGGCAGCGGACCCAAGCGGCAACATCTTAATCGCGGATTGGTTCAACAATCGTGTTCGCAAAGTGGCTTTCGGCGGTGCTCCCACGTTGAGCCTCGAGAACGTCTCCGGGGCGGCGGGCGGCGGCGATTATCAGGTTATTATCACCGGGCCTCAGGGCAGCGTGACTAGCACGGTCGCCACGGTCACGGTTGCCTTGCCACCGTTGCAGGCCGCTCTCAACCCCGCCTTGACCGCGTTGTTGACCTTCAGCGGCGCTCCCGGCTCTTTGTATGTGCTGCAGGCAGCCTCCAATCTTGACACTCCGATCAACTGGCAGCCGATCTTCACAAACGTCGCCGATTCCAACGGAGGATGGACTTTCACCGACACCAACATCCTCGGTTATCCCGCCATCTTCTACCGGATTACACTGCCGTAGAACCGCCACCGCGCATCGTGTAAGCCTGAGCCAGAGCGAAAATGCGCCAGTGATCGAAAAGAGAACCGCTGCCAACCGCCAGAACGCCTCTTCGCAGCCTGGATTCCCGCCGTGCGCTTGGCCCAGCAGGAGCAGGGCGCTCGTTCCCGCGACCCTTGCTGGAATCTGCGCTTGGTCTTCTGGACTTTTCTGTGGCAAATTTCCCAGGCGGCCGCCTCTTGCCGCGAGGCCATCCGCCAAGCCAAGACCCTTTGTCTGCCAGCGGCGCCCGCTACCACCAGCCCTTACTGCCAGGCACGGGCGGCCTCGAGAGCCTGATGCACAGGCCCTCGCCGCCACCGCCACGAGGGACCTCTGGGCCGGGAGGTGACGGTCGTGGACGGCTCTTGTGTCACCAACCCCGGACTCTGCGGAAAACCAGCAAGCCTTTCCCCGGCAATCGGTGCGGCAGCCCGGCTGTGGGTTCCCCATTATCCGTCGGGTCGGATTGCTCAGCCTGGCCACCAGCCTGCTGGTCACTTGGGCCACCGGCCAGTGGCGCCAACACGAAATAGAAGCTTTTCCAGGAAACTGAAGCAAATTCTGGATGCCATGTTTCTTTTCCCGATTCCCCTGAGAAACATTCCCCTCACCCACGGTTTGAAATCTTCTTCCTCGCTGGGATCCTCTATTTCGCGGACTCAGCCACTTTGGTTTCGACTCCGCGCCCGCATTCGACTACTCATCAAGCTGGCATGTCCACCATTCTCGCCGCCACCGATTTGGTCGTCCGCTACAACGAGCGGGCGATCCTTCGTTCCGCCACCCTGGGCATCGACGAAAGCGATCGCATCGGATTGGTCGGACGCAATGGCTCCGGCAAAACGACGTTTCTGAAGATTCTCGCCGGCCTGCAAGCGCCCGACAGCGGCGAAGTCACGGCCCGGCGCGAATTGGTGGTCAGTTATCTCTCGCAGGATTTCAC